>URGL01000065.1 GCA_900547405.1 uncultured Eubacteriales bacterium
TTTTCGGTTGGTTCCCCTCATCCGTCCCGGGCTGCGCCCGGTCCACCTTCCCCGTAGGGGAAGGCTTCCTCCGGCGGGGGCTGCATACATGGGGCCTGTCCTTCGTCTTTAGGGGTCCCACCCGCACCCGGTCCTGACGGGTGTGGGGCGGGACCCAGAACCAATCCGGTACCGCCCCTCTTCCGCCTGAGGTCAGCACCTTCCCCCAGGGGAAGGTAAGGAAACGCACCCGGTAGTTGCTTCCCGGGTGCGGAGGTGATTCAGTTCTGATAACGGATCTGCTGGTCCTTGATGGGCTCGTAGGCGATGAGGCGATTGCCATCCAGATCCTCCCGGTGCATATCCAGGGCGGTGATCTGGTGGTTGTCGTAGGTGGTGTAGTAATAGATGCCCTTGGTCACGTTGCAGCAGCAGGTATACAGGGTGATCTCGTACTCGTTTTCCCCCAATCGGCACAGGCCACGCTGCTGGTCTACGCTGCCCAGAATGTGGAAGAACTGGCTGACGGAGCTTACCTCGCCGGAGCCGGACAGGGAATGGAGCTTGGTGAAGGCCACCCGGACGAACCGGGACTGGCTGCTCAGATCTCCGGGCAGACCCAGGCCTCCCAGGCCCCGGCTATAGGCGTTGAGGTCCGTGCCGAAGCCGTTTTCCGGAGTATCAATGGACAGGGCCCGGTAATTGTTCAGATGGAACATCTGATAGGGGAAGGGAGGATTGTTGGTCAGGACCCCCACGGGATTGTCGTAGACATGGAGGCCGTCGGCCTGGGATTCCAGAGTAATGGTTTCTTTTTCGTCCCCGATGATCCAGTGAAGCTGGGCCAGGGGAAGGGTGGGCAGGAAGGGGATCCGGACCAGGTTCAGGTTTTCGATGAGCTTCCGGGCCTGGGCTACGGATTCGCACTGGCCCAGGATCCAGGGGATCAGCTCGAACTGGGTGATGTTGTCCTTCCCGGGTACCTCCTCAAAATAATGGGCATTGCCCACGAAGTTCAGCCCGCAGATCCCCAGGCCCTTCTCGTTGAAGGCCTCGTAATAGAGGGGGTAATCCTCCATCACCGCCGCCATGCCGATCATGGCATAGTGGCTGGGCATATCCTCCCGGCACCGAAAGCGGAAGGGGTAATTCCGGGGGGTAACAGTGACCTTATCTCCATAGGAACGCTCATAGTCCAGAGTCCGTCCCATGTAGAAGGCGTCGGTTTTGTAGGTTGCGGCAGTACACATAGTGGATCATCCTTCCTTTTTTTTCGGTAGTATAGCCGGGAAAACGAAACGGAAAAGAAACTTATCCGAATTACCCGGCAGAACCATTCAGCTGCTCCTCGCAGAAAGCAAGCAAAACCGGAATATCTACGGTTGCCGTTTCCCATATGATTTCCCGGCTCATACTGCCATAGCTGTGGGCAACCATATTCCGCATACCCTTCATGGGTCCCCATTGAATTCTGCCGCTGGTGGCTTTTCGATATTCCTCTGACAAACCACCGCCCAGTTCCCCGATTTGAAGAATAGAAAAGGCAATGCTTCTCTGGTAGTCTCTGTCTGCATCGAAAACCTGGAACGCATTGCCGTAGCGGATAATTGTATTTTGTATTTCCAGACAATAGTCCCGAATTCGGCTGATTCTTTGTAAATCAGGCGACATCATACAACTTCACCTTCTCCTTATTCACATTTTCCCGAAACAGTGTCTCGCTGGAAAGGGCTGGGGACTGCTCCAGCGAAGACAGTGTGATCAAATCAATTTTTTTATGCAACGCAGCCTCCAAATCGCAATACAGCTGCCCAAGAGAGAGCAAACTGCGCAGATTTGTACCGGTGGTATCGATCAATAGATCAATATCACTGTGTTCCGTTGCCTCATTTCTGGCGTAAGAACCGAAGACATAGATGGACCGCAGACCATAGGCCTCGGCAATTGGGGCCACGCGGGCGGCAATTTCTTCGATAGAATAGATCATAGAAAGCCTCCTTCTACGCGTAGGGGAAAGACTTTGGCGTTCATCTGCTCAGCCGCTTTTCCAGGGTATTGGTGCTCAGGGCGGTCAGGTGGACCTGGGTCAGGCCGTATTCGGCGGTGAGGACAAAGGTCTTGGGCAGGTCATCGCAGGGGACCACCTGGCCCATGGCCTCGGCCCGGTCCAGGAAGGACCGGGTGCGCTTGGAGGTGGAGGTATTGTCCAGGTCGAAGATGCCAAGAATGCTGGAATCCCGGACGGAGAAGTCGCTGCCGATGGATAGATACATAGGGTGCTCCTTTGTTTCACGTGAAACAATTATTTCCGCTTTTTCCACTCTCCAACCGCCAATTCATCACAGCGGTTGTTTTTCGGGTTGTCGGCGTGGCCCTTCACCCAGTGGTAGCGGAGCTGGTGCTTCTGGGTCAGGGCCAGCAGCTCCTCCCACAGGTCCGGATTCAGGGCCGGCTTTTTGTCGCTTTTCACCCAGCCCCGCTTTTTCCAGCCCCAGGCCCAGCCCTTTTCCAGGGCATCGATGACGTACTTGGAGTCGGAATAGAGCTCCACAATGCAGGGCTCCTTCAGGGCTTTCAGGCCCATGATGACTCCCGTCAGCTCCATCCGGTTGTTGGTGGTCTTGTCCTCGCCGCCGGAGAGCTCCTTTTCAAAGCCGTTGTAGCTGAGGATGGCCCCCCAGCCGCCGGGGCCCGGGTTTCCCGAGCAGGCCCCGTCGGTGTAAAGGGTCACGGTTTTCATTCCTCAGTCTCCTGGGTATCGGCAGGTTCTTCCTCCTCCTGCTCCACCCGCTCAATGGACACCACCTTGTTGCCCTCGTCAATGCGCATGACAATGACACCCTGCGTATCCCGCTTGTAGACGTTGATGGAGGAGGCGGGGATCCGGATGATGACACCGCCATTTTCGATGAGCATCACGTCATCCTTGTCTCCCACCACACGGCACCCGGCAATATTGCCGGTCTTGGAGGTGATGTTATAGTTTTTCAGGCCCTTGCCCCCCCGGCTCTGGGGGACCTTCTCCCCGTCGGGGCCGGTGCGCAGGTACTCGGCAAGCTCCGTCCGCTTGCCGTAGCCGTTCTCGGTGACGGTGAGGAGGGTCTTGCCTTCCTCCACCTTCTCGGCACCTACCACAAAGTCCCCCTCGTTCAGGCTGATTCCCCGGACACCGGCGGCATCTCTGCCCATGCAGCGCACATCCGACTCGTTGAAGCAGATGGCCATGCCCTGGGCGGTGGCCAGGATGATATTGTCGCTGCCATTGGTCCGCAGGACGTTGATGAGGTGATCGTCCTCATCCAGGGTCAGGGCCCGGATGCCGCCCTTCCGGTTGGTTTTCAGGGTGATGAAGGGCAGGCGCTTGACAACGCCCTTCTGGGTAGCCATGAGCAGGAACTCATTGTCGTTGAATTCCCGGGTCACCACCATGGCGGTGACGTTTTCTCCGGCATCCAGGGGCAGGACGTTGACAATGGCGGTGCCTCTGGCCGTCCGGCCGGCCTCCGGGATCTGGTAGCCCTTGCGCAGATGGACCTTGCCCATATCCGTGAAGAACAGGATATAGTCGTGGGTGGATGCAATGTTCAGACTCTTGACGTAGTCCTCCTCCTTCAGGTTCTGGGCGTTGACCCCCCGGCCCCCCCGGCTCTGGGTCCGGTAGGTGTCTACGGGCATCCGCTTGATATAGCCGTGGTTGGAAAGGGTGAAGGCGCAGGTCTCCTCATCGATCAGGTCCTCGATGTCGATCTCGTCCTCGATGTCCTGGATCACGGTCTTCCGGTCGTCACCGAACTTGTCCCGGATCTGGACCAGCTCCTCCCGGAGGACCCCACGGAGCTTGGTTTCATCGCTGAGCAGCTCCTGGTAGTAGGCGATCTTCTCTTCCAGCTCCTTGTACTCGGCTTCCAGCTTCTCCCGGTTCAGACCCTGGAGGGCAATGAGCCGCATATCGCAGATGGCCTGGGCCTGGACATCGTCCAGAGAAAACCGCTCCATCAGGTTCTGCTTGGCGTTGTCGTAGGAGGAGCGGATGATATGGATGACCTCGTCAATGTTGTCCTGGGCAATGAGCAGGCCCTCCAGCAGATGGGCCCGCTCCTGGGCCTTCCGCAGGTCGTACTGGGTCCGTCTGGTCAGGACCTCTTCCTGGTACTTGAGGTACTCGTCCAGGATCTGCCGCAGGGACAGGATCTTGGGCTGCTTCTGGTTGTCCACCAGGGCCAGCATGATGATGGAGAAATTGGACTGCAGGGCGGTCTGCTTGAAGAGGTTATTCAGGACCACCTGAGGGTTGGCATCCTTTTTCAGCTCGATGACCATCCGCATACCGTTCCGGTCCGTCTCGTCCCGGAGGTCGGAGATGCCGTCGATGCGCTTGTCCTTCACCTGGTCCGCAATATTTTTGATGAGCTGCCGCTTGTTCACCTGGTAGGGCAGCTCCGTGACGATGATCCGGGTCCGGTCCTTGCCGAACTCCTCGAATTCCGTCTTGGCTCTCACCACCACCTTGCCCCGGCCCGTGGCGTAGGCTGCCCGGATGCCGCTGCGGCCCATGATGATGCCGCCGGTGGGGAAGTCGGGACCGGTGATGTGGTCCATCAGGTTCACCAGGGTGCACTCCGGGTCATCCAGCACGCAGATGCAGGCATTGATGACCTCTTTCAGGTTGTGGGGGGGAATATTGGTGGCCATGCCCACGGCAATGCCGGAGGAGCCGTTGACCAGAAGGTTGGGGAACCGGCTGGGCAGCACTCTGGGTTCCTTCCGGCTTTCGTCGAAGTTGGGGTCCCAGTCTACGGTGTCCTTGTCGATGTCCCGGAGCATTTCGTTGGAAATTTTGCTGAGTCGGGCCTCAGTGTAACGGTAGGCGGCAGAGGGGTCTCCGTCCACGGAGCCGAAGTTGCCGTGGCCGTCTACCAGAAGGTAACGCATGGAGAAGTCCTGGGCAAGCCGGACCATGGCGTCGTATACGGAGGCATCGCCGTGGGGATGGTATTTGCCCAGCACATCGCCCACGCAGGTGGCCGACTTTTTGAAGGGCTTGTCCGAGGTCAGGCCGCTTTCGTACATGGTGTAGAGGATCCGCCGGTGGACCGGCTTCAGGCCGTCCCGCACATCCGGCAGGGCCCGGCCAACAATGACGCTCATGGCGTATTCGATATAGGACCGTTCCATCTCCTCCACCAGGTGGGATTCGGTGATCACCTGGTCGGGGAAGGCAATGTCCTCTGGTTTGTAGCTTCTGTTGTGTGCCATAAAGCACCTCCTTGACAGTATGTCACTGCGAACCAGCGCGCACGCTGGTGTGGCAGCCCCCCGGGTTTTCAGGCTGTACGTTCAACCGGGGGATTGCCACGACAGTCTGCGGACTGTCTCGCAATGACAGCTCGCGTTAGAAATCCAGATTTACCGCGTACTTTGCGTTCCGCTCGATCCAGTCTTTTCTGGGCTCCACCTGCTCGCCCATGAGAACGGTGAATATCTCGTCCGCCCGGGCGGCATCGTCCAGGGTGATCCGGCGAAGGGAGCGCTGCTCCGGATCCATGGTGGTCTCCCACAGCTCGTGGGGGTCCATTTCGCCAAGGCCCTTGTACCGGGCAATATCCACCTTGGCGTTAGGGTTGTCGGCGCGCATCTGGGCGGAGACTGTGTCCCGCTGCTCATCGGAGTAGGCAACTTTCGTGGTCTTGCCCCGGGTCAGCTTGTACAGGGGGGGCACGGCGGAGTAAACGTAGCCGTTTTCGATCATGGGCCGCATATAGCGGAAAAAGAAGGTCAGAAGCAGGGTCCGGATATGGGCACCGTCCACATCCGCATCGGCCATAATGATGACCTTGTGATAGCGGAGCTTATTGATGTCGAATTCCTCGCCGATGCCCGCACCCAGAGCCACAATGAGCGGATAGAGCTTGTCGTTGCCGTAGATTTTGTCCGCCCGGGCCTTTTCCACGTTCAGCATTTTGCCCCACATGGCGAGAATGGCCTGGAACCGGGAGTCCCGGCCCTGGATGGCGGAACCGGCGGCGGAATCGCCCTCGACGATGTAAATTTCGCAGAGGCTGGGATCCCGCTCGTTGCAGTCCTGCAATTTATCCGGCATCTGTCCGGATTCCAGCCCCGTCTTCCGGCGGATGGATTCTCTTGCCTTCCGGGCTGCCTCTCTGGCCCGGTTGGCCATCATGGCCTTGTCCAGGATCAGCTTGGCGGTCTGGGGGTGCTCCTCAAAGTAGGTGGACAGCTGGTCGTTGACCACCTGATCCACCAGAGTCCTAATATAGGCGTTGCCCAGCTTGGCCTTGGTCTGGCCCTCGAACTGGGCATCCGTCAGCTTCACGGAGATAATGGCGGTAATGCCCTCCCGGCAGTCCTCGCCGGAGACCTTGTCGTCTCCCTTGATGATGCCGTTTTTCACACCGTAGGCATTGAGGACACGGGTCAGGGCAGTCTTGAAGCCGGTTTCGTGCATGCCGCCCTCCGGGGTGCGGACATCATTGGCGAAGGACAGCATGAATTCGTTGTAGCCGTCGTTGTACTGCAGGGCGATCTCGGCGCTGGCATCTCCCTTGGAGCCGGACATATAGATCACGTCCTCGTGGACCGGGGTCTTGTTCCGGTTGGCCCACCGGGCAAACTCCCGGATGCCCCCCTCGAAGCACATGGTATCCCGCTTCTTCTCCTCCGTCCGGTCGTCGGTAATGGTGATGGAGAGTCCGGCGTTCAGGAAGGCCTCCTCCCGCATCCGCTCATGGAGGATCTCATAGTCATAGACCAGGCTGTCGAACATCTCCGGATCCGGCTGGAAGGTGACCTCGGTGCCGGTGTGGTCCGTGGTGCCCACGATCTTCATCTCCTGGGTGATGTGGCCCCGGGAGAATTTCATTTCGTAGATGTTCCCGTTTTTGTGGACCCGGACCCGGAGCCACTGGGACAATGCGTTGACCACGGAGGCGCCTACGCCGTGAAGGCCGCCGGAGACCTTGTAGCCGCCGCCGCCGAACTTTCCGCCGGCATGGAGCACGGTATACACGACCTCCAGGGCGGGCCGTCCGGTCTGGGGCTGGATATCCACGGGAATGCCACGGCCGTCATCGGTGACGGTGATGGAATCGCCGGGGTTGATGGTCACGGTAATATGCTTACAGTATCCGGCCAAGGCCTCATCAATGGCATTGTCCACGATCTCGTAGACCAGATGATGCAGACCGGAAGAAGACGTGGAGCCGATATACATACCGGGCCGCTTCCGGACTGCCTCCAGCCCTTCCAGCACCTGGATCTGCTCCGCGCCGTATTCCTGAGTTACTTTGGTTTCGTCAGACATTTTGTCCTCCATTCTCGAATTTATGAAAATAAGCGGGACCCCCTGCCCTCTGTGCTTTCCGAGGGTGCCGCCGCAGCGGCGGGTGTGGAGGGGACACCTGAAATATTCGGCCGGACCTGGTTACATGGTACATTCTTCCCTTTCGCGTAGGGGACGATGCCCTCATCGTCCCGAGGGTTCGATAACTGGGCGGCACGTTTGTACCTACCAGTCCTGCCCGTCAGGTTACGGGGCGATGTGGGCATCGCCCCCTACGCGGGTGATGGGTCTACGCCATTCAACGGGGCCCGGTTGATACCGGCAGGGGTCCCCTCCACACCCGGCCCGGCTAGGCCGGTCCACCCTCTCCAGGCAGGAGAGGGCTTTGGAGCGCCCCGCCGGAAATCTCCATGGTTTTTCCCAGCTTTGTAAACCTTCCCGGCTCGCAGCAGGTGATGAACACCTGGCCGGAGGAGATCTGATTCAGCACGAAATCCTGCCGTTTTTCGTCCAGCTCCGACAGGACATCGTCCAGAAGCAGCAATGGCTCCTCCCCGAATTCCCGCTTCATAAGCTCCCGCTGGGCCAGCTTCAGGCTGATGGCAGCGGTGCGGGTCTGGCCCTGGGAGCCGTAGCTCTTCAGGTCCACTCCGGAAAGGGTGATGGTGAAGTCGTCCTTATGGGGCCCCGTCAGGCAGGAGCAGGATTGGAGCTCCGCCCGGCCATGGGCCTCCAGATGGGCCTGCAGGTCTTCCCGGAGCTGGGCTGCAGGGGCAAAGGGGTCCTTTACCGTGGAAACGGTCTTGTATTCCAGGCGGAATTCCTCCGCCCCGCCGGAAAACCGGCTGTGAAACCTGGCGGCCTCCTGGCCCAGGGACTGGTAAAACCGGGCCCGATAGGATATCAGCAGGGCTCCCACCTGGCACAATCGCTGGTCGTAGTCCGGAAGCAGGGACAGCAGCCGGATATCCTCGTGGCCGTCCTTCAGGATCCGGCTCTTTTGCTCCAGGATCCGGTTGTATTCCGCCAGAGCCGCCTCGTAGTTTGGCCGCAGGGCGCAAAGCACCGTGTCGCCGAACCGGCGGCGCTGGGATGCTCCGCTTTTGAGGATCATCAGATCCTCCGGGCAGAAGAGCACCGTGGGCAGGACCCCGGTCAGGTCCCCGGCGGATTTTTTCCGGACCCCGTTGCGCCACAGCTGCCTGGGGCGGCCGTTGGGATAGAGAACCCAGCGGACCGTCTGTTCCCGGCCCTGGGAGTCGCATTTTCCGGTAATTTCCGCGAATTCCCTGGAAAAGCCCACCATTTCTCCGGTTTTCTGGGCCCGAAAGCTTTTGCCGGAGCCCAAAAAGCTGATGGCCTCCAGAAGGTTGGTCTTCCCCTGGGCATTGCTGCCCACAATGAGGTTCACCCCTGGGGCAAAGGAGAATCGCTGCTCTTCGTAGTTCCGGAAGAACCGGAGCTCCAATTCACGAAGGTTCATTTCCGGAAATCACATAGGTCTCGCCCTGGAAGGTGAAGCTGTCTCCGGTGCGGAGCTTCTTCCCACGCATGGTGCATACCTCCCCATTGACGGTGACCAGCCCCTGGAGGATCACTTCCTTGGCCTCTCCGCCGGTGGCGGTGAGGGCGGCGTATTTGAGGGCCGCCTCCAGCTTGATGAAGTCGGTCTGGATGGTCAGGACCTTGGGGGCGTCCTTCTTTTTGACGGATACTTTCATATAAAAATCTTCCTTTCGCGTTCCCATGACCCTCTCCTGGGAGAGGGTGGCAGGGCCATAGGCCCTGACGGGTGTGGGGCGGACCCCTTCAGACAAGGGTCAGGCCCTGTTGAATGTCGTTTGCCGCCGGTACGCGTAGGGGGCGATGCCCACATCGCCCCGAGACCTGACGGGCAGAACCGGTGGGTACAAACGCAGCGCTCTGTTGTCGAACCTGCGGGCTGATGTGGGCATCAGCCCCTACGCGAGCGGTAAGCGTCTGCCATTCACCAGGGTCCGTTCTTTGCCTGTAGGAGGCGGAACAAATCCAGAGATTATGCCGCCCCTCTTCCGTCCCGGCTGCGCCGAGCCACCTTCCCCCAGGGGAAGGTAACGTTAACCGTTCTTGATCCGGACGGGCAGGACCATGTAGGCAAAGTCCTGCTTTTTGTCCACGGGGGTCAGGACGATGGGGCTCAGGCCGTTGGTCAGCTCCAGTGTGACCTCCTCGCTGGGGACCGCCCGGAGGGCATCGATGAGATAGCGGACATTGAAGCCGATCTCCGTTTCCTTGCCGTCGCCGGCATAGGCGCACTTATCCTCGGCGGCGCCGATGGTGTTGGAGGTCCGCATCAGCACCTCCTGGTCAGAAAAGACGCAGCGCACCGGGCTCTTGTTCTTTTCGGAGACGATGAGGCCCACCCGCTCCACGCTGGAGGACAGGTCCGACACGTTGGCCACCAGCTTGATGGGGCTGCCCGTAGGTACCACTCTGCGCCAGTCCAGGAAATCTCCTTCCAGCAGACGGCAAACCAGGGTGGCAGAGCCTACCTGGAAGAGAATGTGCTTGGCACCCAGGAGGAAGGAGGCGTTTTCCTCGGAATCCGTCAGGATCTTCTCCACTTCCTTCAGTCCCTGGGAGGGCACCACAAAATTCATCTCCCGGCTCAGAGGGGTCTCGGGATGGTAGGTCCGCCGGGCCAGCCGGAAGCCGTCCACGGCCACGGCGGTAACGGCGGTATCGGAGACCTCAAACTTGACGCCGTTATGGATGGGCCGGGCCTGATTGTCGGCCACGGCAAAAATGGTGCCGGAGATCAGCTCCTTCAGCTTGTTCTGAGGGATCAGGATAGGCCGGCCGTCATTGACATCGGGAAGCTCCGGATAGTCCTCCGCGTTTTCCGCGGAAATATTGAAGGAGGCAAAGCCGGAACGGATGGAGACCTTGTAACTGCTTTCGTCCACCACCACGGTGACGGGGCCCTCCGGCAGCCGCCGGATAATGTCTCCGAAGAGCTTGGCGGGAAGGATGCAGGAGCCGGACTCCACAACATCGGCATCGATGTCGTAGGTAATGCCGGTTTCCATATTGTAGCCGGTGAGAGAAATGCCCATACCGGCCTTGCAGAGGATCCCCTCGATCAGGCTCAGACTGCTTTTGACAGCTACGGTTCTGGAGGCAATATTCAGGCCTTGCAGCAGTGAATTTTTTTCACAGGTAAAGCGCATGGATGTTCGTCCTTTCTGAATAACGAATGTAGATATATAAGAGAATAGCTTCTTATTTGTAGTAACAGGAGTCGTAGTAGAAAATTATGTGGATAACCTGAAAAGAACTTAGAAGCGGCGCTGTTTTTTCTCCACAGCCGGGTGTGGAGAAAAATAGATCCATCCACAGGGGGTGTGAAGAGAATTTTGGGCCGCCAAAATTCCACAGAAATTCCTTCCACATTTCACAGGGGCTGTGGAGAAAATTTGGAGAGGGTTTTACAGGCAGGCGTTGATGTTGGCGGTGATGGTCTGGATGTTCTCCTGGACGGTCCGGTCCCCGTTTTTCAGGGCGTTTTCCACCTTGCGGATGGCGTAGAGCACCGTGGAATGGTCTTTGGCGAATTCCTTGCCGATGTCGGGCAAGGAAAGATTGGTCAGCTTCCTTATGAGATACATGGCCACCTGCCGGGCCTCGGCTACGCCCTTGTTTTTCAGGGTGCCCCGGAGCACGGTCTCGTCTACGGAGTAGAATTTGCAGACCTGGCTGATGATCAGGCTGGGGGTAGGCAGGGCGTTGCCCTCGGACTTGAACATATCGTCAATGGCCCGGCTGACGTTCGGCAGGTCCAGGGGCATATTGTTCAGATCCCGGTAGGCCAGGATCTTCTTCACCGTGCCCTCCAGCTGCCGGACGTTGTTGGTGACGTTGACGGCGATGTAGTTCAGCACGTCGTCGGTCAGGGGCAGCCCCAGGCTCTTGGCCTTGTTTTTCAGGATGGCCATTCTGGTTTCGTAGTCCGGGGGCTGGATGTCCGCAAGCAGGCCCCACTCGAAACGGGTCCGCAGCCGGTCTTCCAATGTCAGCATATCGCTGGGCTTCCGGTCGGAGGTCATGACGATCTGCTTGTGCTCCTCGTAGAGCTTGTTGAAGGTGTGGAAAAATTCCTCCTGGGTGGATTCCTTACCGGCGATAAACTGAATATCATCGATGAGGAACAGGTCACTTTCCCGGTATTTGCTCCGAAATTCGATATTTTTGCCGTTGGCAATGGCGGCAATCAGCTCGTTGGTGAATTCGTCGCCCTTGATATAGACGATGTTGGCGTTGGGGTTCTGCTTGCGGATGCCGTTGGCAATGGCGTAGAGCAGATGGGTCTTGCCCACACCGGCGGGGCCGTAGATAAACAGAGGGTTATACACCTGCCCCGGGGTCTTGGAGACGGCGATGGCGGCGGAGTGGGCGAACCGGTTGGAGGGGCCCACCACGAAATTGTCGAAGGTGAACTGGGGATTGAAATCCATGGAGGTGGAGACGGCCTTCCCCTTGTTCAGATAGTTTTCCTTGGCTTTGTCGTCGAAAACCAGGAGCTTGGCGTCGGAGTTGAAGATCTCCTTCAGGGCGTCCTGAATATAGTCGGTGCAGCGGCGGCTGATGATGTCCCGGCGGAAGTCCGAGGGGGAGTAGAGGATCAGATTGTTATCATTCAGCTCCACCACCTCCGCGTCGTCAAACCAGGCGGATACGGTCACGGCGCCCAGCCGCTCCTCGATGTAACTCAGGATCTTTGCCCAGACATAGGCGGATGAATACATAATGGGCTCCTCTCTGTCTTGCCCAATTTTCCCAGGAGGGGGCCGAAAATTTGGGCACAATATTTCATCCTGCATTATAGCATAGTTATCTACAGATTACAAGATGTTTTCCACAGACTTTTTCACAGGCTGTGGAAAACTTTTTACCCCAGCCCCCGCCGGAGGCGTTCCCTTACCTTCCCCTGGGGGAAGGTGCCGCCGCAGCGGCGGAAGAGGGGCGGTACCAGGTCGGAC
>URGL01000066.1 GCA_900547405.1 uncultured Eubacteriales bacterium
AGCAGGGCTTGGGATAGGGGACCTGCTTCAGGGAGACCACCTTTCTGGGGTCGCAGAGGGTATCGCCGGTCTTGACCTTATCCATCTTGCCGATGGCGCCGATATCGCCGCAGGAGAGGACCTTGACCTCGGTATTCTTCTTGCCGCACATGACGTACATACGGCCCAGCTTCTCGGTGTCACCGGTGCGGGAATTGACCAGCGTGGTATCCGGGGTGATCTCGCCGGAGAGGACCTTGATGAAGGAATACTTGCCGAACTGGTCGGAGACGGTCTTCCACACAAAGGCCGCGGGGACGCCGCCGGGGGACACCACAAACTCTTCGGTCTCGCCCTCGGCGTTGGTGGCCTTGTGATAGTTGCCCTCTACGGGGTTGGGGAGCAGGTCCACAATGTGGTCCATGAGCATCAGGCTGCCCAGGCAAGTTACGGCGGAGCCGCAGAGCACGGGGAACAGGCTCAGCTCCCTCACGCCCTGGTGCAGGCCCGTGATCATCTCCCGGTATGTAAAGTCATCGCCTTCGAAGAACCGGTCCATCAATGCCTCATCGGTCTCGGCCACGGCCTCCTTCAGGGCATCGTTGAACTCCTCAATGACGGGGGCCTTGTCCTCCGGGACCTGAATCTCCACACGCTTCAGATTCTGCATCTCATAGGCCCGCTTGTTCAGCACGTCGATGATGCCGGTGACCTTATGAGAAGCGTCCCAGATGGGCACAATAACAGGGGCGATCTTGTTGCCGTAGCGCTCCCGGAGGGAATTGAAGGTGGCGTTATAATCGGAGTGGTCCTCGTCTACCTTGGAGATGTAGATGAACCGGGGCATATTCCGCTCCTCGCAGTAGGCCCAGGCCTTCTCAAAGCCCACGGTGATGCCGTCCTTGGCGGACAGCACCAGAATGGCCGCGTCAGAGGCCCGAAGCGCCTCCATAACGGCACCGGAGAAATCAAAGCCGCCCGGGGTATCCAGAATGTTGATCTTGGTGTTGTGGTACTCTACGGGGATGACGGAGGTAGAAATAGAAATATTACGGCGGATCTCCTCGGGGTCATAGTCGCTGACGGTATTTCCGTCGGCGTTCTTGCCCATCCGGTCGATGGCACCGGTCATATACAGCAGGCTCTCTGCCAGGGCGGACTTTCCGCTTCCGCTGTGGCCCAGCAGGCAGATATTACGAATGGCGTTAACAGTATACATGGCTAAAAATGGCTCCTTTCGGGAGGGCTTCTGCCTTCCAGAGGTAAATTGATCCGAAGGTCGTAAGACTCGAACAGTGACATTATACACGAACCGGCCCAAGATTTCAACGTTTATTTTCGTCAAAATGTAAAATATGTATTACCATCGGCGGACACATGGTTCTTATGGCAAAACATACAATTTTGCAACATCACATTTGTATACATTTACCATTTTCTCTTCCCCGTAACCGGTTTTCGACATAGTGTACGAAAATATTGCAAAAATTTTGTGCATTAATCATTTGCCATTTTCAATTCTAAACGGTATAATAACACCATCTGTTCCATAGGGAAGGAGCCACCGCTCATGATCCAGAATCTGAACCAGGTCACATTCCAGGGCTTCGGCACCGTATTGCCGGAGCGGGCCCAGCCAAAACAGGCCGCCCCAAAAAACGCCGTGCACATGAAGCTCACCCAGATGGAGGCATCCCTCTATCGGGCCAACGCCGACACGCTGCTGACCTGCACCGGCGATATGTGCGTCCTCTCCGTCAGCAAGGACGGGCAGGAGTACCAGCACTACTACCTGGACAAGACCGTATCGATCAGCAAAGACATTTTCTTCTCCCTCAGCGTCTACAAGGACGAGGTCACGGTGACCCTTTCGGCGGAGATCCAGCCGGAGCGGCTGGGCAGCTGCGCCAGCCGGAACATCCGCATTGACGGACAACTGCGGGTCGTCGGTATCTATACCTTCTTTTATCAGGAAAAGGAGCAGGGCTTCCTCTTCCCCGGAGAATCCCACCCAATGCCGGAGTTCACCTATGTGGACCAGGGCAGCCTCCACTCCGTGGCCGACGGGCAGGACTGGCTCCTCCACCAGGGGGACGCTATGCTCTACGCCCCGGACCAGTGGCACATGCAGTACGCAGATATCGGCGTAGCTCCCCGATTCGTCACCATTTCTTTCGACGTAGAGGGCGGGGATCTGTCCCCCCTGTACAACCGGAAGCTGGCCGTGCCCCAGGAGGCCGTCACGCTCCTGCAGCAGATGCTCCGGACTCAGGAGCGAAAGGACCCCTTCGCCACAGATATGGTCATCGCCCAGCTCACCATGCTCCTGCTGGTGCTCCTGCGGGAGACCCTGAATCCCACCGCCGTCCGGCTCCAGGGCACCAACACCGTCCACAGCGAAAACGAGATCATCCGCCACGCCCAGCAGTATATCTCTGCCCACATCCGGGAGAAGCTCTCCGTGCGCCTCATCGCCCAGGAGGTAGACGTGAGCCCCAGCTACCTGACCGTTCTCTTCCAGAAGAACCTGCAGATCTCCCCCGGCGAATATATCCGCCGGATCAAGCTCCAGGAGAGCAAGCAAATGATCCGGGAAAACAATCTGAATTTTACGGAGATCGCCGCCGCCCTGCAATACTCCACCGTTCACCACTTCTCACGGCAGTTCAAAGAGAAGTTCGGCATCACGCCTACGGAGTACGCCCGGTCTGTTCGATAAGCCAACCGCCCCGCTCGGGTATTGAGCGGGGCGGTTTTTCTGCCTGAAAACGGGAAAAAGGAAGGTCACCAGTCAGAATCCCAGTCTGTGTCGCCGCTGTCCCAGGAGTCTCCGGAATCCCAGCTGAAATCGCTGTCCGAGCTGCTTCCGGAGCCGTTTGCCTTGGGGGCTTCATAGAATTCAGAATCCGCGAAGTCTGCCGTTTGGGTGGCCGGGTCCCAGGTATCCGTGTAATAGAAGTCCTGGACCATGGAGGGATGGTGCAGCTCCTCCGGCATGGCGCTGTGTTCTATGGGCTGCCAGCCCTCCTGGTCATCATAGCTGTACCATTCATCGTCATAGAAGTAGCCCTGGTGGTAATAGGTCTTATCGTGGATGCGGTAGTATCCCCGGGAGGCGGTCTTGGAGGCCTGACTGTCCCGGTAGACCAGGCTCTGTTCAAAGTCACCGGCCCCCAAAGAGCTGGTATAGGTCTGGGACACCAGGCAGTCCTTCGCAAGGGAGGGGTGCCGAAGCTCCTTGGGCAGCCTGGAAAAGTCCACCTTCTCCCACTGATCCATCCACAGGAACCAATCCTCATTATAATTGCTGTTTAAGTGGTAATACAGCTCCCCGCAGCGGTAATAGCCGCTGGATACGTACATATTCTCCTGCAGATCCTGGCCGTAGACACTCTGCCCAAAGTCCGGGCAGGGCAGGCCGGAATCCCAGCTGTTGGCGGTAAAATAGGGCTTGCTGGATTTTTTGGTTTCCAATGGGTCCGGCACCTGGGCCAGGTCCAGGGGGCCCTGCCAGTCCTCCCCATCGTAACGGAACCAGTTCAGGTCGGCATAGCTGCTGGTACTGTAGTAGTAGCAGGTATTGTCATAGGTATAGTAGCCCCCGGAAGGATCGTTGCGCATGAGAAACAATCCCAGGGCGATCATCAGGACAAATATGGCCGCCACAGAGCCGACAATGAACACCAGACACCCGATGCAGCCCTTGCCCAGGGTTTTGCCGGACTCCACCAGGTCGGCTTTAGGGTCCCGCTTTCCTCCGGTGCCTCCGGCCGCCTGTCTGACATTGCGCATTTTCTGCTGGGTGATCTCCTGTTTGAGCCGCTGGAACAGCTCGTTTACCGCATAGGCCTGGTCTGTGCCCCGGTAGCGCACTGCCCGTTCGCCGGAGGCTTTGTTCTTGTAGACAATATAATTTCCGGACTCTTCCTCAAAGTAGACACCGAAGGCTTTTGGCTCTCTGACATTTTTCCCGATAAAGAACCGGGTCACGTTCTCCGGCGGCAGGCCCTTGCTTTCGTACCACTTTTTCAGCTCCTCAATGGTCAGGGGCTGATCGCCGCTGGATCTTCGGACGCTGGCATTGGGTGCGCCGCAGCTTGGGCAAACGGATTCGGTATCGTTCATCATGGTGCCGCAAAAATCACATTTGACCTTCATCGTTCTCCCTCCTTTTGGTGGATATCACCAATTTTAGTATACACCATCAGCGTGCAATTGTAAATGTGTAATTTCCGATTTCTCCGGGTCCCCCATGCCAAAAAGCCATCTTTCCAGATGGGTGGGAGCCGGAGAAAACGGGAAATCCCCCTGCCGAAAATCGGCAGGGGGATGGGTTTTATCGCTTATTCGCCTTCGATGGCCCGCTCTTCCTCTTCCTCAGGCATACGGGCAGCCGGAGTCGCGCCGGGCTCGTAGTCCCGGTAGGCCATCAGGCCGGAACCGGCAGGGATGAGCTTACCGATGATGACGTTCTCCTTCAGACCCACCAGGTGGTCTACCTTGCCCTTGATGGCGGCATCGGTGAGGACCTTGGTGGTCTCCTGGAAGGATGCGGCAGACAGGAAGGAGTCCGTGGCCAGAGAGGCCTTGGTGATGCCCAGCAGCACAGCAGAGCCCACAGCCAGCTTCAGGTCGGTCTCACCGGCATCGATCCGGGCCTGGACCGCGGCGTTGGCATCCTCGAACTCGAAGTTGTCCACAACGGAGCCGACGAGCAGGGTGGTGTCGCCGGGATCCTCCACACGGGTGGTACGCATCATCTGGCGGATGATGACCTCGATGTGCTTATCGTTGATCTCAACGCCCTGCTGGCGGTACACAGCCTGGACAGACTGGACCAGGTAATCCTGGACCGCCTCCACACCGGAGATCCGGAGCACATCCTGGGGATACAGGGCACCGTCGGTGATGGGCTCGCCCTTCTGGACTACCTTGCCGTGGGAGACCTTCAGGCCCACGGAGTAGGGGACCTGGTAGACCTTCACCTCGCCGTCGTCAGCAGTCACGGTGATGTTACGCAGAGCGGTGCGGTGGGTATCGTCGATGGAAACAACACCGGTGATCTCGGAGATCTGGGCCATCTTCTTGGGACGGCGGGCCTCGAACAGTTCTTCAACTCGAGGCAGACCCTGGGTGATGTCGTCACCGGCAACGCCGCCGGAGTGGAAGGTACGCATGGTCAGCTGGGTACCGGGTTCGCCGATGGACTGGGCCGCGATAATGCCGACGGCCTCGCCCAGGTCCACTTCCTTGGAGGTGGCCAGGTTCATGCCGTAGCACTTGGCGCAGACACCGTTCCGGGCCCGGCAGCCCAGGATGGTACGGATATAGATCTTGTCAATGCCGTGGGCTTCGAACTTGGCCGCATCCTCGGGCATCATCATAACGTCCTTGGAGTGCAGCAGCTCGCCGGTCTTGGGATCCACCACATCGTGGACGGGGTAACGGCCCCGGATCCGGTTGCCGAAGGTATCGATGACATCGCCCTTCTGGATGACGGCACCCACCCAAATACCGTGGGTCGTGCCGCAGTTCTTCTCCCGGATGATGACCTGCTGGGAAACATCCACCATTCGGCGGGTCAGGTAGCCGGAGTCGGCGGTACGAAGGGCCGTATCGGTCATGCCCTTACGGGCGCCTCTGGAGGAGATGAAGTACTCCAGAACGGACAGGCCCTCACGGAAGTTGGCCTTGACGGGGATCTCGATGGTACGGCCGGCGGTATCGGCCATCAGGCCACGCATACCGGCCAGCTGACGGATCTGAGCCATGGAGCCACGGGCACCGGAGTCCGCCATCATGTAGATGGGGTTGAACTCGTCCAGGTTGCCCTGCAGAGCGTCGGTGACATCCTTGGTGGTCTTCTCCCACTGCTGGACCACCAGACGGTAACGCTCGTCGTTGGTGATATAGCCCTGGCGGTAGAAGTTTTCGATCTCCACCACCTTGCCCTCGGCCTGCTTCACCAGCTCATACTTGATGGCAGGCACCACCATGTCGGCAATGGACACGGAGATAGCGCCCTTGGTGGAATACTTATAGCCCAGAGCCTTGATCCGGTCCAGCATCTCGGTGGCGATGGTAAAGCCATGCTTGCGGATACACTTGTCGATGATCTTGCCCAGCTGCTTCTTGCCAACCAGGAAGGAGACCTCCAGGTCGAACTCGTGGCCGGGAACAGAGCGGTCCACAAAGCCCAGATCCTGGGGAATGGGCTCGTTGTAGATCAGGCGGCCCACGGTGGCATCGATGATCCGGTACTGGGTCTCTCCGTCGATTTCCTTGCCGTAGCGGACGCGGATGGGGGCATGAAGGCCGATGGCACCATCGGCGTAGGCGGCAATGGCCTCGTTGACGCTGGAATAGTTGTGGATAGGCCGGAACTTGGCAATGGCCTTGCCCACAGAGGAGGCGGCCTTGTTGGCAGCCAGGAACTCATCGGCATCCACAATGGTGTTCACCGGCAGATTGGTGTCGCCGGAGTCGGTAACGTAAACGGTCTCGGAGCCCTTCTCTGCCTTGCCCAGGCGGGTATAGGTCAGGTAGTAGGCACCCAGGATCATATCCTGGGTAGGCACGGTAACGGGCTTGCCGTCCTGAGGCCGCAGCAGGTTGTTGGCGGAGAGCATCAGCATTCTGGCTTCCGCCTGGGCCTCGGGGGACAGAGGCACATGGATAGCCATCTGGTCGCCGTCGAAGTCGGCATTGAAGGCGGTGCAGCACAGGGGGTGCAGCTTCAGGGCCCGGCCCTCTACCAGGATGGGCTCAAAGGCCTGGATGCCCAGACGGTGCAGGGTAGGTGCCCGGTTCAGCATAACGGGGCGGTCCTTGATGATGTCGTCCAGAGCGTCCCAGACCTCGGTCTTGCCCTTGTCGATCATCTTCTTGGCGGACTTGATGTTGTTGGCCAGGCCGTCGGCCACCAGCTTCTTCATAACGAAGGGCCGGAAGAGCTCAATGGCCATTTCCTTGGGCACGCCGCACTGATACAGCTTCAGCTCAGGACCGACCACGATAACGGAACGGCCGGAGTAGTCAACACGCTTGCCCAGCAGGTTCTGACGGAAGCGGCCCTGCTTGCCCTTCAGCATATCGGACAGAGACTTGAGGGCCCGGTTGTTGGCGCCGGTAACGGCGCGGCCCCGGCGGCCGTTGTCGATCAGGGCATCCACGGCCTCCTGGAGCATCCGCTTCTCGTTGCGGACAATGATGTCGGGGGCGTGGAGCTGCAGCAGCCGCTTCAGGCGGTTGTTCCGGTTAATGACCCGGCGGTACAGATCGTTCAGGTCGGAGGTGGCGAAGCGGCCGCCGTCCAGCTGGATCATAGGCCGGATATCGGGAGGGATGACGGGCAGAACGTCCATGATCATCCAGCTGGGCTTGTTGCCGGACTCCCGGAAGGCCTCTACGACCTCCAGGCGCTTGACGATCCGCAGCTTCTTCTGGGAGGAGGCGGTCTTCAGCTCGTTGCGCAGCTGCTCGGAGAGCTGATCCAGGTCGATCTGCTCCAGCAGCTCCTTGACGGCCTCGGCACCCATGCCGGCCTTGAAGTCGTTCTCATACTTCTCCCGCATGTCCCGGTATTCCTTCTCGGTGAGCACCTGGTTCAGTGCCAGAGGCGCGTCACCGGGATCCGTGACAATGTAAGCGGCGAAATACAGGACCTTCTCCAATACCTTGGGGGAAATGTCCAGGATCAGGCCCATCCGGGAGGGAATGCCCTTGAAATACCAGATGTGGCTGCAGGGAGCGGCCAGCTCAATGTGGCCCATGCGCTCCCGGCGAACCTTGGACTTGGTGACTTCTACGCCGCAGCGGTCGCAGATCTTGCCCTTGTACTTGATCTTCTTGTACTTGCCGCAGTGGCACTCCCAGTCCTTGGTGGGTCCGAAAATGCGCTCGCAGTACAGGCCGTCCCGCTCGGGCTTCAGGGTACGATAGTTGATGGTCTCCGGCTTCTTGACTTCGCCGTAGGACCACTGCCGGATCATCTCCGGAGAAGCGATGCCGATTTTAATGGCATCAAAAGTGGCATTTGCCATTTACCGAGCCTCCTTAATCCTCAGTCGTCTCAGGATCGGCATTTTCCAGATCGCTGAACACGTCCATAATATCGTCAGGGCCGTCCTCGTCGATGACGAAACCGGCATCCAGTACATCATTGGTGTCTCCCACAACGACTTCCTCGTTCTCGCTGCCGGAGGAGTACACCACATCATCATCATCGTCGTCCTCCTTGAGCTCGATCTCGTTGCCCTGCTCATCCAGCACACGGATGTCCAGGCACAGAGCCTGCAGCTCCTTGACCAGGACCTTGAAGGATTCGGGCACGCCGGGCTTGGGAATATTGGCACCCTTGACGATGGCCTCGTAGGTCTTCACACGGCCGGTGACGTCGTCGGACTTCACGGTCAGGATCTCCTGCAGGGTGTAGGCGGCACCGTAGGCCTCCAGGGCCCAGACTTCCATTTCGCCGAACCGCTGGCCGCCGAACTGGGCCTTGCCGCCCAGAGGCTGCTGGGTAACCAGAGCATAGGGACCGGTGGAACGGGCGTGGATCTTGTCATCTACCAGGTGATGGAGCTTCAGGTAGTAGGGGTAGCCAACGGTGACCAGATTGTCGAAGGGCTCGCCGGTACGGCCGTCATAGAGGACGGTCTTGCCGTCTTCCCGCAGACCGGCCAGCTTCAGGGTCTCCCGGATGTCCTTTTCGTTGGCGCCGTCGAAGACGGGGGTTGCCACCTTCCAGCCCAGAGCCCGGGCAGCATAGCCCAGGTGGACCTCCAGCACCTGTCCGATGTTCATACGGGAAGGCACGCCCAGGGGGTTCAGCACAATGTCCAGAGGAGTGCCGTCAGGCAGGAAGGGCATATCCTCTTCCGGAAGGACTCTGGACACAACGCCCTTGTTGCCGTGCCGGCCGGCCATCTTATCGCCCACGGAGATCTTCCGCTTCTGGGCAATGGAGACCCGGACGGACTTGGTGACACCGGGAGCCAGCTCGTCGGAGTTTTCTTTGGTAAAGACCTTCACATCCACAACGATGCCGCTTTCGCCGTGAGGCACCTTCAGGGAGGTGTCACGGACTTCTCTGGCCTTCTCGCCGAAGATGGCCCGCAGCAGCCGCTCCTCGGGGGTCAGCTCGGTCTCGCCCTTGGGGGTGACCTTGCCCACCAGATAGTCGCCGGAGTGGACCTCGGCGCCTACGCGGATGATGCCGTTCTCGTCCAGGTCCTTCAGGGTATCTTCACCAACGTTGGGGATGTCCCGGGTGATCTCCTCCGGTCCCAGCTTGGTGTCCCGGGCCTCGGTCTCGTGCTCCTCGATGTGGATGGAGGTGAACACGTCCTCCCGGACCAGGCGCTCGTTCAGCAGAATGGCGTCCTCGTAGTTGTAGCCTTCCCAGGTGACGAAGCCAATGAGCACGTTCTTGCCCAGGGCCACTTCGCCGTTGGAGCAGCTGGGGCCGTCGGCCACGATCTCTTCGGTATCCACCCGCTCGCCAACCACAACGTTGGGCCGCTGATTGACGCAGGTACCGGCGTTGGACCGGGCGAACTTGGTCAGCTTCATGGTCTCCACTTCGCCGTCATCATAGCGAATGGTGATATAGTCGGCGGACACGGCGGTGACCACGCCGGGCTTCTTGGCCTTCAGGCAGACTTCACTGTCCACGGCGGCCTTATGCTCGATGCCGGTGGCGACCACAGGAGATTCGGTGGTCAGCAGAGGCACGGCCTGGCGCTGCATGTTGGCGCCCATCAGGGCACGGTTTGCGTCGTCGTTCTGCAGGAAGGGAATGAAGGAGGTAGCGATGGAGATCATCATTCTGGGGGACACGTCGATATAGTCGATCATGTTCCGGTCCACTTCAATGATCTCGTTGCGGTGACGGCAGGTGATACGGGCATTGGCCAGGCAGCCATTCTCGTCCAGAGGCTCGTTGGCCTGGCCTACGTAGAAGTCGTCCTCCACATCGGCGGTCATATATTCCACGTCCTTGGTGACAAAGCCCGTGGCCTTGTCCACCTTCCGGTAGGGAGCCTCAACGAAGCCGTACTCGTTGATCTTGGCGAAGGTAGCCAGATAGTTGATCAGGCCGATGTTGGGACCTTCAGGGGTCTCGATGGGGCACATACGGCCGTAGTGGGTGTAGTGGATATCCCGGACATCGAAGGAAGCCCGGTCCCGGCTCAGGCCGCCGGGGCCCAGAGCGGAGAGTCTGCGCTTGTGGGTCAGCTCGGCCAGGGGGTTATTCTGGTCCATGAACTGGCTCAGGGGAGAGGAGCCGAAGAACTCCTTGATGACGGCGGTGACAGGCCGGATATTGATCAGGCTCTGGGGGGTGACGGAATCCAGGTCCTGGACGGTCATCCGCTCCCGGATCACCCGCTCCAGGCGGGAGAAGCCGATGCGGAACTGGTTCTGCAGCAGCTCGCCTACGCAGCGCAGGCGGCGGTTGCCCAGGTGGTCGATGTCGTCAGGCACGCCAACGCCCATAGCCACGCAGTTGAGGTAGTTGATGGAAGCCATGATGTCTTCCACGGTGATGTGGTTGGGGATCAGGTCGGTCATCCGGTCGGCAATGGCAGTTTCCCAGTCGCCGTCGGGGCCCAGCTCCTCCAGCATCTCCTTGAGAGTGTTGAAGCAGACCTTTTCCTTGATGCCGTACTCGGCGGGGTCAAAGGACACGAAGTCCGCCATATTGACCATGCCATTGGAGAAGACCTTCACATTCTGGTCGCCCACCTTGATGACGGCCTCGTTGACGCCTCTTCTGGAGAGGTCGTGGGCCTGGACACGGGAAATGAAGTCCCCGGGCATCACAAGGATCTCGCCGGTGAGGGGATCCGAAATGGGCTCGGCGGCCTCCTGGCCGGAAAGCCGGGACCAGATGTCCATCTTCTTATTGAACTTGTAGCGGCCCACCTTGCTCACATCGTAGCGGTGGGGATCGAAGAGGAGCCCTTCCAGATGGGCCACAGCGGTCTCCACCGTGGGAGGCTCACCGGGACGCAGACGGCGGTAGATCTCCAGCAGGGACTCTTCCCGGGTCTTGCAGGGGTCCTTTTCCAGAGTCGCCACGATCCGGGGATCCTCGCCGAACATGGCCTTGATCTGCTCGTCGGTCTGGACGCCCAGAGCGCGGATCAGGCTGGTGATGGGCAGCTTCCGGTTCTTATCGATGCGGACCCAGAACACATTGGTGTTGTCGGTTTCGTACTCCAGCCAGGCGCCCCGATAGGGGATGACCGTAGCGGTGTAGGTGTGCTGGTCGGCCTTGTCCACCTCGTGGCCGTAGTACATACCGGGGGAACGGACGATCTGGGAAATGATGACACGCTCGGCACCGTTGATCACAAAGGTGCCGCCGTTGGTCATAACCGGGAAATCTCCCATGAAGATCTCCTGCTCCTTGATTTCGTCTGTCTCGGTGTTGCGCAGGCGAACCCGCACCTTGATGGGCTTGGCGTAGGTAGCATCCCGGTCCCGGCATTCCTCAATGGTATACTTTGCCTTGTCTTCCATGGTGTAGTCCAGGAAGCTCAGCTCCAGTTTACCGGAGAAATCGGTAATGGTGCCCACATCCTTGAAGACTTCCCGCAGGCCCTCTTCCAGGAACCACTGGTAGGAATCCTTCTGGATCTTCAGCATGTTGGGGATCTCCAGGATCTCCTCGTACTTCGCGTAGGATTTACGCATGGTCTTGCCGAACATAACGTCCTTGACCATTGCCATATGGATCATCACAGCCTTTCTTCCGAAGTGTGTTGTTGATACGCTTGGCGCGGTTGTCTGTTTTGCCAAACTTCCCTCTTGACAGCCGCCCCCTCCTGTGGTAAAATGACCATGTTAGAGGGGGAATCCTCGTCAGGGCATACTGCCACAGTATGGAACATCATTATATAAGATTTCCCCTCAAAAGTCAATCCATTTTTCAGTCCCGCCGGGGCTGTTTTTTTATGCACATTCGATAAAGAGGGGGCTGCCTCCAACGATTTTGAAAGATCGTTGGAGACAGCCCCCTTCCTGATTCAGGGCTCCTGGTCGTAGACGGCATCGATGATCTTGTGTACGTACTTGTAGCCGGAGGAGCCGGGCTTGTAGGTATTCTCGTTCTGCCTGGCGATGTAGCCGATGCTCCGGCAGACGGAGCCGCCGTAGAGGGTGACGGTTTCGCCGGTGGTCATGTCCTTCAGCTTGATGTA
>URGL01000067.1 GCA_900547405.1 uncultured Eubacteriales bacterium
CGAGATGCTCAGGAGTCTCGTGGGCTCGGAGATGTGTATAAGAGACAGCCTCTGCCCTGGCCCTGCACCAGCGGCCGGGGGTCCCCGGCATCCGCAGCACCTTTGGCACCTCTACGGAGCTGCTCAACGTACTGCGGCTCATGTTCTCCCGGCTGGCCAGCCACCGCTGCCCCAATGGGCACTACCTGGCACCCAGCATGAATGTGGCCGCCGGGCTGGAGCTGGTATGCCCGGAGTGCGGCGTCCACTTTATGCCCCCCGGTGCCGAAGAGCTGTCCTTCAACAGCACAGGGGCCTGCAAATGCTGCGACGGCACCGGCATTGTCCGGGTAGTTGACGAGTCTACCCTGGTGCCGGATGAGTCCTTGTCCATCGAAGAGGGGGCTGTGCTCCCCTGGCAGACCCTGATGTGGTCCCTTATGAAGGACATTGCCCGGAAAAAAGGAGTCCGGACAGATGTTCCCTTCCGGGATCTGACGGCTGAGGAGCGGGAAACGGTCTTCCATGGCCCCGCGGACAAGGTCCATCTGCTGTATCAGAACCCAAACACCGGGGCCATGAGTGAGCTGGACTTTACCTATTTCAATGCGGTCTACACCGTGGAAAATGCCCTTGCCAAGGTTACCGACGAGAAGGGCATGAAGCGGGTAGAAAAATTTCTGAAGCAGGGCCCCTGCCCGGAGTGCGGCGGCTCCCGGCTGTCGGACCGGGCCCGGGCCCCAAGGATCAACGGGAAAAATCTGGTGGATGTGTGCCGGATGCCCCTTTCAGAGCTGTGCCAATGGGTAGATGGGGTCCCGGAAACCCTTCCCGGCGAGATGGCCGCCATGGCGGAAAGCATCCGCGATTCCTTTTCCGGTATGGCCCGGCGGCTTCTGGAGCTGGGCCTGGGCTATCTGTCCCTGGACCGGGAGGCCGCCACCCTCTCCACCGGCGAGCGGCAGCGGGTCCAGTTGGCCCGGTCCGTCCGCAACCGGACTACCGGGGTGCTCTACGTGCTGGACGAGCCCTCCATTGGCCTGCACCCCTCCAATATTGAAGGTCTCCGGGGTGTTATGCGGGACCTGATCGCCGACGGCAACTCCATCGTCCTGGTGGATCACGACACGGAGATCCTGAAAGACTCCGACTGGCTCATCGAAATGGGCCCGGAAGCCGGAGAAAAGGGCGGGCATATCATCGCCCAGGGCACCATTGACCAGGTTTCCCAGAATGAAGCCTCCAAAATCGGCCCCTTCCTCTCGGGAAAAGCCTCTATGCAGGTCCGGCAAAAAACGGAGAAACACCAGCTCTTTGACCTGGGAACCATCGAGATGACCACAGGCCCCATCCACACGGTCCATCCTCTGACGGTCCGGCTGCCCAAGGGCCGCCTCACCGCCGTCACCGGAGTCTCCGGCTCCGGCAAAACCACCATGGTCCTGGAGAGCCTGATCCCCGGCATCGCCGCCGCTACCCAGGGGGAAGCCCTTCCCGGCCATGTGCGCTCCGTCAGTGCCCCGGGCATCCGGCAGATCAAGCTCATCGACGCTACCCCCATCGGCATCAACGTCCGCTCCACCGTGGCCACCTACGCAAACGTCCACGATGAGCTGCGGAAAATCTATGCCCGGACCCCGGATGCCAAGGCCCTGGGCTACAAGGCCGGCGATTTCTCCTACAATACCGGCAAGCTCCGCTGCCCCACTTGCGACGGCACCGGCTCCATCAGCCTGGACATCCAGTTTCTGCCGGATGTGGAAATCACCTGTCCGGACTGCGGCGGCTCCCGGTACTGTGCCGATGCCTTCCGGGTCACCCGTCCTCCCAAGGAGGGCCCGGCCTACTCCCTGCCCAGGCTCATGGAAATGAGCGTAGAGGAGGCTCTGAAGGCCTGTGACGACCTGAAGCTGGTCCGAGGCCGTCTGGCTACTCTGCAAAGCCTGGGCCTGGGCTACCTGACCCTGGGAGAGGCCACCCCCAGCCTGTCCGGCGGCGAAGCCCAGCGGCTGAAGCTGGCCAGCGAAATGGGCCGGGGCCAGGAGGACAGCATCTTCGTCTTCGACGAGCCCACCATCGGCCTCCACCCTCTGGATGTGCAGACCCTTCTGCGGGTCTTCCAGCGACTCATTGACAGCGGGGCCACCGTAATTGTCATTGAGCACGACCTGGACCTGATCCGCAATGCGGACTATATTGTGGATATGGGCCCCGGCGGCGGCACCCAGGGCGGCACCATCGTGGCCAGCGGCACTCCGGAGGAAATTAAGAACTGCCCGGAGAGCATAACCGGAAGATACCTATAAGCAGGAGGAACACCATGCCCATTTGCATCCCCAACGACCTGCCGGCAGCGGACGTGCTGCAGCGGGAAAACATCTTTGTCATGCGCTCCACCCGGGCGGAAACCCAGAACATCCGTCCTCTGGAGATCGTCCTTTTGAATCTGATGCCCACCAAAATCGTCACCGAGACCCAGCTCACAAGACTTCTGGGCAACACCCCCCTCCAGGTCCATCTGGAGCTCATGACCGTCAGCTCCCACCAGTCCAAAAATACCCCCCAGGAGCATCTGCTGTCCTTCTACAAAACCTTTGAGGAGCTAAAGCATCGGAAATTCGACGGAATGGTCATCACCGGGGCTCCCGTGGAGCAGCTGCCCTTTGAAGTGGTGGACTACTGGCAGGAGCTGTGCCGGATCATGGAGTGGAGCAAAACCCACGTCCACTCCACCTTCCACATCTGCTGGGCCGCCCAGGCGGGGCTCTTCTATCACTACGGCATACCCAAATATCCCCTGCCTCAGAAGCTCTTCGGGGTCTACCCCCACCAGGCGGACTATAAGCGCTCCATCCTGCTGCGGGGCTTTGACGATACCTTCTACGCCCCCCACTCCCGACACACCACCGTCAGGCGGGAGGACATTGAAAACCGGCCGGAGCTGCGCATCCTGGCCTCCTCCCCGGAGGCAGGGGTTTACGCCATCATGACCAAGCACGGCCGCCAGATCTTCATCACCGGCCACGGGGAATACGACCCGGACACCCTGGAAAAGGAATACCTGCGGGACAAACACCAGGGTCTCCCCATTTCCGTCCCCGCCCACTACTATCCGAATGACGACGACAGCCAGCGGCCCATAGACACCTGGCGGAGCCACGCCAATCTGCTCTTTTCCAATTGGCTCAACTATTTCGTCTACCAGACGACCCCTTACGACATCATGACCGTAGGCAGCGCCGCTACCTACGAAAAGGGCGAATGATTGCAAAATCCCCTCTCCGAAAAAATCGGAGAGGGGAAACCATTATCCTTTTTTCTTCAAAACGCCATCCACGGTCTTTGCCAGAGTGCCTCCCAGCAGGCCGCAGGCAGCGGCCTCTACCAGGCCCTGAACGCCAACCAGCAGCACCACAAACATAAAGGGATTGGCAGCGCCTTTCTTCACGACCAGGTTCTGGACGAACTCCGTCCGGTAGAACACCAGCACGATATAGCCCATAAAGAACAGGGTATTGAGAACCGGGGCGGACACGGCACCCACAAAGAAGCTCCAGATCCTCTTTTTATCCAGCTTGGCACAGAAGCGGTACACCCAGGCACAGCACAGGCCCATGAGCATCCGCATACCCACGCACAAAATCACCGTGTGCACAGGGCTGACGGCAAAGAAAGCCCCGGTCATGGCAGACCGGCCGGAAACGGCATCGTACAGGCTGAGCAGACCAAAGACAGCCCCCAGCACCAGCCCCTCCAGGGGCCCGCAGAGAATGGCGGCCATGGCGATAGGCAGGGTCAGAAAGCTCATGTTCAGCGGCCCTACCGGCACCGCTCCCAAGCCCAATGCCCGCATGGCCAGCTCAATGGCAAGAAGCATGGCAAGGGTCGTCAGACGGGTGACCTTTTTCGAAGTGGTTTTCATATTCAATTCCTCCTGCTGCCGTTCCTTTTTTGGATACAGCGCATTTTTATTGATCTGCCGGAGCTTCCGGATCCCATTCCGCTGCCGTTTCCATCCTGGAATACAGCGCGGAGGACACAGCCGGAGCAGCCGGGCAAACAGATATAGTATACACGCATTTCGGTGAAATGCAAGAAAAACTTATTTTTTGTTCAGGGTGTACAGGTAGGCCAGGCCCTTGAGGATCATGTCCGGGTCATAGTCATGGGCATGGCGGACCAGGTGGTCGATATACCGGGCGCCGCCGCCGGTGATGACCAGGCTGACGGGACTTCCCAGCTCCTCCTCAATGGAGCGGACGATGCCGTCTACCAGGGCCGCCGCCCCGTAGACCGCGCCGGAACGCATACATTCCGCCGTGTCCTTCCCTACTACGTGGCCCGGGTCCTCCAGCTCCAGCATGGGCAGCTGGGCCGTGTGGCCGGACAGGGCCCGCAGCCCCGTCTCCATACCGGGGCAGATCACGCCCCCAAGGAAGACGGCTCCTTCTTTGATTACATTAAAGGTCGTCGCCGTGCCCAGATCCACCGTAACCAGGGGCAGCGGATAATGGGCGCAGGCCCAGGCGCTGTCCACCAGCCGGTCCCGGCCCACCTTCTCCGGGTGGGGCACCTCCACCGTAAGCCCCAGGCGGCTTTCCTGGGTGATGACCAATGGGGCCACGCCAAAGATGGAGTAGCAGCTCTCCACCATCACCTCCAGCACCCTGGGCACCACGCTGGAAATGACCACGCCGGAGAAATCCTCCAGCTCCCGGCCCAGCGTTTTCAGGCGCTTGAGCAGATGGACGGTATAGTCCGCCGCGTCCCAGGTGCTGTTGGTATCCAGCTTGGTTCGGAACCGGACCCGGTAGGCGTTGGGGTAAGAAATCTCCACGCCGCCGAAGGACACGGTGGTATTGCCGATGTCAACGACCAAAATCATATTCATTTCCTCGTTTTTGGGGCTCATCCCGGCGAGGCCGTGGATGGCTGGCTTTATTATACAGGCTTTCCCGGCCCTTGGCAATTGTTTTTCCGAAAAAATTTCGGCTTCTTGCAAAAGCCGGGCAGATGCGGTATACTGGTAGTATCCTACCAAAAAAGAAGGCAGCTTATGGACAACTTACACGGAAAATGCGTACTTCTGGGGATCACCGGAGGCATTGCCGCCTATAAAATGGCCAACGTAGCCAGCGCCCTGCGAAAAATGGGGGCAGACACCCACGTGATCATGACGGAAAACGCCACCAAATTCATTACCCCCCTTACCTTCGAGACCCTGACCAACAACCGCTGCGTGGTGGACACCTTCGCCCGGGACTTTCAGTACGATGTGGCCCATGTGTCCCTTGCCAAGGCGGCGGACGTGATCCTCATTGCCCCGGCTACCGCCAACGTCATTGCGAAATTGGCCCACGGTCTGGCGGACGATATGCTGACCACGACGGTACTGGCCGCCCGGTGCCCCAAGCTCATTGCCCCGGCCATGAACACCGCCATGCTGGAAAATCCCGCCACTCAGGAAAACCTGTCTGCCCTGGGCCGCTACGGCTTCACCGTCATCGATCCCGCCGTGGGGCTGCTGGCCTGCCAGGATGTGGGCCCCGGCAAGCTGCCGGAGCCGGAGGCCCTGGTAGAGGCCATCTCTATGACCATTGCCCGGGAAAAGGACCTGGCCGGTGTCCGGGTCACCGTCACCGCCGGTCCCACCCAGGAGGCCCTGGATCCGGTGCGGTACCTGACCAACCACTCCACCGGGAAGATGGGCTACGCCATTGCCCGGGAGGCCGCGCTGCGGGGGGCGGAGGTCACCCTGATCTCCGGGCCTGTCAGCCTGAACCCCCCCGCGGGGGTCCATCCTGTGGCCGCCGTCAGCGCCCAGGATATGTTTGAGGCGGTGAAGGCCGCCCTGCCGGAGACGGATATTCTCGTTATGTCTGCTGCCGTGGCGGATTACCGCCCCGCCTCCGTAGCGGCGGACAAAATCAAAAAGCAGGAAGGCGATATGTCCATTCCCCTGGAGCGGACCCCGGAAATTCTCACCTGGGTCAGCCAGAACCGGCATCCGGGGCTTTTCGTCTGTGGCTTCTCCATGGAGACCCGGGATATGCTGGAAAACTCCCGAAGGAAGCTGCGAAGCAAGCACCTGGACATGATCGTTGCCAACAATCTGAAGACGGAGGGTGCCGGCTTTGGGGTGGATACCAACGTGGTGACCATCCTCACCCCGGAGGAAACCAAGGAGCTGCCCCTCATGGAGAAAGCACAAGTGGCCCGGGTATTGCTGGACGAGATCCGGGCAAGAAGGAGCTGACCATGCGTTCTCATACCATCCGTAACCAATCCCTCACCTCCGGCAGTATTCCCGGGAGCATCCTGCTTTTTGCCCTGCCCCTGTTTCTGGGGCAGCTGCTGCAGCAGTTTTACAACATGGCCGATGCCTGGGTCATCGGCAACTTCGCCAGCAACAACGCCTTCGCCGCCGTATCCAGCGGCGGCAGCCTGACCTTTCTGATCATCGGCTTCTTTAACGGCATTGCTGTCGGCGGCGGTGTGGTCATCTCCCGGTATTTCGGAGCCAAGGACCGGGCAAACACCCAAAAAGCCATCCATACCGCTCTGCTTTTCGGCATTCTGGCCTCTATGGCCGCCACGGTGGTGGGCCTGCTGCTGGTCCCCACGCTGCTGGGGCTCATGGGCACCCCGGAGGAGGTGCTGCCCTACTCCCTGGAGTATTTCCGGGTTTATTTCGGCGGTGTGTCCACCATCATCCTGTATAATATGTGCATGGCCATCATGCAGGCCCTGGGAGACAGCATCCGGCCCCTATTTTACCTTTTTGTGTCCTCCGTGATCAATGTGATCCTGGACCTGTGGTTTGTGGCAGGGCTCCACTGGGGCGTCACCGGTGCCGCCGTGGCTACGGTGATCGCCCAGGGCCTCAGCGCCGCCCTCTGCCTGGTGCGTATGTCCAGGGACACCGGGGAAATGACCCGGCTCCAGTGGCGGCTCCTGCGGTGGGACAAGTACATGATGGGCCGGATCTTTCGCCAGGGCCTGCCCACCGGCGTGCAGAACGCCGTCATCAGCCTGGGAAATGTGGTGATCCAGAGCAACATCAATTCCTTCGGCTCCTACGCCATGAGCGGCCTGGGGGCCTACAGCAAGATCGAGGGCTTCGCCTTTCTGTCCGTCACCGCTATGAGCATGACCCTGCCCACCTTTGTCAGCCAGAACCTGGGGGCCGGAAACATTTCCAGGGCAAAAAAGGGCGCTGTCTTCGGCTGCCTCACCGGCATGGCAGCGGCGGAGCTGACGGGCATTGTCATGTTTGTCTTCATTCCCCAGCTGCTGACCCTCTTCATCGATACCCCGGAGGCCATTGCCTACGGCACCCTCCACGCCCGGATCGATACCCTCTTTTACTGTATGCTGGCCCTGGCCCACTGCTCGGCAGGCGTGCTTCGGGGCTGCGGCAAGTCCACCGTGCCCATGGTCATCATGCTGGGCTGCTGGTGCGTGCTGCGGAGCGTATATGTGACCCTGATCCTGAAGGTCATCCACCAGTTCCGGATGATCTGCTGGGCCTATCCCCTGACCTGGACGGTGAGCTGCGTATTTTTCGTGTTCTACCTCTCCCGGCTGGACTGGAACAAATCGGCAGCGGTCATTTGAAAACCATGTAAAAGAATGCCTCCACGCCCCTGACAAATTACACAAAAGGAAGGTTCCGGATTTGTAAGGATTTCCAAAGTTTGGAAAAAACCTTGCAATCCGGAACCTTTTTTTCTATACTGGTATAAGAGCCAATACCTTTTTCGGCCTAAGGAGGAATCGACTATGAAAAAGATCATGACCCGATTGCTGTCCCTGGTGCTGCTGGGGACCTTTATCCCCAGCTTCGTCCTGGCGGCTGACTGGGATCTGGATAAGGGCAGCATTACCGTCAGTGCTACAGTAGAGAGCCAGACCGTTTCCCAGGCGGGAGGCAGCCCAACAGTAGACAATAATCCCGTCATCACCAGCAGCAGCGGGACGACAAACAACACCGTCACCATCACAGCGGAGAAAAACGCCACCGCCAACGTGACCCTGGAGAATGTCAACATTGACACCGGGACAAGAGGCGGGGCGGCCATCACGACCTCTGGTGAAGGAAACGTAAACATCGAGCTGGACGGAACCAATAGGGTTCAAAGTGGCAATACCCACGCCGGTGTGGAAAAGAAGGACAACGGCACCCTGACCATTACGGACGAAAATAAGGATGGCAGCCTCACGGCCAACGGCGGCGGCGTCGGCGGTGCCGGTATCGGCGGCGGATACGGCGGCAGCGGCAGCAACATTACCATCGAGGGCGGCAAGGTAACCGCCACCGGCGGCTTCGCCGGTGCCGGTATCGGCGGCGGAGCCGGCGGCAGCGGCAGTAACATTGCCGTATCCGGCGGCGAGGTTACGGCCCAGGGCGACACCGGCGGTGCCGGTATCGGCGGCGGAGCTAACGGCACCGGCAGCGATGTCACGATTTCCGGTGACGCGCAGGTAAAGGTACAGGGCGGCAGGGCAAATGAAAACTGGCACAAAGGTGCGGCTATCGGCAACGGCGGCACCTCTACGACGGATGGAAATGAAGTCTCCCCCAATACCTCTGACCTGACAGTAGACGGATTCATCCAGATATACGAGCCCGGTAAGAATATCAATACGGACACGCCCTACAAAACCATCACCGGCACAGTGGGCGATCATTCCAGGAACGCTGGTGTGGTGACCGCCGAGACGGTGCCGGAGAGCAAGGCGGCGGCCTACTGGGTCTCCGACCCTGAGGGCCAGAGTATCCCCTACCAGGCCCAGCAAAAGGACGGCATACTCACCGTGACCGTCCAGGCGGACACCGCCTCCCTCCGGGGCACCACCGGGAGCCTGGGGCAGATGGAGGCCCAGGGCATTGCGGAGATCCGGTTCGTCACCAACGGGGCCCAGTCCGCGTTCACCCTGGCGGACCTCCTGGCCTCCGGCACCGGCAGCTTCACCCTGACCCACGAGGCCGAGACGGTGCGCTTCACCCTGGAAAGCACAGACATCAGCAAGATCCTCAAATAACCAGCTGAATCACAAATAGGCGTAAATCCCCCCGATTTTCGGACGTACTTGTTCGAAAATCGGGGGGATTACCACACCAGGAAAGTGGACTGGTTCGCAGTGACATCCTTATTTTATATTCTCCGTATACCGGCAGCCGGGATATCCGGTGCAGCCGTAGAAGGCTCCGAAGGGGCCTTTCCGCAGAGCCATAGGCTGACCGCAGCGGGGGCAGCGCTTCGCCTCCCGCCTGGGCTCTCTTGCCAGCCGCTCAAAAACCTGCTGGTTCACCCGGCAGTCGTTCAGCGCCCGGTGGGCGCCTTGGGTAGTCAGGCCGTAATGCTCCGCCAGGGCCGTCAAGGCGTAGCTGGGCAGTCCCGGCAGACTCTGGCGGGCGAAGAGAAGGGTATCCACATAGTCGTTTCCCGGCAGCAGGCCGAACCGGACCATAGAGTCCCGGTATAGAAAATTCAGGTCGAACCTGGCGATATTGTGGCCCGCCAGCACATCCTCCCCTACAAACTCCAGAAACTGAGGCAGGATCTCCTCCATGGTAGGCTCCCCCGCCACCATGTCGTCTGTGATGTTGTTCACCCGGCTGGCAGCCCAGGGGATGGGGCGGCCGGGATCTACCAGGCTGGAAAAGCACTCCGTCACCTGTCCGTTGCGGACCCGGAGGGCGGAAATTTCGATCACATCGTCACTCCGCCAGGAAATCCCCGTGGTTTCCAAGTCAAAAAGAACGTAATTTTCTATGTAAGAATCAATATTTCTTCCTTTTTGGGTCGTCAGCATTGGGTTTGTATCCTCTTATTTCTTCCGGACCAGCTCCAGGATGTCCCGCATCTGGGCGGTGATCTCCGGATAGTTCTCCCGAATGTGGGGCCGGAGACAGTTGGTGCAGTCCTTGATCCCCTTTGAGGTGTAGCGGAAATTGCCGCCGCAATTCTCCCCCAGGGCATACAGGGGGCAGTAGCAGAACAGGCAGCTGAAGGTCTTGGGGTCCGCCCCCTTGTGACAGGGAAAATATTCACATTCGCTGTTTTGAAAAAAATCGTAGTGTTTCATGTTTCTCTCCTCAAACAGCCGTCCAGGGATAGTCCTTGGGCGGCTCCCGGTCAAATGACATTGGTTCCCCGGTGGTGGGGTGCGTAAAGCCCAGATGGGCAGACCACAGGGCGATCTGGCAGGGGTCCTCCAGCACGGCGTACTTCCGCTCTCCTACCAGCGGCAGGCCCCGGGAGGCGAACTGGACCCGGATCTGGTGGGTACGGCCCGTGTAGAGCCGGATCCGGACCCGGCTCAGGCCACCGGCGGCATGGAGCACCCGATAGCGGAGCTGCGCCTCCTGAATGCCTTTTCCCGGCTCCTCCGCCACAAAGGTCATCCTCCGGGCCTTGTCCCGGCCCAGCAGATCCCGGAGCTCCCCGGCCTTCTCCGGCGGCTCCCCGTGGACCACCGCCAGATACTCCTTCTCAAAGACTCCCTCCCGGATCTGCCGGGAGAGCTCTGAGGCGCTTTCGGCGTTTCTCGCCAGCACCATCAGGCCGCTGACCACCCGGTCCAGCCGGTGGACCGTCCGCACATCGGCCTTTGGATCTCCCAGGGCCTGACGCACCAGCTCCGGCAGGCCCCCAGGCTCGTCGGTAGACAGCACCCTGGGCGGCTTGACGCAGACCAAAATGTCGGTATCTTGATAGAGGATGTCCATAGCTTATCGCTTTGCCTCCGGAACCACCCGCATGACAGTCCGCTGGTACTCGGCAATGCCCTTGGCCAGGACCTCCATGGCCCGCTCCAGATCCGGCTTCTTCAGCACATAGGCGATCCGGACCTCGTTTGTGCCCTTGCCGGGGGTCTCGTAGAAGGGGGCCCCGGGGGCAAACATGACCGTGTCTCCCTTGTCATCAAAGCACTCCAGAAGCCAGTGCTGGAACCGGTCGGCATCGTCTACGGGCAGACTCGCCATCAGGTAAAAAGCGCCCATAGGCTCCTCCACCACCACGCCGGGGATCTGGCGCAGTCTGGAGATCACCGTATCCCGGCGGATGCGGTACTCCGCCTTTGACTGGCGGAAAAACGCCGGATCCACGGTGTACAGCGCTGCCGCACCCACCTGGTCAATGGTAGCCACAGACAGGCGGGACTGGCAGAATTTCAGGATGGCGTTCTGGAGCTCCAGGTTCTTGGTCACCACGCAGCCCACCCGGGCACCGCAGGCGGAGAACCGCTTGGATACGGAATCAATGATGACCAGGTTGTCATCGATGTCGTCGAAGCGGGCCATGGTGGGCACGCCGAACTTGTCGTCGTAGCAGAACTCCCGGTAGACCTCATCGCAGATCAGGAACAGGTCGTGCTCCTTGGCGATGTCCGCGATCATCCGCATCTCCTCCTGGTCCAGCACCACGCCGGTGGGGTTGCCGGGGTTGGTAATGAGGATGGCCCGGGTGTTTTTGGTGATCAGGCTCTCGATGCGCTCCCGCTTGGCATAGCGGTAGCCCTCCCAGGGATTGGTGGGCAGGGCCCGGATCACGCCGCCGGCGGCATGGACGAAGGTGGTGTAGTTGGGGTAATAGGGCTCTGGGATGATGACCTCGGTGTAGGGGTCCAGAATGCTCAGGCAGGTCAGGAGCAATGCCTCGCTGCCGCCGGTGGTGACGAGCACGTCCCTGGGCTCCAGCTCCACCCCCAGGCGCTTGTAGTAGCCCCGGATGGCCTCAATGAGCTTGGGGTTGCCGGGGGAAGCGTCGTAGGCCAGGGTCTTATGGTCAAAGGCCCGGACGGCATCATAGTAGGCTCCGGGCGTGGCAATGTCCGGCTGGCCAATGTTCAGATGATAGATTTTCTTGCCCCGCTGCTCCGCGGCCACTGCCAGGGGATGAAATTTTCGCATAGGCGAGGGTTCACAGCGATTGGCATTGATGGAAATTTGCATTTGTATCCCTCCGTGGGCTATCCGCCCCGTTTATAGTCTATCGTGAGATTTTGGATGGTCTGATTCAGGTAAAGAAGGGCCGCCAGATTGGGAAGGGCCATGAGCCCATTGACAAGCTCCGCCAGCAGCCATACGATCTGAGCGCCCATGACGGCAC
>URGL01000068.1 GCA_900547405.1 uncultured Eubacteriales bacterium
GCTCAGGAGTCTCGTGGGCTCGGAGATGTGTATAAGAGACAGGGCTTTGCCGGGCCACCCTCTCCCGGGAGAGGGTTTTTGGTTTTTTCCCGGAAATAGGCGAAAAAATTCCTATTTTCCCTATTGCAATACGCATCACACCGTGGTATAATACCCATGATAGTAAGAATGTAGGAAGAAAGAGAGGGGCGCGCCCCTCTCTTTTTCTTGAGCCTAACGAAAGAAAGGAGATTCACATGAAGGTAACAGAGCAGGTAGCTGCCTTTGCCGAACCGGTGGTAAAGGAGCACGGTTGCGAGCTGTGGGACGTGGAATACGTCCGGGAGGGCTCCGAGTATTTTCTCCGGCTGTACATCGACAAGGAGGGCGGCGTAGACATCAACGACTGCGAGGCCATCTCCCGGGCCATGGACCCCATCCTGGACGAGAAGGACCCTATCCAGGGCAGCTATCATTTCGAGGTTTGTTCCGCGGGATTGGAGCGGGCGCTGAAGCGGCCCTCCGATTTTCAGCGTTTCCTGGGCTCCCCCATTACGGTGAAGCTCTATCGGCCCTACAACGGCCTGAAGGAAATTCCCTGTGTGCTCAGAGGCTACGACGATGGCCGGATCACCGTGGAGGCAGGAAAAGAAACCGTTACATTTGAAAAGTCCCAGGTCGCCCTTACGCGGCTTCGGGTGGAATTCTGATTGGAGGAAGCACAATGCCTAGAAAAACAAAAGCCGTGAAGCAGGAACCCCAGGTAGATATCGGGGCAGAGATTTTTGCCAGCCTGCGGGAGCTGGAAAAGCTGAAGGGCATTCCCGTGGATTACATGGTGGAGCGGCTGAAGCAGGCCCTCACCAACGCCTATCGCAGAGACCGGGAGGATCACCGGGATGTCCCCGCGGACAATGTTGTGGTAGACCTGAGCGAGAAGGGCCTGAGCATGCACCTGGTGAAGACCGCCGTAGAGGAGGACGACCTGGAGGACCTGGCCCTGGAGATCCCCATGGATGCCGCCCGGAGATACAACCCCAATGTCCAGCCCGGCGAGAGCGTGAGCATCCCCGTAGACATTGCCAAGTTTGGCCGCATCGCCGCCCAGACCGCCAAGCAGGTGGTCATCCAGGGCATTCGGGAGGCCGAGCGCGGAGCCGTGTATGAGAGCTACTCCAGCAAGGCCCAGGAGCTGCTGACCGGCACCGTATCCCGGATCGTCCCCGCCAGCGGGGATGTGATCCTCCGGGTGGGTCAGGGCAACGAAATGTCCGACGCCATTCTGAGAGCCGACGAGCAGATCCCCGGGGAGACCTATACCGAGGGCCAGCTGCTCCGGGTCTATGTGCTGGATGTCCGCAAGAACGACCGGGGGCCCCTGGTCCAGGTCTCCCGGACCCATCCCAACCTGGTAAGGCGGCTGTTCGAGCTGGAGACTCCCGAAATCGCCGACGGCCAGGTGGAGATCCGCAACATCGCCCGGGAAGCCGGTTCCCGCACCAAGATGGCCGTACGGGCCACCATGGAGGGCGTGGATCCTGTGGGTGCCTGCGTAGGCCCTCACGGGGACCGTGTGGCTGCCGTTGTGGCGGCCCTGAACGGGGAGAAGATCGAGATCGTGGTCTGGAGCGAGGACCCCTGCGAGTATATCAAGGCCGCCCTCTCCCCTGCCGATGTTCTCAGCGTCACCCTGGTCCCCGGCCAGAAGGCCGCCAAGGTCATTGTGCCTGACGATCAGCTGAGCCTGGCCATCGGCAAGGAGGGCCAGAACGCCCGCCTGGCCGCCCGTCTGTGCGGCAACTACAAGATCGACATCAAGCCCGCCTCCCAGGCCGAAGCTGTGGAAGAGGCGATGGAGACCGTCGAGACCCCCAACACCGAAGAATAAACCTTGGTCCCTCCAAAAGCCAAAGGGGTGAAACCCCTGCCCTCTCCTGCTTGGAGAGGGTGCCGCCCGCTTATCGGCGGGTGTGGAGGGGACCCGGTAAAATATCGGTGCAGACCGGTATCAAACAGAAAACCCAACAAAAGCCAAACCATTCAACGCGGCCCGATTCAAAATCGAAGGGGTCCCCTCCACACCCGGCCCTGTGGGGCCACCCTCTCCAAGCAGGAGAGGGCAGGAGATGTTTCCCTTCGGCGGCGTTGAAAACGATAAGGAGGGAAACCACACCATGCAGAAGAAGATCCCTCAGCGTCAGTGTATGGGCTGCCGGGAGCGGAAGGCCAAGCGGGAGCTGATCCGGGTGGTTCGCAGCCCGGAGGGGGCCGTGAGCCTGGATTTCAGCGGCAAAGCCCCGGGCCGGGGGGCTTACCTGTGCCCCAACCCCGAATGCCTGAAGAAAGCCATCCGCTCCAAGGCCCTGGACCGGAGTCTGGATATCCAGATCCCGGAGGATGTCTATGAGCGGCTGAACAAAGAAATGGAGCAGCAGAATGGATAAAGCTCTGAGTTTACTGGCCTTGGCCAGAAAGGGCGGCATTGCCGAGCTGGGCGAGGAGCCTGTAGGCGGCGCGGCCCGGGGGGGCAAGGCCTATGTGATCCTGGTGGCCAAGGATGCTTCGGACCACACCTGGCGCAGAGCCAAGAGCTTTGCCGCCGGGACGGAGCAGCAGTGCGTCCGCCTGCCCTGGACCAAGGACCAGCTGGGGGCGGCCATTGGCCGGGATACCCTGGCCATTGCCGCCATTACGGATGTCCAGATGGCCCTGGCCCTGGTGGCCGCCCTGCCCCAGGAGGAAAGCAACAAACCCGCGCTGGAGGTGCTGACCGCCAAGGCCGCCAAGGCCAGGCAGCGTCAGCAGGAGGCCAAGGCCCACCGGCGCAATCTGCGCAGGGGTAAAAAACATGTGAAGTAAGTGTAGAAAGGTCCTCTGTCATTGCGAACCAGTCCGAGGACTGGTGTGGCAATCCCCCGGATCATCCGTTGGGTAAGACAGTGGAGCCTAGTGAATAGCGGAGGTGCGTTTTTATATGAGTTTTGTGAAAGTACGTTTAAAGGAGCTGGCTGCCGATTTCGGCGTGGCCCCCAAGGAGATCAGCGAGATCATCGGCAAGTTCGGCGAAAAGCCCAAGTCCAACTCCCAGGTCCTGACGGATACGGAGCTGAATCAGGTCTTTGAGGTCATGACCCAGACCCACCAGATCTCCTCTCTGGAGCAGGTCTTTGCCCAGGCCATTTCCAAGGCCCAGGAGAAGAAGCCGGAAGAGAAGAAGGCCGAGGCCAAGAAGCCGGAAGCCGACAAGAAGCCCCAGCCATCCAAGCCGGAAGCCAAGGCAGAGGCCCCCAAGCAGGAGGCCCCCAAGGCCCAGGAAAAGAAGGCCGACAAGCCCAAGGAGCCGGAGCGCAAGCGGGAGCGCCGGGTGGTGGATACCTCTGCCGTCCAGGTGAACTCCGCCCGGTTTGACGACCATGCGGATTCTCTGGTTTCCGAGCGGGTCCAGAATTATCAGGGCGGCAAGCAGCGCATCGGCGGCGGCAAGGGCAAGCAGCAGAACAAGAAGGACAACAAGTTCCGGGGCAACAAGTCCCGGAATGAAGAGCAGGAGAAAATGCGCCGCCTGCAAATGGAAGTGGCCCGCAAGGCCCCTGTCACCGTAAAGATCCCTGAGGAGATCACCGTTGGTGAGCTGGCCTCCCGGATGAAGAAGACCGCCGGAGAGGTCATCAAGCTCCTGATGAAGAACGGCGTCATGGCTGCCATCAACCAGACCATCGACTACGATACCGCCGAGTTCGTGGCCACCGAGCTGGGCTGCAAGGTGGAGAAGGAAGTCACCGTCACCATCGAAGAGCAGATCATCGACGATCACGTGGATACCGCCGAAGAGCTCCAGACCCGTGCCCCTGTGGTGGTGGTCATGGGCCACGTTGACCACGGCAAGACCTCCCTGCTGGATGCCATCCGGAAGACCTCCGTTACCGCGGGAGAAGCCGGCGGCATTACCCAGCACATCGGCGCTTACACCGTGGATGTAAACGGCAACTCCATCACCTTCCTGGATACCCCGGGCCACGCCGCCTTTACCTCTATGCGTGCCCGCGGTGCCATGTGTACCGACATTGCCATTCTGGTGGTTGCCGCCGACGACGGCATCATGCCCCAGACCATCGAGTCCATCAACCACGCCAAGGCCGCCAAGGTGCCCATCATCGTGGCCATCAACAAGATGGATAAGCCCACCGCCAACCCGGACAAGATCAAGGAGCAGCTGACCAAGTACGACCTGATCCCCGAGGAGTGGGGCGGCGACACCATCATCTGCCCCATTTCCGCCAAGACCGGCCTGGGCCTGGATAACCTGCTGGAAATGGTGGTCCTCACCGCCGAGGTCCAGGACCTGAAGGCCAACCCCAACCGCCGGGGCAAGGGCACCGTCATCGAGGCCCGTCTGGATAAGTCCAGAGGTCCCATCGCCACCCTGCTGGTCCAGAACGGCACCCTGAAGCAGGGAGATATCATCATCGCCGGCACTGCCGTAGGCCGTGTCCGTGTTATGACCAACGACAAGGGCCGCACCGTGAAGACCGCCGGCCCCAGCCAGCCTGTGGAGATCACGGGTCTTGCGGATGTGCCCACGCCCGGCGACGAGTTCGATGCCGTTACCGACGAGCGCATGGCCCGGGAGCTGGTGGAGCAGCGCCGTCAGGCCGAGAAGGACGCCGCCGCCAAGCTCCAGCAGAAGGTCACCCTGGATAACCTCTTCGCCCGGATGCAGGAGGGCGAGATGAAGGAGCTGCCTCTGATCGTCAAGGCCGACGTTCAGGGCTCCGCCGAGGCCGTGAAGGCATCCCTGGAAAAGATCTCCAACGAGGAGGTCCGTGTCCGGGTCATCCACACCGGTGTGGGTGCTGTCAACGAGTCCGACGTGCTGCTGGCCTCCACCTCCGGTGCCATTATCGTAGGCTTCAACGTCCGTGCCGATGCCGGTGCCCAGGCCTCTATCGCCCGGTCCAATGTGGATATCCGCTACTACCGGGTGATCTACGATGCCATCAACGAAATCGAAGCCGCCATGAAGGGTATGCTGGCCCCCAAGTACGAGGAAGTGGTCATCGGCCACGCCGAGGTCCGCATGACCTACAAGGTCAGCGCCATCGGCACCATCGCCGGCTGCATGGTCAAGGACGGCAAGGTCACGAGAGATTCCCAGGTCCGCGTCCTGCGGGACAATATCGTCATCCACGAGGGCGAGGTGGGCTCCCTGCAGCGGTTTAAGGATGCCGCCAAGGAGGTCACCGCCGGCTACGAGTGCGGTATGTCCATCGTCAAGTTCAACGACATCCGCGAAGGCGACGTGTTCGAGTGCTTCGTGATGCAGGAGATCAAGAGATAAAAAAACCTTCCCTTGGGGGAAGGCTGGAAAAGCCCTCTGTGCCTTCCGAGGGTGGCAGGGCGAAGCCCTGACGGGTGTGGAGGGGACCCCTGAACGTTCAGGCCGGGGTCTGATGAATGGTAAAAATCCAATGTCCGCGTAGGGGCCGATGCCCACATCGGCCCGAGAGGTTCGAGAACAGAGCGGTTCGTCTATACGAAACGGTTCCGCCCGTAAGGTCCCGGGGCGATGTGGGCATCGCCCCCTACGCGGTGGGAGAGATTTCACCATTCGGCAGGGCTTCCCTTTTGTTTTTACGGGTCCCCTCCACACCCAACCCTGCGGCGGCACCCTCTCCTGATTGGAGAGGGCAAGGAAAGGAGAAACATGGCATCCAATCGAATCAACCGAATCAACGAAGAGATCATGAAGGAGCTTTCTTCCCTTCTGCGGACCGTGAAGGATCCCAGAGTGCAGGACACCATGATCTCCATTACCCGGGTGGAAACCACTCCGGATCTGCGCTATACCAAGGTGTATGTCAGCTTCCTGCAAAGTGACCGGGCCAAGCAGGCCATGGTGGGCCTCAAGTCCGCGGGAGGGTACCTCCGCCGGGAGCTGGGCCATGCCCTGCAGCTGCGCTACGCCCCGGAAATTGTCTGGGCCGAGGACGACAGCATTGAGTACGGCGCGAAAATGCTCCAGCTCATCAACTCTCTGGAGGTAAAGAACCATGAAGAAGCTGACGAGGGCTGAGACGGCGTCTTACCTCCTGTCCCATGACAATTATGTGATCCTCACCCACGTCCGGCCGGACGGGGATACCGTAGGCTCCGCCGCCGCCCTGTGCCTGGGGCTGCGGCAGCTGGGCAAAACCGCCCATGTGCTGAAAAACCCCGGAGTCACCCCCCGGTACGCCTGGCTCCACGAGGGCCTGACCACCGAGGAAGTATACGGGCAGGATACGGTGGTCTCCACCGATGTGGCCTCCCCCGGCATGCTGCCGGAGGGATTCCGGTACCTTCTGCCAAGGGTGGCCCTGCGCATCGATCACCACGGCTCCGCAACCAGCTTCAGCGACCTGGAGCTTGTGGACCCGGACAGCGCCAGCTGCGCCGAGCTCATCTGGGATGTGCTGGAGATCCTGGGGGTCAGGCCCCAGGGGAATATCCTGGACGCGGTCTATGTGGGCCTCTCCACGGATACGGGCTGCTTCCGCTTCGCCAATACCACCGCCCACACCTTCCATGTGGCGGAGGCCTGCGCCAGAGGCGGGGCCAGGGTATACGAGCTGAACCAAGCCCTGTTTGAGACCAATACCCTGGGCAAGCTGAAAATGCAGGCCTGGATCGTAGAGAATCTGCGCCTGCTCTCCGGAGGCACCATGGCCATCTGCGCCATTCCCAAGACGGTGGAGGAGACCCTGGGGGTCAGCTCCGACGATATGGATAATATTTCCAACTTCCCCCGGACCGTGGCGGGAGTGAACATCGCGGCTACCATCCGGGAGGCGGAGAATGGCAAGGTCAAGCTCTCCGTCCGGGCGGTGCCCGGCTACGATGCCACCGTGATTGCCGAGCGCTTCGGCGGCGGCGGCCACAGGGGAGCCGCGGGCTGCACCATGGAAATGACTCTGGCCCAGGCCGTTTCCGCCGTGGAAAAAGTGATGCTGGAGACCTGCCTATGAACGGCATTGTCATTGTCGATAAGCCCCAGGGCTGGACAAGCCAGGATGTGACCGCCAGACTGCGCCGGGTGTATGCCACCCGGCGCATTGGCCACGGCGGGACCCTGGACCCCATGGCCACGGGAGTTCTGCCGGTCTTCGTGGGCCGGGCCACCCGGGGGGTGGAGTTCTTTGAGCACGCGGAAAAGACCTACGACACCGTGCTGCTCCTGGGCAGGACCACAGACACCCAGGACGTGACCGGCACCGTACTGGCGGAAAAGGCCGTCCACCTCTCCCCTGCCGATATTGAAAAGGTCCTTCCCCGGTTCCGGGGAGATATCCTCCAGGTGCCTCCTATGTATTCGGCCCTGAAGGTAAACGGCAAGAAGCTCTACGAGCTGGCCCGGAAGGGCCAGGAGGTGGAGCGCCAGCCCAGACCCATCACCGTTTTTGAGCTGACAAACCTGGGCTTTGACGGCACCCGTCTGAGCCTCCGGGTGAAGTGCTCCAAGGGTACCTATATCCGCACACTGTGCCAGGACATCGGTGAGGCCCTGGGCTGCGGGGGCTGCATGGAGGCCCTTCGCCGGGTCCGGGCGGGAGAATACGGCATCGAAGATGCCGTCCCTCTGGAGCAGCTTCTGGAAAGCGAGACCCCGGAGCGGTATCTGCGGGGCCTGGACACCATGTTCGCCCACTGCCCCGCCGTGACATTGACCCCCAACCAGGAGAAGCGCTGCCGCAACGGCAACCCCTTCTCCTCCCCCCTCCCCCAAGGCACCTACCGGGCCTACAGCCAGTCGGGAGAATTTCTCATGCTGGCCAAGGTGGAGGATGGGACCATGACCACCATTAAGAGCTTTTTCGAGGTCTGAAATGAATCACTACATCTACGCCCTGGGCTTCTTCGATGGGGTCCACATCGGCCACCAGGCCCTGCTGAAAGCGGTGGGGGACCTGTGCTCCGGGGACACCCGCCCGGGAGTCATTACCTTCGCCGCCCATCCGGATACCCTGGTCACAGGCCAGACCCCCAAGCTCATCAATACCCCCCAGGACCGGGTGAAGCTATTAAAGCGCTACGGTATGGAGCGGGTGGTGACCCTGCCCTTCGACAAAAAAATGTGCGCCACCTCCTGGCAGGACTTTCTGGCGGGACTGCAAAGCAGCTACGCCGCCGTGGGCTTCGTCTGCGGCGAGGATTTCCGCTTCGGCTACAGGGGCCAAGGCACCGCCGACTCCCTGGGGGACTACTGCAAGGCGCGGCATCTCCCCTGGGCCGTTGTGCCGGAGCAGATCAAGGAGGGCATCCGGGTCTCCTCCACCGCCATCCGCCAGGAGCTGGAAGAGGGCCACATGGAAAAGGCCGTGTCCCTTCTGGGCCACCCCTATCTGCTCACAGGCCAGGTGGTCCACGGCAAGCAGCTGGGCAGGACCCTGGGCATCCCTACGGCCAACATCCTGCTGCCTCCCGAGCTGGTCACCCCCCGATTCGGGGTCTACGCGGGACTGGCGGAGGTAGAAGGCAAAACCTACAGTGCCGTCACCAACATCGGCGTCCGTCCCACGGTCCATGGCACCGGCATCACCGTGGAGCCCTGGATCCTGGACTACACCGGGGACCTCTATGACCGGACCATCTCCCTCCACCTGACCCACTTCCTCCGGCCGGAACGGAAGTTCGATTCCCTGGAAGCATTAAAAGCGGAGATCGAAAGAAACGCGGAGCAGACAAGAGCACTGACGGCAACGGAAAAAAGCCCTCTCCTGCTTGGAGAGGGTGTCAGGGCAGAGCCCTGACGGGTGTGGAGGGGACCCCTGAAAGTCAAAGATGGGCTCCGATGCACGCAGCCCCCGCCGGAGGAAGCCTTCCCCTCCGGGGAAGGTGGCAGGGCCAAAGGCCCTGACGGATGAGGGAAGCCGAGCAATCCTATAGAACCGGGCCCGGCCTTGATCGTCAGGGTCCCCTCCACACCCGGCCCTGAGGGGCCACCCTCGGAAAGCACAGAGGGCATGGAGTTGCACTATTCAAGAAGAATTCACAGCTTCCCACTTGTTTTACGCCAGAAAATCCGATATAATAAACCATCATTTTGACCAAAGGAGGGGACGCCCGATGCCTCTGGACAATGAGAATATGGACCGCCGCCGGCAGCGGCGGGAGGAAGCGAAGAAAAAGCAGCGTGCGCAGCAGCGGCGTCTGGTGAGTCTGCTGGTGGTGGCGGGGCTGGTGCTCATGGGCTGCGGCATCGTCATCTACCGCATCGCCTCCAAAACGCCGGAGAGTCAGCCGGTGTCCGCCGTGACCACCACCGAGACGACAGAAGCGGCCACCGAATCTACGGAGCCTACCTCTGCCCGGCAGGCCAGGAACCCCATCACCAAGATCCATATCCGGGCCGTGGGAGATCTGAACATCACCAACTCCGTGGTGGACTCCGGCATCGTGGCCACGGGCTACGACTATACCCGGGCCTTCCAGGATGTGGCGGCGGAATTGGGCGTGGCGGATGTCACCGTCATGAACATCGAGGGGAACTTCTGCGGCGAGCCCTACGGCTCCCAGACCGCCTCTGCCCCTCAGGAGCTGCTGACCTATCTGAAAAGCGCCGGTGTGGACCTGATCCAGATGGCCAACTCCTATTCCGTCCAGAACGGTATCATCGGCCTCAGCGCCTCCCTGAATGCCATCCGCTCCGCCGGTATGGAGCCCCTGGGGGCCTACGCCACCGCCGCGGACTTCCACAAAACCAAGGGCTATACCATCTGTGAGGTCCAGGGCATCAAGGTGGCCTTCGTGGCCTTCACCAAGGGCGTGGGAGGCATGGGTATGCCCGCGGGCAGCGAAGACTGCGTGAACCTGCTCTACGAGGACTACAACTCCAACTACACCAAGATCGACCGGAAACGGATCACCTCCATTTTGAAGGATGTGAAGGCGGAGAAGCCGGATCTCACCGTGGCCATGCTCCACTGGGGCAGCGTGAACAACGATGAGATCAGCAAGACCCAGGAGTCCATTGTCTCCCTCATGCAGAAAAACGGGGTGGACGTGATCATCGGCACCCATCCCCACCTGGTCCAGAAGATCGAGCTGGACCAGAAGACCGGCAAGCTGGTGGCCTACTCCCTGGGGGACTTCTACGGCGACGCCACCCTGGGAGGCAGCAACTACTCCATCATCCTGGATATTGAGGTCACCAAGGACGAGGACCTGAAAACCACCAAGGTCACCAATTTCAGCTACATCCCCATCTACACTCTGAAAGAAAGCGAAGGAGACGGCTACCGTAGGGTGGTCCGCATCAACGAGGCCATGGCCGCCTACGAGGGCAACTACGTGGACAAGATCTCCTCCACCGCCTACAGCCAGATGGAGTATTCCCTGACCCGGATCGAGGCCCGTATCCATGGCAAGACCGAGGACACCGACAAGACAACGAAAAAATAAGAACCCAGACCTTCCCCTGGGGGAAGGTGGCCCCGCAGGAAGCCCCCGCCGGAGGAAGCCTTCCCCCACGCTTAAGGTGGCAGGGCCGAAGGCCCTGACGGATGAGGGGAGCCAGCTCACGCAAAGAACCGGGCCCGGTTTGAACCGACCTTGTCCCGCCCCACACCCGTCAGGGCTTCGCCCTGCCACCCTCTCCCAGGAGAGGGTCCTCTACCTTCCCCTGGGGGAAGGTGGCCCCGCAGGGCCGGAAGAGGGGCGGCACCAGGTCCGACCTAAGTGCCGCCCCACACCCGTCCCGGGCTACGCCCGGCCCACCCTCTCCCAGGAGAGGGTCCCCTACCTTCCCCTGGGGGAAGGTGGCCCCGCAGGGCCGGAAGAGGGGCGGTACCAGGTCCGACCTTGTGCCGCCCCACACCCGTCCCGGCCTGTCTCCTATTCCACCCTCTCGTAAGGAGAGGGTTTTTGTTTACTCTCCGGATAAAAGGGCAATACTTCCCCCGAGGTGATGTGACATGACACTGCGGGAAATCATGAGCAAGACCGTGGTCCGCATCCGGCCCGACGAACCCGTTGGGGTGGCGGCCCGGGCCCTGAGCCGGTATAACATCGGTGCTCTGCCGGTCTGCGGCTACGACGGAAGGCTCCGGGGGGTCATTACGGACCGGGACATTGTCACCCGGTGCCTGGCGGCTGACCGGGATCCGGCCAAAACCACCGTAGGCCAGATCATGACTGGTCGGGTGGTGTCCGGCCGCCCGGAGATGAACGCCGCCGAGGCGGCGGAGCTGATGGGCCGGGAGCAGATCAGGCGGCTCCCCATTCTGGAAAACGGCCGCCTCTGCGGCATGGTCAGCCTGGCGGACCTGGCAGAGCAGCAGGAGACCCAAAAAGAGGCCCAGACGGCCCTGGAGCAGATTAGCGGCAACCTGTCCAAGAGGTAGCCCCCCTCCTCAACCCTCTCCTGGGAGAGGGTGGCAGGGCGAAGCCCTGACGGGTGTGGGGCGGAACAAGGACGGACCTGGTGCCGCCCCTCTTCCGCCGCTGCGGCGGCACCTTCCCCCAGGGGAAGGTTTTGAGGATTCCACCAATCGTGCACACCTGTCTCTGGTAAAAATATCCAAAAATAACTGCCGGTTTTTGTTAAAAAGTGCTTGACAAATGGGTCTTGCGGTGGTATCATATGCAAGCTGT
>URGL01000069.1 GCA_900547405.1 uncultured Eubacteriales bacterium
GAGCGCCACCTTGCCAAGGTGGAGGTAGCGAGTTCGAGCCTCGTCACCCGCTCCAATTTTATATGGTACCGTGGCCAAGTGGTAAGGCAAAGGTCTGCAAAACCTTCATTCCCCAGTTCAAATCTGGGCGGTACCTCCAGTTTGGGTCCCCACTCCGATAGGAGTGGGGACTTTACTATATATATTCCCCCTGCTAAAGCAGAGGGAAAATCAACTTTACTGCTGGTATACTCTTGCCTTTTCCTCCAGCGTCTTAAAATCAAAACACCGTTTCGACACCACAGCGTCCGGGTAGTTCGACTTTAGCTCGTATACTTTCCGAGCGAGGCGCTCTATGCCCATTTTGTTGATTGATGCTATTTCTTTTGTGAGCAGGTCAACATATTTACTTCTTTCCACATTTGAAGAAAATGTTCTGCACTTATCGATGTCGCGATAGGCAAGAGGAGTAACCAAGGCTTTCGGGATCGGAAACATGTAGTTCAAGTTGACAACGGCTACAGGCCGGTCGGGCAGGTTTGGGTTGACATTGGGTATGTACACTTTCCGGAAGTCCACAGAGTCTTTCATTTTCACATGCCGAGGTTTGAGGTGTGACACCTGGGTGACATACACAAGCCCATCCGTTTCAAACAAGACACCGAAGAATGGTTTCATTTTATCCGCACCGTAATTGGAATTGGGAATTTTACTTTCAAACGACCGCAGATAATTCAGGTAGTTTTCGTCGACAGTTATCCATGCCTGCATATCTTTTTCTCCTGAAAAATGGCCGAATCCGAAGATTCAGCCATTAATACGATTTTGGTAGGCTTCGTAACCTCTATTAATACGATTTTGGTAGGCTTCGTAACCCCTGCTACTACTATAGCACAAGCAGAAAGAAAGTCAAGAAAAATCTTATTTCATATTTCCGTAAAAATATGTTGACAAACGTCCCTTCCTGCGGTATAATACCCAAGCTGTCAGGGAAGCCCCTGACGCGCATCTGAAAAAGATGCCTCTGTAGCTCAGTAGGTAGAGCAGCGGACTGAAAATCCGCGTGTCGTTGGTTCGATTCCGACCGGAGGCACCATTTTAAGATGCGGGTGTAGCTCATCCGGTAGAGCGCCACCTTGCCAAGGTGGAGGTAGCGAGTTCGAGCCTCGTCACCCGCTCCATAAAGAACCTCCTGCCCAATCGGGCGGGAGGTTCTGCTATATATGGCTCTGCTATATATAATGTATACAAGTACAGGCACAGCAAGTCTACCTGCTGTGCCTGTTTGCAATCACATCTGAAAAATGTTGCCCAGTACCGCGCCGCCGGTGGTTTCCGGAGGTTTCAGGGAATTATAGACTAAGGCGTAGGTGACCTCCAGCTTGCTGCGGAAGCGATAGATCACAACGAAGTCCAGGACGGTGGACAGCAGGAAGAAGAGAATTGCCGCCGCATTGTCGGAGATCGGCAGGCTGACCCCAATCAGGGACAGCAGGAGTCCGCCGTAGTTTACGGCAGCGGAAAGAGCTGCCAGCAGGAAGTACCACCAGAAGCTCAGGTCCAACTTAAACATGGCCCAGCGGTTGCCCCGCATCATGAGCCTGCTTTGCCGGAGCGCGTAGAGAGCTCCGGTTTCCGGATGGTCGTAGAGCACATAGTCCGCCAGCCGCAGCCGATAGAGCATGGGCACGCCGAAGACCAGCATGACCGCCAGAAAAATCGCAAGCATGGCGGGGGTGGCAGCATAGATGGCTTCGATAGTGGCGGGGTCCAGGGTCAGGGTCCCTTCGCTCAGAAGACTTCCGCTGGAAAGGGCGGGAGTCAGGGCTTCTACCAGGGAGTCGGACAGGGGGGACAGGGTGTAGATCAGGGAAGTCAGATAGGTAGCACCGACAGACAGCCCTGTAATGATCAGCGCCTTCAGTGCGGTAAGACGCAGCAGGGGGAAGAACCGCTCAAAGCCTGTCCGCAAGGCGTTGGGGGATGTGTATTGCCCTCGGCTCACCCGAACCATACCGCCAAGGAATCCGAAGCTCAGGCACATGGACAAAATAAAGCTGACAATGGGCAGGATACTGGACAGCGTGGATAAAAAGGACCGCAGTCCTATGGTGGACAGGCCGCCGGTTTCCGGAAAGACCATGGAGATCAGCTGATCCGCCAGCATAAAAACAACACTGATGACGCACAGGATCCCGGCGTAGTACAGCGACAGCTTCTTATGCTGGGGCGCTGAACGGAGTTTGTCTTCGGCCTGCTGCTTCAGCTCTCGGTTTTGTATCATAATCAGAAAAAACCTCCTCACTTTCTCTATAGTTATAAACCATTTGCGGGAAAATAGCAAATGAATTTTTTGTAGCTTTTTCCGGGGATGTTTGCTAAAATACAGGAAACGGAACTGGGAGGCAGGTTTATGGAACTGGGAGAAAGGCTGCTGGAGGCGAGAAAAGAGGCGGGACTGTCCCAGAGGCAGGTTTGCGGGGACGTGATCACCCGGAATATGCTCTCCCGCATCGAGCACGGCACCGTCCGGCCCTCTATGAAGACCCTGCAATACCTTGCCCAGGTCCTGGGCAAGCCTGTGGGGTACTTCTTGGGGGAGACCACCGCCTCTGCCAACGATGGGATCATGGCTCAGGCCCGGGAATGCTTCGCCGATGGAAAATACGCCCAGGTATTACAAACGCTGGAAGCGTATCAAGAGCCGGATCCATTGGACTGGGAACGGGGTTTGCTGGGCTTTCTGAGCTGCTTGCTGGCAGCGGAGGCAGCCGCCGCCCAGGGAAGAGGGCCGGTGGAGGAAAAATATCTGACTCTTTCAGAAGGTTATTCCAGTCCCTATCTGATCCCTGCCCTGCTTTCTTACCGGGAGAAGCTCCGCGGCGGCCTGGGGGCCTTGCCCAGCCTGGATGCGGAGCTGCTGCTCCGGGCCAGGAGCGCTCTGGAGGCCGGAAACCTGGATCGGGCGAGAAAGCTCCTGGAGGCTGTGGAGAACCGGGGAAGCCTCTGGCAGGGCCTCTACGGGAGCCTGTGTATGGCCTCCGGGGATCATGCCGAGGCGGTGGAGCATCTCTTAAAAGGCGAACCCTTGGCCTGTCTCCCACTGCTGGAAGAATGCTACCGGGCCCAGGGGGACTATGAAAAAGCCTATCTTTGCGCTTGCAGACGCAGGGAATACGAGAAATGAAAAGGTGATGCCCATATCACGGCAGCGCCCCTCCGGCTGGAGGGGCGTTTTGCGCTATTTCCCGCAGCAGCCGCAGTCCGGAACTTTTGGCTTGCAGTCGCAGCCTCTGGGGGTGAACTGGGCGGCAGGGAAGGGGATGCGGCTGAACATCTCGCAGGGGTCTTCGGCGCAGCCCGGAGAATCGCAGCACTCCTTTGTGGGGATGCTGTAATCCATAACGGGGACGATGAGCTGAGCGTCCCGTTCCAGCCGGACGATGGAGAACTGCCCCAAGGTCACGTAGAGCCGCCGCCGGTCCGGCTGCATGGCCAGATCTTCGTCAAAGGCACTGCGGACCCAGTCCGGCAGCTGCACGGGACAGTCCCGGCCACCGCACTCGCAGGTCTCCCGGATCCGACTGCTCAGGACCATGGGGTCCAGGGCCTCTACCACGGCGGTGGGGGCGCTGGACCGGTTCCGGCCCAGGTCTTCGGTCTGGTTCCGTCGGTCACTGTGGTAGATGTGGGCGCAGCTTTCCTCCCCACACAGGACCACCCGCTTGGTGAACACCGCTACGCCGCACAGGGCGGCGGGCCGGTTGGCTCCTACGATGGTGTCCGCAAGAATGCGGTAGTAAAAGGTGATATCGATGCAGTAGTGACTTTTGTCAAAGGCTACAGGCTCTACATCTATGTAGGTATTCATCAGTTCAGCGCACCGGACCCGGGTATTGGCGGAGGATTCCAGTATCCGCTGGGACCCTGCCGTCAGGTATACGGGCAAGTCTTCAATGCAATCTTTATCCCGACAGGAATCGGTGATTTTTCTGGTGTGAATGGACATGGCCTGCCGCAGATCATTGGGATTGCAGCGCAGACCGTCCTGACACAGATCAGCCATGTTTTTCCCTCCTGAAAGAAGCTTACAGGACAGTTTATGCGCCAATAGAAAAATGTGACAGCTCCCAGGGGACAAAAAACGCCCCTACCGGGCAGGGGCGAGGGGCAGATCACCAACTGAACCGATAGCAGGTCTCGGAATGATACCGCTGTCCTGCCTTAGTGACGGGCTGGGCCCAATCGGGATGGTGGAGCGCGTCGGGATAGAACTGGGTCTCCAGGGCGATGCCGGAGCGTTTGCCGTAGTGGATACCGTCCTTGCCCTCGTCATCCAGGAAGTTTCCGGAATAGAACTGGATGCCCGGGCAGTCTGTGTAGACGGACATGCTCCGGCCGGAGGCCGGGTCCGCCAGGGTGGCGCAGGGATTGCAGAAGACCTCGAAGTTGTGGTCATATCCTCCCTGGAGATTCAGTGCATCGTAGTCGATGCCGATATCCCGGCCAATGGCCTTTGGGACCCGGAAATCCATGGGAGTGCCGTTGACATCCCGCTTTTCACCTGTGGGGATGCTCTCGGCGTCGTCAGGGCAGAAATGCCGGGCGGGGAGGGAGAGAACCTGGTCCATGGCCTTATCCGTATGCTGGTGGCCTGCCAGGTTGAAGTAACTGTGGTTGGTCAGGTTGAAGACGGTATCCTGATCGCAGACCCCGTCGTAAACAATGTGCAGGCCGTTGTCGCCGTCTATGCGATAGGTGACGGAGATCTGGGCATTGCCGGGCATTCCTTGGTCCCCATGGGGGCTGGTAAGGACAAAGGTAATGGCGTTCTCGGACTGCTCTTTCACGGCCCACAGACGCTTGTGGTAACCGTTGGGTCCGGAGTGGAGGTTGTTGCGTCCCTCATTGGCAGTAAGAGCGTAGCTTTTGCCGCCGATGGAAAAGGCCGCTCCCGCAATGCGGTTGGCGCTGCGGCCAACGGTAGCTCCCAGGCAGCTGCCGCCGGTCTGATAAGCCTTGGCTGTGTCGTAACCCAGGACCACGTCCGCGGTGCTGCCGGAGGCATCCGGCACCCAGAGCCGGACCAGGGACGCGCCAAGGTCCGTTACCTGGGCCTGAATGCTGCCTCCGGTGATGGTGTACAAGGTGGCACCCTCGTCTATGTGCAGATTGCTGAATTTTTCCTCCATGAAAATGCTCCTTTCAATTTTCTCTTTGGAACAGGGAAAATTATGTTAAGACCACACTGAGTAATTGTACTATATTCTCCCGGAATTTACAATGCCATATTTTGAAGACCCCAAAGAAAAACGAACTTTCGGGTTTGGAAAGAGAGAAATAGCCCCGTCTGTCTTCCAAAACTTTTTGTGGGAAAAGGGCTGACCACTATATCTTGTGGTCACGTCTTGACAAAACCACAAGATATAGTATAATAAGGCGGCAATAACAAAAATACTAAGAGGGAGGACGTCCTATGAAAATCATTAAGCGAAACGGAACTGAAGTTGCCTTTGACATATCGAAGATCGTTATGGCCATTTCCAAGGCCAATATTGAGGTGGATGAAAAGGTACGGCTGACCCCTGTGCAGATCGATCGGATCGCGGAAAGCGTAGAGGTGGCCTGTGAGGAGATGGGCCGCAGCCCCTCCGTGGAAGAGATCCAGGATCTGGTGGAGAAGGCCATCATGAGCCATGGTGCCTTTGAGGTTGCCAAGGAATATATTACCTACCGCTATACCCGGAATCTCCTGCGCCAGTCCAACACCACGGACGACCGGATCCTGAGCCTGATTGAGTGCAACAACGAGGAGGTCAAGCAGGAGAATGCCAACAAAAACCCCTCCATCAACGCCGTCCAGCGGGACTATATGGCAGGCGAGGTTTCCAAGGATATTACCAGCCGGATCCTGCTGCCCAGGGACATTGTGGCGGCACACGAGGCCGGCATCATCCACTTCCACGATTCCGATTACTATGCCCAGCATATGCACAACTGCGATCTGATCAACCTGGATGATATGCTGCAGAACGGCACCGTGATTTCCGGTACGCTCATTGAGAAGCCCCATTCCTTCTCCACTGCCTGCAACATCGCTACCCAGATCATCGCCCAGGTAGCCTCCAACCAGTATGGCGGCCAGTCCATTTCTCTGACCCATCTGGCCCCCTTCGTCCAGATCAGCCGGGAGAAGATCCGCCGGAGTGTGGAGAAGGAAATGAAGACCTTCGGTGTGGCTCCCAGCGAGGAGGCCATCTCCCAGGTGGTGGAAGAGCGGCTCCGGGACGAGGTCCGCCGGGGTGTGCAGACCATCCAGTACCAGGTGGTGACCCTGATGACCACCAATGGACAGGCTCCTTTTATCACGGTCTTTATGTACCTGAATGAGGCCCGGAACGAGCAGGAGAAGAAGGACCTGGCCATGATCATTGAGGAGACCCTGCGCCAGCGCTACGAGGGCGTGAAGAATGAAAAGGGCGTGTGGATCACCCCTGCCTTCCCCAAGCTGATCTATGTGCTGGAGGAGGAAAACGTCCGGGAGGGGACACCTTACTGGTACCTGACCAAGCTGGCTGCCGAATGCACCGCCAAGCGGATGGTTCCCGACTACATCAGCGAAAAGAAGATGCGGGAGTACAAGCTCTCCAAGGGAGAGACTCCGGGCAACGGCGATGTGTACACCTGCATGGGCTGCCGCAGCTTCCTGACGCCGGACCGGTCCGGCAACGGCTGGGACAACATTGCCGGGGCCAAGAACTACGAACCGGGAAAGCCCAAGTACTATGGCCGATTCAACCAGGGCGTGGTCACCGTGAATCTGGTGGATGTAGCCCTGTCCTCCGGGAAGGATATGGACAAGTTCTGGCAGATATTCGATGAGCGGCTGGACCTGTGCTACCGGGCGCTGATGTGCCGCCACAACCGGCTGAAGGGCACATTGTCCGATGCCGCGCCCATCCTGTGGCAGTATGGAGCTCTGGCCAGACTCGAGAAGGGGGAGCCCATCGATAAGCTGCTCTACGGCGGCTATTCCACCATCTCCCTGGGCTACGCCGGCCTTTACGAGTGCGTCAAGTACATGACCGGAAAGTCCCACACCGACGAGGCCGCCAAGCCCTTTGCTCTGCAGGTCATGCAGTATATGAACGATGCCTGCGCCCGCTGGAAGCAGAAGGAGAACATCGATTTCTCCCTCTATGGCACCCCGCTGGAATCCACCACCTATAAGTTCGCCAAGTGCCTGCAAAAGCGTTTCGGCATGGTCCCCGGCATTACGGACAAGAGCTACATTACAAACTCCTACCATGTCCATGTGTCCGAGCACATCGATGCTTTTACCAAGCTGCGCTTCGAGGCGGAGTTCCAGCAGCTGTCCCCCGGCGGAGCCATCAGCTACGTAGAAGTGCCCAATATGCAGAACAACATCGATGCCGTTCTGGAAGTGATGCAGTTCATCTATGAAAATATCATGTACGCCGAGCTGAATACCAAGTCCGACTACTGCCAGGTATGCGGCTACGATGGCGAGATCGAGATCCAGGAGGATGACCACAAGCTGGTTTGGGTCTGCCCTCAGTGCGGCAACCGGGACCAGAACAAGATGAACGTAGCCCGGCGCACCTGCGGCTATATCGGCACCCAGTTCTGGAATCAGGGCCGGACCCAGGAAATTAAGGATCGGGTCCTCCATTTGTAAAAACCATTACCTTCCCTTGGGGGAAGATGCCGCCGGAGCGGCGGATGAGGGGCGGTGCTGGATTGGTTTCCGGTACCGCCCCTCACCTCTGCCTGGAACGGGGGATGTTAAACGGTTAGTTGACGCTAACATAAAAATGTGCTATAATACGGCACAGAAAGGAAGGGTTAAGTATGACCAAGACAACCATTCAGGTATCCGGTATGGCCTGCTCCATGTGTGAGTCCCATGTCAACGATGCCATTCGTTCCGCTTTTTCTGTGGATAAGGTGACTTCATCCCACACCAAGGGAGAGACTGTGGTTATTTCCAAGGAACCCTTGGACGAGAAAGCCATCCACGCCGTGTTGGATCCCACCGGCTATACTGTGGGTGCGATCACCTCGGAGCCTTATGAAAAGAAAGGCTTTTCCCTGTTCGGCAGAAATAAGTAACCGGAACCAGGAGCGCCGCCCATTCTTCGTGAACGGGCGGCGCTTTTCAATCATCCCACATATGCTCCCGCACATAGGCATCCATTTCTTTTTCATAGCGGAACCGGATATTTTTCAGACTTTCTCCTTTTAATATAGAGAAGTAGGCCTCCTGGTGGATGGCGCACTGCTCCCGGTCTCCGGTGAAGAGGTTGGCGGCGGTCATAAGGGCAAAGGCGGCATCCGGGTATTTAGCCTGCAGCGCATCCGCTTTTTCCGGCGGAGCCTGGAGCAGGGCCTCCATTCCGCGGATATGGGAAAAGATGTCCGCTTCCCGGCGGAAAAGGGCAGCGTTGGTTGGATGGGCAGCGTTTGTTGACATGATGGCGTTCCTCCTCAAATCACACTGAGCGGCATTATACCACGGGAAACAGCGGCGGTGCAATTGACGATTTCCACAGAAAACCGCCTCTAAAATCGGGAACCTTTCCTCTTGACAGGCGAGAACTTAGGGAAATGCCGGAAAACCCCACAAATCTCCAAGTCCCGGAAAGGACGTGCCTTGGGCAGAAGGCAGAATTTGGCGAAGAAAAGTCGCAATGTATTGATTTTTTGTGAATATCCGCTAAAATATAGACAATAAATTTGTGAAAAAGGATGGTAATCTCTTGTGAATAAGGATTTGACAGTGGGGAAACCCGGCGCGGTTCTGCGGGATTTCTGCGTACCGCTGCTGGGCAGTATTATTTTTCAGCAACTCTATAACATTGCCGACAGCCTGGTGGCGGGGAAATTTATCGGCGAGAATGCCCTGGCTGCCGTTGGCAACAGCTATGAGATTACCCTGATTTTCATTGCATTTGCCTTTGGCTGCAATATGGGCTGCTCGGTGGTGGTGAGCCAGCTCTACGGGGCCAAGGACTACAAAGGCGTGAAGACCGCTGTATATACCGCCAGCATTTTCAGTGCCCTGATCTGCGGCGGGCTGATGGTGCTGGGAGTCACCTCGGCCGGGTGGCTGCTGGGGCTGATCCGCACACCCCAGGAGGTCTTCGGGGATTCCAGGCTGTATCTGGACATTTATGTTTACGGACTGCCCTTTGTCTTCTTCTACAACATTGCTACAGGCATTTTTTCCGCCATGGGGGACTCCAAGACGCCCTTTTATTTTCTGGCAGTATCCTCTGTCTCCAATATTGCTGTGGATATCCTCTTCGTCAGTGCTTTTCAGATGGGTGTGGCCGGTGTGGCCTGGGCTACCTTCCTGTGCCAGGGCATTAGCTGCGTGCTGGCCGTTCTTGTGGTGATCCGCCGGTTGGAGAAGGTCTGCGCGGGAGAAAAGGCCCCGGTGTTTTCCGCCGCCCTTCTGCGGAAAATTGTGGTGATCGCCATCCCCAGCATTTTGCAGCAGAGCTTCATTTCTGTGGGCAACATCATCATTCAGGGTGTGATCAACGGCTTTGGTCCCGCGGTCATGGCAGGCTACTCTGCCGCCGTGAAGCTCAATAACCTGGTGCTGACCTGCTTCACCACCGTTGGAAACGGCGTATCCAACTACACCGCCCAGAACATCGGGGCAGGGAAGCTCCATCGGGTCCGGCAGGGCTTCCAGGCGGGCATCCGCATGATCTGGCTGGTAGCCATCCCTCTGAGCCTGTTGTATTTCTTCGGCGGCAAGCTGGTGCTGGCTCTGTTCCTGGACGAAAGCTCTGCCCAGGCCACCCGGACGGGACTGGTTTTCCTACGGATCTTGGCCCCCTTCTATTTTGTGATCTCCGCCAAGCTCATTGCCGACGGCATCCTCCGGGGGGCTGGGCTGATGAAGAAATTCATGGTGGCGACCTTTGTAGATCTGCTTCTGCGGGTGATCCTGGCGCTGACCCTGTCCAGGACCGCTTTGGGGGAGCTGGGGATCTGGGGCTCCTGGCCTGTTGGCTGGGTCGCCGCCGCGCTGATCTCCCTCAATTACTACCGTACCGGTCCTTGGATCACAGAAAAGGACCCCGATGCCGACATGGCAGAGGAGGACTGACAGAAAGCACCCCGCCATGGGGTGCTTTTTTCATCCCTGGATGGATGGCTCCATCTGTGGGGGGCTTTCTCTTTACTGTCAGAACACACAAATCTATACAAAATAGTTGCCATATGCTAACTTCCTTTTTGTTAGCATAGACAAACTTTTCCAAACTATTCCAAACCCAGTTGACAAGTGGGGAGGTGGGGAGTATACTCTATGGCAGTTAGCGAGAGCTAATTTTTTAAAGCTGCATAGTTAGCTGAAACTAATTAGCATATGCAAACAAAGACCGTACAGTGAAAGAGGGGGAAGCTATGATGCCGCTTACTTTTGCGGACAATGATACGGTGAACATCATTCGCCGTGTGGGCGGAAGCCCTGAGGTCAAGAAGCATCTGGAAAACCTGGGCTTCGTTGTCGGCGGGAACGTGCAGGTCATCAACCGTCTCGGCGGAAATGTGATCGTAAACGTGAAAGAGTCCCGTGTGGCAATCAGCGAGGAAATGGCCCGTAAAATTATGATCTGAGGAGGAAAAAGAGGATGAAAACTTTGCGGCAGGTTGCCATTGGTGATACCGTCACCGTGGTCAAGATCCATGGAGAGGGAGCTGTCCGTCGCCGTATTATGGACATGGGCCTGACTAAGGGCGTGTCTGTCACGGTTCGGAAGGTGGCTCCCTTGGGAGACCCCATCCAGCTGAATGTGAGAGGCTATGAGCTGTCCATCCGGAAAGCGGATGCGGACATGGTGGAAGTTCAGTAAGAAAAGGAGAAGTTTGGAAATGGAAAACAAACCCATTCGAATTGCCCTGGCTGGCAACCCCAACTGCGGCAAGACGACCCTGTTTAATGCCCTGACCGGCTCCAATCAGTTCGTTGGTAACTGGCCCGGCGTTACCGTTGAGAAGAAGGAGGGCAAGCTGAAGCGTCACGATGATGTGATCATCACCGACCTTCCCGGCATTTACTCCCTGTCCCCCTACACCCTGGAGGAAGTGGTTGCCCGTAATTACCTGATCGGCGAACGCCCGGATGCCATTCTGAACATCATCGACGGCACCAACCTGGAGCGGAACCTTTATCTGACCACTCAGATTTTAGAACTGGGCATCCCAGTGGTGCTTGCGCTGAACATGATCGACCTGGTCAAAAAGAACGGCGACCAAATCGATATTAAAAAACTTGAAGAAACCCTAGGCTGCAAGATTGTAGAAACCAGCGCCTTGAAGGGCACCGGCTCCAGGGAGGCGGCCGCCGAGGCTATTTCCCTAGCAAGCTCCCGAAAAGCCGCTGTTCCCCAGCACGAATTCAGCAAAACCGTAGAAGAGGCTCTGGCCGCTATCGGCGCCCATCTTGACGGCGTGATAGACGATTCCCACGCCCGCTGGTATGCCGTCAAGCTGTTCGAGCGGGATGAAAAGGTGTTAGAG
>URGL01000070.1 GCA_900547405.1 uncultured Eubacteriales bacterium
TCACGCCTTACGGCGTGCCACCTTCCCCGTGGGGGAAGGCGACCTCCGGCGGGGGTTCTCTAACGGGTGTGGGGCGGGACCCAGAACCGACCTGATGCCGCCCCTCTTCCGCCGCCTGCGGCGGCACCTTCCCCCAGGGGAAGGTCAGGGGGTTACGGCAGAAGATACACGTTCTTCAGCCGCTTATACTCCTCCCGGAACCAGGGGTCCTCTCCCTTGGTGGTGAGGTTCAGGTATTCGTGGGTCTCGTACTCATCGGCGTGGACCTCGATGAGGCACACGGCCACATTGGAGCAATGGTCCGATACCCGCTCGTAGCCGGTGAGGATGTCCTCCAGAATGAGCCCCGCCTCCAGGGAACAGGCACCCCGGCGCAGGCGCTCGATGTGGCGCTGGCGCATCTCAATGCTCAGCTTGTCGATGACCTCTTCCAGAGGCTCCACCCCCCGGGCCCGGCCCGTATCGTCCGTGGCGAAGACGCTGACGGTCAGGTCCAGAATGTCACTGACGGCCTTGCCATAGATCCCCAGCTCCCGGCGGCTCTCCTCGGAGAGAGACAGGCCCTTGTCGTAGAGCTCCTTGGCGGATTCCGCCAGATTGATGGCGTGGTCAGAGATCCGCTCAAAGTCGTTGATGCAGTGCATGAGGATGGTCAGTGTCCGGCTGTCCGCCTTGTTCAGGTCCCGGCTGGACAGCTTCACCAGGTAGGTGCCCAGCACATCCTCATAGCTGTCCGCCTCCTGCTCCATGGCGGCTACGGTATCCACGCCCTTTTCGGAGTAGTTTCCAAGCACGTCCATAGCCGTCTGGAAGGAGTTCCGGGCCAGGTCCGCCATGTGGTCCACGGCATCCTTGCAAAGGCTCATGGCAAAGGAGGGCCGGTCCAGGAACCGCTCGTCCAGGGCAAGCAGAGGCGCGGGCAGGGTCTTCCCCTCCCCCTTTTCGGCTTTGCCCTGGGGGACGCTGAAGGTGGCCAGCTTCACCAGCACATCGGAGAAGGGGAACAGTACCATGGTACAGCCGATGTTGAAGAGGCTGTGGATCACGGCCACGTCCGCCGCTCCGGCGGCCCGGGACAGGAAGGCAAAGGGGAAGAAGGCGTTACAGGTATAGAATACCACAGTAAAGAGCAAAGTGCCAACTAAATTAAAATAAAGATGGATCAGGGAGGCCCGGCGGGCGTTCTTGTTGGCTCCGATGGAGGACAGCAGGGCCGTGACGCAGGTGCCGATGTTCTGGCCCATGATGATGGGGATGGCCGTGCCGAAGCTCACCGCCCCGGTGACGCACAGGGCCTGAAGGATGCCCACGGAAGCGGAGGAGGACTGGATCACCGCCGTCAGCAGGGCACCTGCCGCCATGCCCAGGATGGGATTGGAGAAGGCGGTGAGGATGCCGGTAAAGTGCTCGTCCTGGGCCAGGGGGGACACGGCGGAGCTCATGGCCTCCATACCGAACATCAGGATGGCAAAGCCCGCCAGGATGGTGCCTACGTTCTTCCGCCGCTCGCTCTTTCCGGCGGTCATGGTCAGGATCACGCCCACCGCCGCCAGAATGGGAGAGAAGGAGCTGGGCTTCAAGAGCTTCAGCAGCAGGCTGCTGCCCTCAATGCCCACAAGGGACAGCATCCAGGAGGTCACCGTGGTGCCGATGTTGGCGCCCATGATGATGCCCACTGCCTGCTGCAAATTCATAATGCCGGAGTTGACGAAGCCCACCACCATGACCGTAGTCGCTGAGGAGGACTGGATCACCGCCGTGACCATCAGGCCCAGCAGCACCGCCATGATCTTCTTTTTTGTCAGCTTTTCCAGGATCTGCTCCAGCCGGCCGCCGGAGAGCATCACCAGTCCGTCGCCCATGGCGGACATTCCGTAAAGGAACAGCGCCAGCCCGCCGATGAGATTCAGTACCCCAAAAATATCCATAGTCGTTTCCTTTTTCTTTCCGGGAACCTTCGTTCCCTGTTTTCTGCCTATAGTCTATTTGTAACGCGTAAAGCCTGGATTGGGTTTTGTGTAAAGGCCGTGTAAAATTTACAAACTTTACATTCCTTTTACCCTTAGGCTGTTGCGGCTTTTACCTGCCGGGAGTAAGCTTCCCGAAAAAAGGAGGCAGAAAAGAATGAAACGTTTTTGGAATTGGATCGATGGAATGGATCTGGCCGCGGAAAAGAAGTATACCCTTTGTCTGTGGATATTGGGCATTGCTCTGGCCCTGGCGGGGAGCGCCCTGTATCTGGCCCTGGCCTGGACGGCCAAGCTGGGCCTGGATTGGCTGCCGGTCCTGGCCGGCTGGCCCGTGCTTCTCAGCTGGGTTGGAGTGTTCCTCTACGGATGCCGGCATCCGTTTCACTGAGGCACCAAAGCCCTCTCCGAGCGTAAAAAAAGTTTATTGACAAGCTAGGTTTTTCGGCGTATGATTTGGAACAGAAAAGTCATATCATTAAGGAGAAATCTATGCTGAATCAGTTTTCCAGAACGGAATTGCTGTTTGGGAAGGAAGCCATGGACCGTCTGGGGGCCTCCCGTGTGGCCGTGTTTGGCATTGGGGGCGTTGGGGGCTATGTCTGCGAGGCCCTGGTCCGCAGCGGCGTAGGGGCCATTGACCTGGTGGATGACGACCGGGTGTGCCTGACCAACCTGAACCGGCAGATCATTGCCACCCGGAAAACCCTTGGGCAATTGAAGGTAGAGGCCATGAAGGACCGGATCCTGGAGATCAACCCCAATGTGCAGGTGACGACCCACCCCTGCTTCTTCCTGCCGGAAAACGCGGATACCTTTGACTTTGAGGCCTACGACTATGTGGTGGACGCGGTGGATACCGTCTCCGCCAAGCTGGCCCTGGTGGAGCAGTGCGCCAGGACCCACACCCCCATTATCAGCTCCATGGGAGCCGGAAACAAGCTGGACCCCGCCGCCTTCCAGGTAGCGGATATCTACAAGACCCGGGTGGACCCCCTGGCCCGGGTCATGCGCCGGGAGCTCAAGAAGCGGGGGATCAAAAAGCTGAAGGTCGTCTACTCCGAGGAGGAGCCCATCCGGCCCCTGGAGGATATATCCATCAGCTGCCGGTCCCACTGCATCTGCCCTCCGGGCACCCAGCGCCACTGCACCGACCGCCGGGACATCCCAGGCAGCAACGCCTTCGTCCCCGCCGTGGCAGGGCTCATCCTGGCGGGAGAGGTCATCAAGGACCTGAGTAAGGAGCGCCCATAGCCCAGAAACAGGCACCTCTGCCGGAAGGCAGGGGTGTTTTTCACTTCTGTACAAAAAGACAGATATGGCATATCGATTTTCTGATATTTTCAGAGGTTGCATATTATAAAATTTCTGCTATAATAGCACCGCTGGGCCGTGGAATCATGTTACGGACCCGGAAATGCATTTCATAGGAAGGAAAAAGACATGAAAAAAAGCAAGATCCTGATTTCTCTGGTTCTGGCCTGCATGATGCTGCTGTCCGCCTGCGGCGGATCCGCTCCTGCGGCCACCACCGAAGCTGCCGCCCCCGCGGCTGCCAGCTACACCGGCACTGCCCAGGGCATGGGCGGTGAGGTCAGCGTCACTCTGACCATCGAAAACGGTGTCATCACCGACTGCGTCGCCACCGGCGACAAGGAGACCGACGGCATTGGCAGCGTTGTCATTGCCCAGTTCCCCGCCCAGGTTGTGGAAGGCAACACCATCAACCTGGATGCCGTTTCCGGTGCTACCATTACCTCCAACGCCTTCATCGAGGCTGCCAAGGCCGCTCTGACCGCTGCCGGGCTGAACCCCGATGACTACATGACTAAGGTCGCTGCCGCCGCTGCCGGTGACGTGACCAAGGAAGCCGACGTGGTCATCGTCGGTGCCGGCGGCGCCGGTATGACCGCCGCTATGACCGCTTCCGACGCCGGTAAGAGCGTCATCATCCTGGAGAGCCAGGCCATGGTTGGCGGCAACTCCGTCCGGTCCACCGGCGGCATGAACGCTGCCAAGACCGTTTACCAGGACGAGAACGAGTTTGCTGAGGGTGCCGGTGTGGAGAAGATGCTGAAGTCCGCTGCCGACAACTACGCCGACAACGAATTCATCACCTCTCTGGCTGCCACCGTGGCCCAGCAGTGGGCCGACTACCAGGCCAACCCCGTGGGCTACTTCGACAGCGTGGAGCTGATGGAGCTGGACACCATGGTAGGCGGCAAGGGCATCAACAACCCTGAGCTGGTCAAGACCCTGGTAGAGGGCACCGCTCCCGCCATTGACTGGCTGGATGAGAACGGTATGTCCCTGCACAACGTGGCTGCCTTCGGCGGCGCTTCCGTCAAGCGGATCCATCGCCCTGTGAACGAAGAGGGCAAGGTTGTCTCCGTAGGCGCTTACCTGGTGCCTCTGATGGAGAAGGCCTGCCAGGACCGTGGCGTGGAGTTCATCCTGAACACCACCGCCGACACCATTCTGACTGATGCCAACGGCCAGGCCGTGGGTGTCTCCGGCACCGACAAGGACGGCAACGCCGTTACCGTCAACGCAAAGGCTGTTGTCCTGGCCACCGGCGGCTTCGGCGCCAACCTGGACATGGTCGCCAGCTACAAGCCTGATCTGAAGGGCTTCATGACCACCAACGCCCCCGGAATCCAGGGCCAGGGCATTGCCATGGCTACCGCCATCGGTGCCGCTACCGTGGATATGGACCAGATCCAGATCCATCCCACTGTGGAAGCCAACACTGCCGCTCTGATCACCGAAGGCCTCCGTGGCGACGGCGCTATCCTGGTGAATGCCAACGGCGAGCGCTTCACCGACGAAGTTTCCACCCGTGACAAGGTTTCCGCCGCTGAGATCGCTCAGCCCGGCAGCTTCAGCTGGCTGATCGTGGACCAGGCCATGGCCGATGCCTCCAACGTCATCCAGGGCTACATCACCAAGGGCTACACCAAGCAGGGCGCTACCTACGAGGAGCTGGCCAAGGAGATCGAGGTCGATCCCGCCACCTTCGCCGCCACCATGGAGAAGTGGAACGGCTGCGTAGAGGCTAAGACCGATGCCGACTTCGGCCGCACCAGCTTCGCCAACCCCCTGAACACCGCTCCCTACTACGCCATCAAGGTTTCCGCCGGTGTGCACCACACCATGGGCGGCGTAGTCATCAACTCCTCCACCGAAGTGCTGAAGGAAGATGGCTCCGTCATCCCCGGCCTGTTCGCTGCCGGTGAGGTCACCGGAGGCGTCCACGGCGCCAACCGTCTGGGCGGCACCGCCGTTGCCGACTTTGTGGTCTTTGGCCGCATCGCCGGTGCCAGCGCCGCTGCTTTCGCCAAGTAATTGATCCCATAGCGCTTTTTGGGCCAGCGACTTCCGTCGCTGGCCCTTTCTTTTTGTCCTCATGTATGAAGCCCCCGCCGGGAGGTCGCCTTCCCCTCCGGGGAAGGCTTCCTCCCGGCGGGGGTTTTTATACCAGGTTCGTGTATCCCATCAGGGCCTGGTCTACTTCTTTGGCACAGGCACGGCCCTCGGTGATGGCCCAGACCACCAGGGATTGGCCCCGGCGGCAGTCACCGGCGGCAAAGATCCTGGGGGTTTCCGTGCGGTAGCCCGTCGTGACGATGCTGCCCCGGTTGTCTCTGGCCAGGCCGAAGGCCTCCGCCACATAGCTCTGGCAGCCGGTGAAGCCCGCGGCAATGAGCAGCAGGCCGCATTGGCGCTCCTCCTCGCTGCCCTCCAGGGGAACCATCTGGAACCGGCCCTCGATCTGCTTTCCTTCCAGCCTGACGGTGACGACAGATGTGATGTTCCCTTCCTCGTCGGCCTTGATCTCCTTGACGGTGGTCTTGTAAATTCTGGGGTCCTGACCGAAGACGGCAATGGCCTCCTGCTGGCCGTAGTCCGTCTTCTTCACCCTGGGCCACTGGGGCCAGGGGTTATTCGGCAGCCGCTCCTCCGGAGGGCAGGCCATCATTTCCAGCTGGGTCACACTGCGGCAGCCCTGGCGGATAGCGGTGCCCACGCAGTCGTTGCCGGTATCGCCGCCGCCTACGATGATCACGTCCTTGCCCCTGGCATCGATGGCAAAGGAATCGGCCTTACCCACCACCTTCCGGGTGGCGCTGGTCAGGTAGTCCACGGCGAAGTGGATGCCCTGGGCCTCCCGGCCGGGGACATTCAGGTCCCGGGGGGTCTTGGAGCCGCAGCACAGGACCAGGGCATCGAAGCTCTCCAGAAGCGCCTGGGGGTCCGTATTGCCGCCTACGTCACAGCCGGTTCTGAATACCACACCTTCCGCCTCCATGAGCTTCACCCGCCGGTCCACAACCCGCTTATCCAGCTTCATATTGGGAATGCCGTACATCAGCAGGCCTCCCACTGCGTCCTCCCGCTCGAAGACGGTGACGCTGTGGCCCCGGTGATTCAGCTGGTCCGCCACTGCCAGGCCGGAGGGGCCGGAGCCGATGACGGCCACGGTCTTGCCGGAGCGGACGGGGATCTGCCGGGGGGTGATCCAGCCCTCGGCCCAGCCCTTCTCCACAATGGCCAGTTCGTTGTCGTGGACGGAGACCGGCACCCCATTCATGCCGCAGGTGCAGGCCGCCTCACACAGAGCGGGGCAGACCCGGCCGGTAAACTCCGGGAAGTTGCTGGTCTTCAGCAGCCGGTTCAGGGCCTGCCGCCAGTTGCCGTTGTAAATTTCGTCGTTCCATTCCGGGATCAGGTTGTGCAGAGGGCAGCCGGAGAACATGCCGCCGAAGTTCTCGCCGCTCTGGCAGAAGGGCACGCCGCAGTTCATGCACCGGGCGGCCTGTTCGGTCCGGCTCCGGAGGTTCAGCGGCAGCTTGAATTCCTCAAAATCCCGGATCCGCTCCAGGGGCTCCTTCCACCGGTTCTCCTGCCGGGTAAATTCTAAAAATCCTGTGGGTTTTCCCATGATCCTTACCCCTTTCTCACCGCGTAGAAGGCTTCCATGGTGGCTTTTTCGTGGGACATACCTTTTTCCTCCATCTGGCCGATGGTGGTGATCATCCGCTTGTAGTCCCTGGGGATGATCTTCTTGAATTTGGGCAGATACTCCTGGAAGTGGTCCAGGACCCGCTTGCCCAGAGGGGAGCCGGTCTCCCGGACGTGATGCTCGATGAGGGTCCTCAGCTCCTCCCCGTCATGGCGCTCGGTGACGGCCTCCATATCCACCATCTGCTTATTCAGGCGCAGATACAGCTCGTGATGCTCATCCAGCACATAGGCAATGCCGCCAGACATACCCGCCGCGAAATTCTTGCCGGTGGCTCCCAGGATCACCACCCGGCCTCCGGTCATGTACTCACAGCCGTGGTCGCCGCAGCCCTCGGCTACCGCATTGGCCCCGGAATTGCGGACGCAGAACCGCTCTCCGGCGATGCCGTTGATATAGGCCTCGCCGCCGGTGGCACCGTAGAGGGCCACGTTGCCGATGATGATATTCTCCTCCGGGGCGAAGGTGCTGCCCGCCGTAGGCCGCACCGTCAGCTTGCCCCCGGAGAGGCCCTTGCCGAAGTAGTCGTTGGCATCCCCCTCCAGGCGGATGGTCAGGCCCTTGGGGATAAACGCGCCGAAGGACTGGCCGCCGCCGCCCTGGGCCTCTACGGTGTAGGTGTCCTCAGGCAGCTCTCCGCACTCCTTGGTCAGGACGGAGCCCAGAATGGTACCAAAGGTCCGGTTTACGCTGGACACACGGACGGTTTCCCTGTGGGGCTTCCCCTTGCGGATGTAGGGCCGGAAGGCAGGCAGCAGCACACTGTCGTCCAGGGTCTTTTCCAGGTGGAAGTCGTACTTCTCCGCCTCTTCATAATGCTGAGGGGGCAGATCTCCCAGCACAGCGCTCAGGTCGATGGTATCCGCCCGATGGGTGATTCGGTTTTCCCGGGGCCGCAGCAGGTCTGTCCGGCCTACCAGCTCGTCCACTGTCCGGACTCCCAGCCGGGCCATGATCTCCCGAAGCTGCCGGGCAATGAAGAGCATGAAGTTCATCACGTATTCGGGCTTGCCCTGGAACCGGCACCGAAGCTCCGGATTCTGGGTGGCTATGCCCACGGGGCAAGTGTCCAGGTTGCACACCCGCATCATGACGCAGCCCATGGAAACCAGAGGGGCGGTGGCGAAGCCGAATTCCTCGGCACCTAAGAGAGCCGCAATGGCCACATCCCGGCCGCTCATGAGCTTGCCGTCCGTTTCCAGCCGCACCCGGCCCCGAAGGCCGTTGCGGATCAGGGTCTGATGGGCCTCCGCCAGGCCCAGCTCCCAGGGAAGGCCCGCATTGTGGATGGAGCTCTTGGGGGCCGCCCCGGTGCCGCCGTCGTAGCCGGAGATCAGCACCACCTGGGCCCCGGCCTTGGCAACGCCGGCGGCGATGGTGCCCACACCGGCCTCGGAGACCAGCTTCACATTGATCCGGGCATCCCGGTTGGCGTTTTTCAGGTCGTAGATCAGCTGGGCCAGGTCCTCAATGGAATAGATATCGTGGTGAGGCGGCGGAGAGATCAGGCTGACGCCGGGGGTAGAGCACCGGGTCTTGGCTACCCAGGGGTAGACCTTGCTGCCGGGCAGATGGCCCCCCTCTCCGGGCTTGGCCCCCTGGGCCATTTTGATCTGGATCTCCTTGGCAGAGCACAGGTAGGCGCTGGTCACGCCGAACCGGGCAGAGGCCACCTGCTTGATGGCGCTGTTTTTGTCCGTGCCGAACCGGGCCGGATCCTCGCCGCCCTCGCCGGAATTGGACTTGCCCCCCAGGCGGTTCATGGCCTGGGCCATGCAGCAGTGGGCCTCCATGGAGATGGAGCCGTAGGACATGGCACCGGTCTTGAACCGCTTGACGATCTCCTCCCCAGGCTCTACCTCCTCCAGAGGAATGCCTCCGTCCTGGGGATAGTTGAATTCCAGCAGGCCCCGGAGGGTGTGGGGCTTCCGCTCGTCATCCACCAGGTCGGTGTACTCCCGGAAGCGGTCATAGGAGCCGGACTGCACCGCCTCCCGAAGGGCGATGATGGTCTTGGGGTTATACAGATGGTCCTCGGCGGCGGAGCCGGAGCGGAGCTTATGGGTGCCCACGCTGTCCAGGGTGGTGTCCACCCCCAGGTCCAGGGGATCAAAGGCATGGTTGTGCCGCCACTGGACCCCCTCGGCGATCTCCTTCAGGCCAATGCCCGCCACAGGGCTGACGGTATTGGTAAAGTAGCTGTCGATGACCTCTTTGCAGATGCCCACCGCCTCAAAAATCTGGGCGGACTGGTAGGATTGCAGGGTGGAAATGCCCATCTTAGAGGCGATCTTCACAATGCCCGCCAGAATGGCCTTGTTGTAGTCCGCAATGGCCTGGTGGCAGTCCTTGTCCAGCATATTCCGCTCCACCAGCTCCTCAATGCAGTCCTGGGCCAGGTAGGGATTGATGGCCCGGGCACCGTAGCCCAGCAGGGTGGCAAAATGGTGGACATCCCGGGGCTCCGCGCTTTCCAGGATGATGGACACGGCGGTCCGCTTCTTGGTCCGGACCAGATACTGCTCAATGGCGGAGACCGCCAGCAGAGAGGGAATGGCCATATGGTATTCGTCCACCCCCCGGTCGGAGAGGATGATCACGTTGGCCCCGTCCCGGTAGGCCCGGTCCACCTCCACAAAGAGCTTGTCGATGGCGCTTTTCAGGGAAGCATTGGTGTAGTACAGCAGGCTCACCGTGGCTACCCGGAACCCGGGGCGCTTCATGGCCTTGATCTGCATCAGCTCCACAGAGGTGATGATGGGATTCTTGATTTGCAGCACCCGGCAGTTTTCCGCCTTTTCCTGAAGGAGGTTGCCGTCGGAGCCGATATACACGGAGGTATCCGTGACAATTTCCTCCCGCAGGGCATCGATGGGCGGGTTGGTCACCTGGGCAAAGAGCTGCTTGAAGTAGTTGAAAAGGGGCTGGTGCTTCTCGGACAGCACCGCCAGAGGGATATCCGTGCCCATGGAGGAGATCTTCTCGGCCCCCAGCCTGGCCATGGGCACAATGGCATCCATAATGTCCTCGTAGGTGTAGCCGAAGGCCTTGTAGAGCTTGTCCCGCTGGACCTGGCTGTAGCTTTCCACCTTCTTATTGGGCACCGGCAGTTCCTCCAGGGTCACCAGGTACTGGTCCAGCCATTCGCCGTAGGGCTGACGGGCCGCCAGGGCCATTTTGCACTCCTCATCGGAGATGACCTTTTTCCGGACCGTGTCCACCAGCAGCATTTTACCGGGCTGGAGCCGGGACTTTTTCAGGATCTTCTCCGGGGGGATATCCAGCACACCTACCTCAGAGGACAGCACCAGCCGCCGGTCCGTGGTGATGTAGTATCGGGCGGGCCGCAGGCCGTTCCGGTCCAGCACGGCACCCATAATGTCGCCGTCGGAGAAGAAGATGGCGGCGGGGCCGTCCCAGGGCTCCATCATGGTGGAGTAGTAGCGGTACATATCCCGCTTTTTCCGGTCCATGGCCGTATCCTTCTGCCAGGGCTCCGGGATGGTCATCATCACGGCCAAAGGCAGAGGAATGCCGTTCATCATCAGAAATTCCAGGGTGTTGTCCAGCATGGCGGAGTCGGAGCCTGTGGGGGCGATCACCGGCAGGACCTTCCCCATGTCCTCTTCCGAGAGGCTGGGAGAGTCCATGGTCTCCTCTCTTGCCAGCATCCGGTCCGCATTGCCCCGGATGGTGTTGATCTCCCCGTTGTGGAGGATCAGCCGGTTGGGGTGGGCCCGCTCCCAGCTGGGGGTCGTATTGGTGGAGAACCGGGAGTGGACCATGGCGATGGCGCTTTCCACCCGTTCATCCTGGAGATCCAGGTAGAATTTCCGAAGCTGATTCACCAGGAACATGCCCTTGTAGACCACGGTCCGGGAGGAGAAGGAGCACACATAGGTGCCCTCGCTGGACTGCTCGAAGACACGGCGGATGACATAGAGCCGCCGGTCAAAGGCCAGACCCCGGGCCACGTCCCCGGGCCGGGCCACAAAGCACTGATAGATGCCGGGCATGGAGTCCCTGGCCGGGGCTCCCAGGATCTCCGGGTCCACCGGCACCTGACGCCAGCCCAAAAAGGGGACACCCTCCTTGCCGCAGATGACCTCGAAGAGCTTCTGGGCCTGGCGGCGCTGCAAATTCTCCTGGGGGAAGAAGAACATACCAACGCCGTAGTCCCCCTTCTGCCCCAGGTCGAATCCAAAGGTGCTGTAGAGCTTGTGGGGCATTTGCAGCAGCACGCCGACACCGTCGCCTACCTGTCCGGTGGCATCCTTACCGGCCCGGTGCTCCAGCCGCTCCACAATGGTCAGGGCATCGTCCACCACATCGTGGCTGGCAATGCCGTCGATATTCACAACGGCACCGATGCCGCAGGCATCGTGCTCGAAACGTTCGGAATATAATGTTTTTTCCATGGTTACCTCCGTTCCCCACCTTCCCTTGGGGGAAGGTGCCGCCGCAGCGGCGGATGAGGGGCGGTACCAGGT
>URGL01000071.1 GCA_900547405.1 uncultured Eubacteriales bacterium
CGTGGGCTCGGAGATGTGTATAAGAGACAGACACAACGCAGCCCTCCGTGTCGATGACTCCGAATGTTCTGTCAGAAATATCCTTTAATTGAACGATCACACTTTGAAACACGCTGTTGGACATATTGCGGCTCCTCCTTAGAATGTTGCATAAATACGCATTCCACAAAATTGCACTGTTATTATACACAAGTTTTGCGCAGTTTGCAAGTACCTTTTGACATTTTATTGCAAATTGCGGGTCCGTTTTTATCTATTCTTCCCAGTGGTCACAGCTTGCCGCGGAAAATTTACCGTTTTCTACAGGCATTTTGCCGAGAAGCCAAAATTTCAGAGGCTTTGTTTCTCTAATTTGTCAATTTCTTCCTCTGTCAGGAACCGGCATTTTCCCCGTCCCAGGTTTTCCAAGGTCAGTTCCCCTTCCCGGATCCGCTCCAGGTAGGTCACGGTCATGCCCCGGGAGGCCATCATCCGACGGACCTGATGGTATTTTCCCTCCCGGAGCGTGATGCGGCTCTCCCCTGCCCCCAAGGGCTCCAGGCGGGCGGGCAGGCACCTCGTCCCATCCCGAAGGGTCAGCCCCTGGGCGAATGCGGCAACGTCTTCCTCTCCGGCAGTGCCCTCGTGGCAGGCGTAATAAACCTTGGGCACCTCTTTCTTCGGAGAGATCAGCCGGTGGAGCAGGTCACCGTCATTGGTAAAGAGCAGCAGCCCTTCCGTGGCCTTGTCCAGACGGCCAACGGGCTTTAGATCCAGGTGCGCCATTTCTTCGGGGAGCAGGTCCATGACCGTAGGCTCCCGGTCCTCAGTGGCAGTAACAAAGCCTTTGGGTTTGTTCATCATCACCACAGCCCGCTGCCGTCCGCCCAGGGTCTTTCCATCCAGAGCGACCTCCGCAGTCTGCGGATCCAGCTTCCGGCTGCCGTCGGTTTCCGTGGCTCCATTGACCGTCACCCGGCCCGCTTTCAGCAATCCCTTGACCCGGGACCGGGTACCAGCCCCGCTGTCACATAAAAATTTATCCAAGCGAATCACGTTTTCCTCCGTTCTATCCCCCGGGCCTTCCGAATAAGGTGAAATCGGAAAACGCTTTTTAGGAGGGAATGTATCATGGTTGTAATGACCGCAAAGGTCAATTTCAAACGAGTGCTTCTGATACTGGCCCTTGCGGCCGCGGGACTGCTGGCACTGATCCTTCTGCTGGGAGGCAGTCGGGAAACCCTTGCCCCCAATGGGGAAACGGTAACGGACAACGACAGCCGCGTAAGCTTTTTGAAGAGCTTTGGCTGGGAAGTCATTGCCTCCCCAAAAGAATCCGGCCAGGTGCTGATTCCCAAGGAATCAAACACCGTCTTTGACCGGTACAACGCCCTGCAGAAATGTCAGGGCTACGACCTGAGCAGATTCGCCGGGAAGAAGGTCATGCGCTATGTTTACACCGTAAAGAATTACCCCGGAGCCACAGAGCCGGTTTACGCAACGCTGCTCATCTATAAAAACAAGGTCATTGGCGGCGACATCACAGACACGGCCCCCGGCGGGAAAGTGAAGACCTTTGAAATGCCAAAGGCCGCAGAATCAGCACCCCTTCCAACGGAAACAACAATTCCCGTCCTGCCGGGGCAGAACCAATAAATTCTCCGTCAGTATAGCATAAAAATTAGCACTTGACAAGTTTCTCCTGCCGTGCTATTCTTAGGCCAACTGAATAGCTGATCTTCAGGGCGGGGCGAAATTCCCCACCGGCGGTAACAGTCCGCGAACGCGAAAGCGCCGAATCGGTGTAATTCCGATACCGACAGTATAGTCTGGATGGAAGAAGATACGCATATGCTGCGTTTTTTCACGCCCTGAGTGTCGTTGTGCGCTCAGGGCTATTTTTTACCTATGAGGTGACCGAATATGGAAAAACTTTTGGAACAAATTCAGCAAAACGCCACCTTCGTGCTGATTACGGCGCTGATCATCGTGGCCGTGGCCATACTTGCCCGGCTGGTAGAACGGAAGCTGCCTCACCTGCGGTCTGTGACCCCGGCCCGGCGGGTAAGCATCATCGGCATTTGCTCCGCCATCGCTGTGGTGCTGCACATTCTGGACTTTCCCCTGCTGTTCCTGGCACCGGAATTCTACAAGCTGGACTTCTCCGAGGTGCCGGTGCTTCTGGGCGGCTTCTTCTTAGGACCCAGCGCCGCCGTAACCATCGAGGGTATCAAGATTCTTCTGAAGCTCCTGTTGAAGGGAACCTCCACTGCCTTTGTGGGAGACTTTGCCAACTTCTTTGTAGGCTGCTGCTTTGTGCTGCCCGCCACCGTCTGGTATCATACACACAAAAGCAAAAACGGCGCCATCCTGGGCCTGACCTTGGGCACTCTGGTCATGACCGTCATCGGCACCGCCTTCAATGCCGTGTACTTACTGCCCAAGTTCGCCCAGCTTTATGGCATCCCCATGGAGGTACTCATCGGCATGGGCACCGCGGTCCACTCCGGCGTCACCGGTGTGTTCTCTTTTGTGGCACTGTGTGTAGCGCCGCTGAATCTGGTGAAGGGTGCTGTGGTCTCCCTTCTGACTATGCTGCTGTATAAGCGGGTGGCAGGGCCCCTGTTCCGAATCCACGAATAATGACATTCCACGTCTGGCTTTGTCCGGGCGTGGAATTTTTTTGTCCATTCCTCTTTATTTCATCCAGAGAATACTGTATAATATTTCTATCTTTATCCGGGAGGCAAAAGTATGCGTATCGTCATCAAGGTGGGCACCTCCACCCTGACCCACCCCAGCGGGCACCTGAACATCCGGCGGGTGGCACAGCTGTGTCAGGTCATCAGCGATATCAAAAATGCGGGACATGAGGTGATCCTGGTCTCCTCCGGCGCCATCGGCATGGGCGTGGGAAAATTAGGACTCCGAAGCCGTCCCAAAGACATCCCAGGCAAGCAGGCAGCGGCAGCCGTAGGGCAGTGCGAACTCATGTACATCTACGACAAGCTCTTTGGAGAATATCACCACACCGTAGCCCAGCTGCTGATCACCGGCGAGGATATCGCCCACGAGAAGCGGCACCGGAATTTTGAAAACACCCTTCAGCGGCTATTGGAAATGGGGGCTCTGCCCGTCATCAATGAAAATGACACCATTGCCACCGATGAGATCGTCATCGGTGACAACGACACTCTGGCCGCCATTGTGGCCGAAAGCGTCAGGGCGGACCTATTGGTGCTGCTGTCGGACATTGATGGGCTCTACACCGCCGATCCCCACAAGGACAAAGATGCCAAAATCATTCCTTTGGTGCAGGAGATGACCGAAGCCGTCCTGGCTCTCGGCGGCGGCAGCGCCTCCAGTCAGGGCACTGGGGGCATGGGCACCAAGCTCCAGGCTGCCAAGATCTGCATGGACTGCGGCTGTGAGATGGTCATCGCCAATGGGGCGGACCCGGAAAATCTCTATGGCATTCTGGATGGAGAACACATCGGCACACGATTCAGGAGGGATCAGCTATGATGGAACTGTTGGAAAAGGCCCGGGACACGAAGCGGATCGTCTCCCGGCTGTCGGAAAGCGAAAAGAACCAAGGGCTTCTGGCTATGGCCCAAAGTCTGGAGCGATACGCCCCGGATATTCTGGCAGCCAATGCCCTGGATATGGAGGAGGCCAATGGCCGCATCTCCCCCGTCATGCTGGACCGGCTGAAGCTGACGGAAGACCGCATCCAGGCTATGGCCAAGGGGATCCGGGAGGTGGTTGATCTGCCGGATCCGGTGGGCCGCATTCTGGAGGAACATATCCGGCCCGACGGGCTGAAGATTCAAAAAGTCTCCGTGCCCATGGGAGTCATTGCCATTATCTATGAAAGCCGCCCGAATGTAACCAGTGATGCGGCGGCCCTGGCACTGAAAAGCGGAAACGTCTGTGTCCTGCGCAGCGGCAGGGACGCCATCCGCAGTGCGGGAGCCATTGTGGAGGCCATGCAGGCGGGGCTCAGAAACGTTGGTTTGCCGGAAAGTGCCGTACTGCTGGTAAAGGACACCTCCCACGATGGGGCAAAGCAGCTGATGACCGCCAACGGCTACATCGATCTGCTGATCCCCAGAGGTGGTGCTGGGCTCATTCATGCCTGCCTGCGCACCGCCACCGTGCCCTGCATTGCCACCGGCACCGGCATTTGCCATGTATACGTCGAGGAAACCGCCGACCAGGATATGGCCCTGAACATCGTGGAAAACGCCAAAACCAGCCGCCCCAGCGTCTGCAACGCCGAGGAGGTGCTGCTGGTAGATGAAGCCATTGCCCAAGAATTTCTGCCCAAGCTCCGCTGCCGTCTGACGGAAAACACACCCCACCCAGTGGAGCTGCGGCTGTGTCCCAAGGCGGCAGCCATCATCCCCGGCACTCCCGCGGGAGAGAAGGACTTCGATACAGAGTTTTTGGACTACATTCTGGCCGTCAAGGTCGTCAGCGGCATTGATGAGGCCATTGCCCACATTGCTGCCCACTCCACCGGTCACAGCGAGGCCATTGTCACGAAAGATGCGGAAAAGGCCAGGCTCTTTACGGAGTGCGTGGACAGCGCCGCCGTGTATGTAAACGCCTCCACCCGGTTCACCGACGGCGGAGAATTCGGCCTGGGCTGCGAGATGGGCATCTCCACCCAGAAGCTCCACGCCCGGGGCCCTATGGGCCTGCGGGAGCTTACCACCTATCACTACTGTATCTACGGAAACGGACAGACACGTTAAGGAGGCTGCCATGAAAATCGGATTTTTAGGCTGCGGCAGTATGGGCGGTGCCATTGCCCGGGCTGTCAGTCAGGTGACAAAGGACATCGTGCTCACAGACCGGAGCGGCAGAGGCAAGGCACTGGCGGACCAGCTGGGCGTGGCTTACGGAAGCGCCAAGGAAATTGCCAGGGATTGCGACTGGATCTTTCTGGCCGTAAAGCCCCAGATGATGGAGGCGGCACTCTCCCCTATCCGGGAAAGCCTGCAAGAAAAAAAGCCCCTGCTCGTTACCATGGCGGCAGGGCTCAGTATGGAAAAAATCGAGACCATGGCCGGTGGGGACCTGCCCGTGATCCGCATAATGCCCAATACCCCTGCCATGGTGGGAGCGGGTATGACCCAATACTGCTGCAACAGTCTTGTAACCGAAGAAAATGAGCGGCATTTTCTCTCCTTGATGGCTCACACCGGTCACGTGGACAAGCTGGAGGAGGGGCTGATCGACGCCGCCAGCGCCCTATCCGGCTGCGGTCCTGCCTATATGTACCTTTTCCTGGAGGGGCTGGCCGATGGGGCCGTGGCCTGCGGGATTCCCCGGGCCAAGGCCTACGAATACGCCGCCGCCACCATGGAAGGAGCCGCCAAGCTGATGCTGACCGCAGGCCAGCATCCAGGCCAGCTGAAGGATGCGGTCTGCTCCCCCGGCGGCAGCACCATCCAGGGGGTACGTGTACTGGAGGAAAAAGGTCTGCGGGCCGCCGCCATGGACTGCGTCATTGCGGCCTTTGAAAAAAGCAGAAAACTGGGAGGATAACCAGAAATGGAATACAGAACTTTGGGCAAAACCGGCCTGCGGGTCTCCCGTCTGGGCTGCGGGGGCATCCCCATCCAGCGCATCGATGCCGAAGGCACCAGAAAGCTTATGCATCGGCTCCTGGCCGAGGGTGTCAACTTTGTGGACACAGCCAGAGGCTACACCGTCAGCGAGGAATATCTGGGCTACGGCCTGGAGGGTATCCGGGAGCACTTTGTTCTTGCCACCAAGAGCCACGGCCTGACCCGGGAAGAAATGGAGCAGGATGTAAAGACCAGCTTAAAGAATCTTCGCACTGACTACATCGACCTCTACCAATTCCATAACCCCACTCCGGAGGACCTTGCCGTCATCCAGGCCCCCGGCGGAGCTCTGGAATACCTGCAGGAGGCAAAAAAACAGGGCATCGTCCGCCACATCGGCCTGACCCTTCACTCCGCGGATATGTTCCGGGAAGCTTTGGAATATCCCTGGGTAGAGACTTTGATGTTCCCCTACAATATTGTAGAGTCCCAGGGCACGGAATTGATCGAAGCCTGCGGTGAAAAGAATATCGGGTTTCTGTGTATGAAGCCCCTGGCCGGGGGCGCTATTGAGGACGCAACTCTCGCCATTCGCTACATTGCTCAGAATCCGGATGTGACTGTCGTTCTTCCCGGTATGGCATCGGAAGAAGAAGCGGCCCAAAATCTGGCCGCCATCCAGGACACCAGCCCCCTGACAATCCCGGAGCAGGAAAAGCTCCAGACCATCCGCAGCACCTTGGGCACTCAGTTCTGCCGCCGCTGCGGCTACTGCGCCCCCTGCACCGTGGGCATCCCCATCCCCAATGTGTTTACCTTCGAGGGCTATCTTTCCCGCTACGGATTAAAGGACTGGGCCATTGGCCGGTATGAGGCCATGGCGGCAAAGCCCGACGACTGCGTGGAGTGTGGGTTGTGTGAGCCCCGCTGCCCCTATCACCTGCCCATCCGGCAGATGCTGAAAAAGGCCGGGAGAGCCTTTGCGGAGGCGGAATAAACGATAAAAAGAGGTTGTCTCAAAATGATTCTTCCAAATCACCCGAGGCAACCTCTTTCGCTATTCTATAAATCCGGAAACAAGAGACTCATACTTCAAGCCGAAGAAGGCAGAATATCTACTTGATTACCCGAACTCTCAGCACACCGTCAATGCTCTTCAGGCCCTCTACCACCTTCTGAGAGGGGTGATGGTCCAGGTCCAGCATGGTATAGGCATACTCCCCCCGGCTCTTATTCATCAGGCCGGCAATGTTGATGTTATCTCCGGCCATAGCCGTTGTGAAGCGGCCCAGGGAGTTTGGAATATTTTTATGCAGAATGGTGATCCGGCCCTGCGCGGCACAAACACCCATATCACAGTTGGGGAAGTTGACAGAATTGACAATATTGCCGTTTTCCAGATAGTTCATCAGTTCGGTAACGGCCATCTTGGCACAGTTGTCCTCGGACTCCTCGGTGGAGGCCCCCAGGTGAGGAATGGCAATGCAGCCGGGCATATTGGCAGTCTTCTCATTGGGAAAGTCCGTGATATAGCGCTTGACCTTCCCGGATGCCAGAGCCTCTGCCATAGCATCGTCGTCCACCAACAGATCCCGGGCGAAGTTCAGAATAATGACTCCGTCCTTCATCTTGGCAATGGATTCGGCGTTGATCATCTTCTTGGTGTCCTCTACCAAGGGCGTATGGAGAGAAATAACGTCGCAGATAGCAAAAACCTCATCCCGGCTGTTGACCTTGTGGATCTGGCTGTCCAGATGCCAAGCGGCATCGATGGAGATAAAGGGGTCACAGCCGTAAACCTGCATACCCAACTTCCGGGCAGCATTGGCGAAGGGGCCGCCCACAGCACCCAAGCCGACAACCCCCAGCTTTTGGCCCAAAATCTCATGGCCGGCAAACTGGGACTTGCCCTTTTCCACCTTCTTGGCCACATCCGGCTCCTGGGCAATGGACTTCACCCAGTTGATGCCGCCCACAATGTCACGGCAACCCAGAAGCAGGCCGCAGAGGGTCAGCTCCATAACGCTGCGGGCGTTGGCACCGGGGGTATTGAAGACCACAATTCCCTTCTCGGCACAGCGGTCCAGGGGGATATTGTTCACACCGGCACCGGCCCGGGCAATGGCCAGCAGGTTATCGGAAAAGGCCATATCGTGAAGGGCCGCACTGCGGACCACCAGAACATCTGCCTCCTCAACGGTTTGGGACTGACGGTAATTCTCCGTCCAGAGGGCCGTACCCTTGGGGGAGATTTTATTCAAATAGTTTACCTGAAACATGATTTTCTCTCCTCTTTTTCCCTTTACAGCTTCTTTTCAAAGGATTCCATAAAGCCTACCAGCTTTTTCACACCCTCAATCGGCATAGCATTATAGATGCTGGCCCGCATGCCGCCGACGCTGCGATGGCCCTTCAGGTTCACGAAGCCAGCCTGGGCGGCTTCCGCCACAAATCTGGCATCCAGCTCCGGGTCACCGGTGACGAAGGTAGCATTCATGATGGAGCGGTCCTTCTTGACCACCTGATTGTGGAAAACCTTGCTGGAATCCAGATAGTCGTAGAGGATATCCGCTTTTTCAACATTCCGGCGCTGCATCTCCTCCAAGCCGCCCATCTGGAGCAGCCACTTAAAGACCTTGCCGCAGATATAGATGCCATAAGTAGGGGGAGTATTGTACATGGAGCCCGCATCGGCGTGGGTCTTATAGCGGAGCATGGTAGGCGTTCCGGGAAGCACGTCCTCCCGGATCAGATCCTCCCGGATGATGGCGATGACCACACCGGCAGGACCCACGTTCTTCTGTGCGCCGCCATAGAGCATGCCATAGTCTGTGACCTTCACAGGCTCGGACAGGAAGCAGCTGGACACGTCAGACACCAGTGGCTTGCCCTTGGTATTGGGAAGCTGGTGAAACTTGGTGCCATAGATGGTGTTGTTCTCGCAGATATACACATAGTCACTGTTTTCAGCGATGGGCAAATCGGAGCAGTCGGGAATATAAGTAAAGTTCTTGTCGGCAGAAGAGGCCACTGCGTTGGCCTGGCCGAAAAGCTGGGCTTCCTTCCAGGCTTTCTTGGCAAACTGACCGGTGACGATATAATCCGCCACCCGATTGCGCATCAGGTTCATAGGCACCATAGCAAACTGCTGGCTGGCGCCGCCCTGCATGAACAGAACCTTGTAATTGTCGGGAATGCCCATCAGTGTCCGCAGGTCCGCCTCGGCTTCATCGATGATCTGCTGGTAGGGCTTGGACCTGTGACTCATCTCCATTACGGACATGCCGGTGCCCCGGTAGTCCAGCATTTCAGCAGCGGCCTCCTGCAAAACCGGCTCCGGCAGGACCGCAGGACCGGCGGAAAAATTATATACACGATGCATATTCGTTAACTCCTCTCACTTTTGGATCAAACGGTCGATGAGCTTATAGCCATCGGGCTCAAAGTCCTCGGTAGCGGCAGCCTCCGCTTCGCTGTATTTGGCTTTCTTTTTTTCCGGATGGGTGCTGTCATAGAGCAGGAACGGCACAGGGCTTCCCGTGTGGGTCCGCACCCGGATGGGGGTGGGATGATCCGGCAGGATCAGCATCCGGTAGTCCTCTCCGGAATCGTCCATAGCCTTTTTCACCAGAGCAATGAGCCGCTGATCCAGATATTCGATAGACTGGACCTTCTCGTGAATGAGTCCCTGGTGGCCCATCTCGTCCGGCGCTTCTACATGGATATAGACAAAATCGCAGCCATCCTCTAAAAGAGCCTTGACGGCGGCCTGGGCTTTTCCTTCATAATTGGTGTCCAGCGACCCGGTGGCGCCAGGAACCTGATAGACCTTCATACCGGCCCCCACGGCGATGCCCTTCAGCAAGTCCACGGCAGAAATCATGGCACCCTTCAGTCCCGTCTTCTCCTCAAAATTCTGTAGACTGGGCTTGGTGCCCGCACCCCAGAACCAGAGAGAATTGGCCTTGTGCTTGCCCGCCTCAGCCCGAGCCAGATTCATTGGATGGGCATTCAGAATGGGGAAGCTCTCCTCCATAATCTCCCGCAGCATCGGCTCCTTGGGCAGCCAAGGACCGATCTGGGTGCCCAGATGGTCGTGAGGTGGCTCCAGGGAGACCAGTTTTCCCTTTTTCCATACCATAATATGCCGGTAGCTGGCGCCGGTATAGAACTGAACTGTCTCGGAATTGAAGGCAGAGCGGATAGCATCCATCAGCACATCCGCGTCCTTGGTCGCAATTTCACCGGAGCTGTGGTCCAGAATGGTCTTCTTCGCATAGGGCTCCTCTTCGGTGAGGGTAACGATGTTGGTGCGGAAAATCACATCATCCGGCTCCATCTTTACCCCAACGCTGAGCGCTTCCAGGGGAGATCGACCAGAGTAAGATCGTTTGGGATCGTAGCCCAATACAGAAAGATTGGCTACGTCAGACCCGGGGGCCATGCCGCTGGGCACATTCTGCACCAGCCCCATGTGACCCATGGAGGCCAAGGAATCCATACAGGGGGTCTGGGCATACTCCAGAGGAGTCTTCCCGCCCAAAGCCTCCAAAGGCTCGTCGGCCATTCCGTCACCTAAGACAACAATATACTTCATGGTTTTCTCTCCCTTCGACTGGGAAAAATCTAACCCAGTGGTTGATTTTCCTATCATACCACTGGGTTGATGAAATTGCAATATGAAATTTTATCGGAATGCACTTGCATTTTGGATCAGAATATGTGCAGATTGCGAGATTGCAGGTAGCAAAAACTCTTATTTGTTTGCCGGTCCTCCGCAGGGATAGGCACTCTGCCCTGTCTGCCCCTCTTGTGTTACGACCTGATAAAATCTGTATCCGCCGGAGAGATGGGCACAGGTGAAACCGTACTGCGTCAAAAGACGGCAGGCCAGATAACTGCGAAGCCCTGTCTGGCAATTCACATAAACAGGCTTGTCCCGGTTTAACTCGTCCAAATGCTCCCGCAGATCGTCCAAGGGAATGTTCCGAAAGCCGTCCAGATGGCCCCGCTGATACTCCCACTCCGTGCGGACATCCAGCAGCGCCGCGCTGCCATCGCGGGGCAGGTCGTCCACCTCATCCCAATGGAACTGGCGCACCTTTCCGCTCTCCAAGTCCTCGATCATAAAGCCCGCCATATTCACCGGGTCCTTGGCGGAGGAATAGGGCGGCGCATAGGCAAGGTCCAACTCCGTCAGCTCCAGCGCCGTCATACCGGCGCGGATGGCGGTAGCCAGCACGTCGATACGCTTGTCTACACCCTCGCGGCCCACGATCTGCGCTCCCAGCAGCCGCAAAGTCTCCTTTTCGTACAGCACCTTCATCGTCAAGGACTGTGCACCGGGATAATAGCTGGCGTGAGAGGCGGGAAAGAGCACGACCTTCTCGTAGGCGATACCCGCCGCCTTGGCGGTTTTTTCGTTGATGCCCGTGGAGGCCGCCGTCAAATCAAAGACCTTCAAAACGGAGGAGCCTTGGGAGCCGGTAAAGCGGCTGTTTCCGCCGCAGATATTGTCAGCGGCAATGCGCCCCTGCTTGTTGGCAGGCCCCGCCAGCGAGATCAGCGCCTTCTGCCCGGTCACGAAATGGGTGACTTCCACAGCGTCCCCCACGGCGTAGATGTCCGGCGCGGAAGTCTCCATCCGCTCGTTCACAACGATGCTGCCACGAATACCAAGCCTGAGTCCGGCATCTTTTGCCAGATGCGTATCCGGGGTAACGCCGATGGCCAGCAGCACCATATCCGAATGCAGTGGCTCACTACCCTCCAACAGGGTCAGCACGGAAT
>URGL01000072.1 GCA_900547405.1 uncultured Eubacteriales bacterium
GGGCTTCGCCCTGCCACCTTCCCCGTGGGGGAAGGCGACCTCCCGGCGGGGGCTTCTGATGAGGTTTTTATGTTATTCTATCGTATTTTGTCGAACTTTGCAACCATGAAATGGAGGTGCCGCCGGGGGTGAGCTGTGGCATCCCGGCGGCAAGAAACGGAAGAATCAGCCTTTCACAGAACCGGCGGTAACGCCGCGGATGATAGACCGGGACAGGAAGATGTAGACGATCAGCACAGGCAGGATGGCAAGGAGAATGAACATATACACCTTGCCCATATCGAACTTGGAGTAGTCCGCCGCCCGGAGCTGGGCGATCATCATAGGTACGGTCTTCATTTCGTTTTTGTTCAGCAGCAGAGCCGGCATCAGGTAGTTGTTCCAGGACTCCACAAAGGAGAAGATCAGCTGCACGGCCATAGCGGGCTTGATCATGGGCAGCACGATCCGGTTGAAGGTCAGAAACTCGCCGGAGCCGTCCACCCGGGCAGCGTCAATGATCTCCATAGGCAGGACGCTGGCCATGTACTGCTTCATGTAGAAGAACACCACGGGAGACGCAATGCCGGGAAGGATCAGCGGCAGGTAGCTGTCGGTAAGGCCGAACTGATAGCACAGCTGGACAAAGCCGGAGGCGCTGACCTGCTTGGGGATGACCATGACGGCCAGAATGAAGGTGGTGGCCGCGGCCTTCAGCTTGAAGTCGTAGGCGTGGAGGCCGTAGGCCGTCAGGGCGGAGAAGTAGGTGGTCAGCAGCGCCGTGCAGGTGGCCACAAAGAAGCTGTTGAGCATGCCCCGGGGAATGTCGATGGAGGCATCGGTCCAGGCGTTTTTCAGGTTCTCCAGGAAGTTGCCCTGAGGCAGCAGCCGGAAGCCGCCCTGCAGGTCCGCGTTGGTACGGGTGGAGTTGATGATCAGCATGTAGAAGGAGAAGAGACACAGCAGGGTCAGGATCCCCAGGAAGAGATATACCAGCACCCGGGTCAATGTCAGCATGGCCTTGGCCTTGCGGCTGTCGGCATCGTTGATCTTCCGGACGGCTTTTGTTTTGGTTTCCATATCCATGCCTCCTTAATCTTCTTTGGTCAGGCTCTTGAAGACCAGGATGCTCAGCAGGCCCGTGATGATGAAGATGATCACGGAAACCGCGCCGGCCATGCCGTAGTTCTTGCTGGTCTTCAGGAAGTTGTTCAGGTACATAATGAGGGTGGTGGAGGACCGGTTGGGAGTGCCCGCGCCGTTGGTCAGCACCTGAGGCACATCGAACATCTGCAGGCCGCCGATGAGGGCCGTGATAACGGTGTAGACAAGGACGGGCATCAGCAGGGGCAGGGTCACCTTGAAGAACACCTGCACGGAGTTGGCGCCGTCCAGATTGGCCGCCTCAAACAGGCACTGGTCAATGCCCATAATGCCCGCCATCAGCAAAATGGTGGTGTTGCCGAACCACATCAGGAAGTTCATCAGAGCCACCAGGCCCCGGACGGTATACTGCTTGTCAAAGAAGGGAATGGGCTGGTCCGCGATCCCCAGCTGCATAATGAGCTGGTTGATGGGGCCCACGTTGGAGAACAGGGTGAAAAACAGCATGGAAAAAGCGGAGGCCATGATCAGGTTGGGCATATAGATGACCGTCTTGAAAAACTGCTGGCCCTTGATCTTCAGCCGGTAGCTGGTGAAGATCACGCTGAGCAGCAGCGCGATGAGCACCTGGGGCACCGCGCCCTCCAGCCACATGAGCATGGTGTTTCCGGCGAATTTCAGGATGGCAATGGAGCCGTTTTTATCCGGAGTGAAGAGCTTGACGTAGTTGCGCATGCCGACAAAGTTGGGTCCCACCTGCTTCAGGCCCTCCCGGTAGTTCTCGAAGAAGCTGTTGTAGATGGTCAGCAGCTGGGGAACCAGAGCGAAGATGCAGTAGGTGATAAAGAAAGGCAGGATGAACAAATATCCCCACTTTGCGTAGCTGATGCCCTTCCGCTTGGGGCGGGTGGCAGTGGATTGTGTTTTCATGAAAAGACCTCCCTTTGTCTGATTGAGCTTTCGCAAGCGCCTTCGGCAGCGCCTCTGCGGGTACGGGAAAACGCACCCACAGAGCCAATGCCGAAAAATCCCCTGCCCTCTGTGCCTTCCGAGGGTGGCCCCGCTTTCTCCGGGTGTGGAGGGGACCCCTAAAAGCAAAAACCGGGCTTTGTCGAGGGGGAAAGACGGTTCCCCCTCATCCGTCAGGGCTTCGCCCTGCCACCTTCCCCGTGGGGGAAGGCGACCTCCCGGCGGGGGCTTAAAGTTACGGGGCAGGGCGCAGGCCCTGCCCCGTAAGGAATTCCTGTATAAGATGTGTGATGCTTACGGAGTCATGATGGAGGGGTAAGCCTCGGAAACCAGGGCGTAGAAGTTGGCCATGGCAGCATCCTCGGTCACGTCGCCGTCGCAGTACTCACGCCAGGTCTTCTGCAGGTCCTCGTTGATGATCTGATCGTAGATGGTGTGATTCTCGAAGACGATGTTCTTCGCCAGCTCGCAGAAGATTTTGGTGTCGTTCTGGCCGCCCAGGAAGTCGTTGCCGCCGTCAGCAGCGCAGGCCTCGTTGACCTTCTGGTTGTTGGAGAACTGCATCTCGTTCTTTACCAGCTTGGTGCAGACATCCTCATCGTTGATGAAGGTGTTCATAATGTCAGCGACCATGGTGGGGTTGTCGGTGCCCACAGGAGCCAGCAGCCAGGTGCCGCCCCAGAAGTGCGCCTGAGGACCTTCACAGATGGCCCAGTCGCCGAAGCAGCCCTTCTCAGCATCCTGAGCGTTGCCCATGGAGAAGTTGTAGTACCAGGCAGGTCCAAAGTAGCACATGGTCTTGCCGTCCTTGAACATCTGAGCGGTGCACTCGTCGGACCAGATGTCGCAGGTCTGGGTGTAGCCCTTGTCGGAGAATTCCTTAGCCTGGGTCATCCAGGTCTTGATGGCGTCGTCGATCTGCAGGTTGTTGTTCTCATCGACCCAGGGAGAGGCAACGTTGTTGGAGAACACACGGTAGGTAGCGGACTCGGAAGCGGTCATGTAGTAGCCCTTGGCCTTGGCCTGAGCGGCCACGTCGTTAAACTTGCTCCAGTCGGACAGAGCAGCCTGGACTTCGGCGGGATCATCGGTGCCCAGAACGTCCTTGGCAATGGAACGGCGGTAGATCAGAGCAGCGGGGCAGCACTGGAAGGAAACGCCCTTAACGGTGCCGTTGGCATCGGAAGCGGTCTGCACAGTGTAAGCGTAAGCGTTGGAGAAATCGGTGACGCCCAGAGGCTTGACATCCTGGGTGAAATCGGAGTCGGTGTACTTCTGGATGTAGTCGGCCTCGGCCAGGAACAGGTCGATCTTGTCGTCATCGGAAGCGGTGGACTGCGCCTGCAGGGCCTGGTCCAGCTTCTCCTGGTAAGCACCGCCATCGCTGGGGGTGATGATCCAGTTCACAGTGACACCTTCGGGAACGGTGCAGTACTTCTCGAAGAAGCCCTTGAACTCTTCGTTCCAGGCGTAGATATTGAAGACCTTGCCTTCAGAAGCAGTGGCTTCCGTGGCAGGAGCTTCGGCGGGGGCAGCGGCAGCGGTGGTCGCCGGGGCCTCGGTAGCGGCGGGGGCGGACTGGCCACAGGCGCACAGGGCGAGAACCATAGTCAGCGCAAGGATCAGAGACAGTGCCTTTTTCATGGATATTTCCTCCTTCAATTAATGACGCAGTTGTGATTGGATCCGATGCTCGCCTCCCGCCGGACCGGAAACCGGTATTGCGTTCCGCCGTTTGGCTTAATCGTTATCGCAACATTAGGATATCGCACTTTCCCCAAAATTGCAATACCCATTTTGCTTCTTTTTAGAGAAATCGCAAAATTTGAATGGTTTGAACAAAACGCGAACGAAAAAATAGGCATGTTGCTACCGTAAATTTTAAGTAGATTTTCGTAGTAATTTCAAAGTGTACAATCCGCAGCGCCAAAAACTGTGCAAAATATCTAAAAATGAAATTCGTTTCAAAAGATAGTTGCGTTTCGCTCAGAAATATTGTATCCTAAATCAAGAGTTACAAGCACTTAATCGTTTTCTATATGACTATTGGCATAAGAAAAGGAGGAACCAACAACATGCAGTACGGCTACTTTGACGACGCCCGCCGGGAGTACGTGATCGAAACGCCCAGAACGCCTCTGCCCTGGATCAACTATCTGGGCAGCGAGGCATTCTTCGCCCTGGTCTCCAATACGGCAGGAGGCTATTGCTTCTACAAGGATGCCCGGCTCCGGCGGATCACCCGCTACCGCTACAACAACTCTCCCCTGGATTCCGACGGCTTCCACGTCTATTTAAGAGACGGGGAGGGCACCGTCTGGAACCCCGGCTGGCAGCCCACCCAGACCGAGCTTACCAGCTACACCTGCCGCCACGGCTTGGGCTACACCACCATTGAGGGGAAATTGGGCTCCATCGCCTCCACCCAGGAGATGCTGGTGCCCCAGGGAGACAACTGCCTGCTGCTGCGGCTGACGGTGAAGAACGAAGGAGATACTCCCAAGAAAATCACCGTCTTCCCCTACGTGGAATTCTGCCTGTGGGATGCCATGGACGACTCCTCCAACTTCCAGCGGAATTTCTCCACCGGCGAAGTAGAGGTAACAGACCGGGCCATCTACCACAAGACCGAATACCGGGAGCGCCGGGACCACTACGCCTTCCTGTGGTCCAATATTCCCTTCGACGGCTTTGATACCACCCGGGATGCCTTTGTTGGCATCTACAGCGGCCCCCAGATGCCCCAGGCCGTGAAAAACGGCAAATGCACCGGCTCTCTGGCCCACGGCTGGGCTCCGGTGGGTGCCATGGAATTTGACCTGGAGCTGGCCCCCGGCCAGAGCAGGAGCATACTCCTGGGGCTTGGCTACATTGAGAATCCTCAGGAGGAGAAGTTCACGGCCCCCGGCGTTATCAACAAGACCCGGGCCGATGCCATGATGGCCCGCTACGCCGCCCCCGATGCCTTTGACCGGGCCAAGGAGGCCCTGAAAGCACAGTGGACCCAGCTGCTGTCCAACTACTCTGCCTGCACCGGAGACGAAAAGGTAGACCGGATGGTAAACATCTGGAACCAATATCAGTGCATGGTCACCTTCAACATGTCCCGCTCCGCCAGCTATTTCGAAAGCGGCATGGGCCGGGGCATGGGCTTCCGGGATTCCTGCCAGGATCTGCTGGGCTTCGTCCACATGATCCCCGAAAAGGCCCGGGAACGGCTGCTGGACATTGCCGCCACCCAGTTCCCCGACGGCTCCGCCTATCACCAGTATCAGCCCCTGACCAAAAAGGGAAATCTGGCCGTAGGCTCCGGCTTCAACGACGATCCCCTGTGGCTGGTGGCCGGTACCGATGCCTATTTGCGGGAAACCGGCGACTACTCCATCCTGGAGGAGCAGGTGCCCTTCGACAACGACGCCTCCTTGGCCGCTCCCTTCCTGGAGCACCTGCGCCGCAGCGTCAACTACACCATGACCCATCTGGGCCCCCACAAGCTGCCCCTCATCGGCCGGGCGGACTGGAACGACTGCCTGAACCTGAACTGCTTCTCCGCCCATCCCGGCGAGAGCTTCCAGATCACCGGCCCCAGTGAGGGTCCCGTGGCCGAGAGCGTCTTCATCGGCGGTATGTTTGTCAAATACGGCACCGCCTATGCCCGGCTCTGCATCCGCCTGGGCCTTGTAGACGAGGCCGCCAAGGTCACCGCCGCCGTAGAGGAAATGAACGCGGTCTGCCTGAGTGCCGGCTGGGACGGTGCCTGGTTCCGCCGGGCCTACGATGCCTACGGCGCGCCCATCGGAAGCAAAGAATGCAAAGAGGGGCAGATCTTCATCGAGCCCCAGGGTATGTGCGTCATGGCCGGCATCGGCAAGCAGTCCGGCGAGGCCCTGAAAGCCATGCAGAGCGTGGAGGAGCGGCTGGACACCAAGTACGGCATTGTCCTTTTGCAGCCCGCCTACACGGAGTACTGCCTGAACCTGGGCGAGATCAGCTCCTATCCTCCCGGATACAAGGAAAACGCCGGTATCTTCTGCCACAACAACCCCTGGGTCGTCTGCGCCGAGGCGGAGATCGGCCGGGGTGACCGGGCCTTCCAGGTCTACGCCCGGACCTGCCCCGCCTATACCGAGGCCATCAGCGAGATCCACCGCACCGAGCCCTACGTCTACAGCCAGATGATCGCCGGTAAGGATGCCCCCAGCTTCGGCGAGGCCAAAAACAGCTGGCTCACCGGCACCGCCGCCTGGACCTTCCTCAGCATCTCCCAGGCCATTCTGGGTGTCCAGCCCACTCTGGACGGCCTGTCCGTGGACCCCTGCGTCCCCTCCGCCTGGAAGGAATACACCGTCCACCGGAAGTACCGGGGTGCGGACTATGACATCACCGTTAAAAATCCCAACGCCGTCCAGAAGGGCGTAGCCTCCGTCACGGTAGACGGCAGGCCCATCACCGGCAACATTCTCCCCATCGCCCCCAAGGGCGCAAAGGTCACCGTGGAAGTGACCATGGGATAGTCTGTTTTTCCCCCTCTGCCACCCAAAACAGGCGGCAGAGGGGGATATGGAAAAGGCCCTGAGGCTGTGCGCCTCAGGGCCTTCAGAGCTTGTCCCGGATGGACTCCGCCGCGGGCTTCTGATAGTCGCCCGGGTCGATGCGCAGTTTGGAGAAGAGCTCCATCTCCGCCCGGGGGATGTGGCAGTAGCCGTTGGCATAGCCGCTTTCGGCGTCGATGACGCCGGGGATGGACTGCATCAGCTGTTCCATGCCCCAGAAGCAGCCGCCCGCCAGATAGATGACATTGTCTTTCGTTTGTCAGCCCATATCGGCGGCGAGCGCCTTGTCGATTTGGGCTTGCAGCGCCTCGGCCTGCGCCTTGCCGGTGACAGCGCCGACGATGGGCTCGCCCACGATATTGCCGCTGCGGTCGACCACATAGGTGGTGGGATAAGCAAAGATGTTGGTAGTAAACTTTCCCGCCTCACCATCTGAGTCAAAATACACATTCTGATAGGTGGCGCCCTTCTTGGCCAGCACGTCCTTCGCCTCGGAAATCGCTGCCTCGTCGCCGTCCAGCGTGAAGGTGTTGACGCCGATGAGGGAGCCGCCCTTCTCCGCGAGTTCCTTATTCAGCGCGTCCAGCTCGGCAAGCTCTCCCACGCAGGGATTGCAGGTGGTGAACCAGAAATTCACTACGGTGACGGCGTTGCCGGAGAACAGCTCGTCGCTCTTCACCGTGTTGCCATCCAGGTCTTTGCCCTCAAAGGCGGGGAACTTCTGCATGCTTCCCTGCTCGGCCATCTTGTCCGTGCCGCCCTGATTGTCCATCTTGCCCGTGCCGCTCTGATCGGACGGCATACTCATATCATCGCCCGCGGGCATGCTCATATCGCCGTCCATGGATTTCTGCATGATCTCGGGATACTTCTCTTCCAACTCGGTCAGCTTGTTTTCAATATTGCTGATCTCCGTGGCCGACTCCTTCAGCCACGCATACTCCTTGTCGGTGAACTGCTCTTTAGCGGCCTCGACGGTATCCAGCAGGAAGTCGCCGTAGTTTTTCCCGTCCTCGATCATGGCCATGCCCTTGTCGGCCTCCATAAAGACCTTTTCCCACAGCTCGGTATTTTCCGACAGGATCGCGTTCTCCCGCTCCAGCAGCTCCTTGTGCAGGGCAAGCGCCTCCTCAGCGGTTTTCGGCTCGTCGGTCATGGCGGAGCCGTTGCCGCTCATGTCGCCCATCTTGTCATTGTTCTTCGTGCCGCAGGCCGCCAAGGCCAGCACCATCAGCACGGCAAAAGCCAGTGCAAAAATTCTCTTCATGTTCATTTTGATTCCTCCGTATTTATTTTTGTTGTAGTTTCTTTTCCATCGCCGAAGCCGTAGCGGAAGCACACGGCGTTCGTCGGACAGGCACGGATACACATCCCGCAGCGGATGCACTCGGTATGGTTGGGCGTTTTCGTCACATCCACGTCCATCTTGCAGGCTCTGGCGCATTTCCCACAGGAGACGCACTTACTCTTGTCCACCTTCATCTGGAAAAGGGACACCCGGTTGAACAGGGCGTAGAACGCGCCCAGCGGGCACAGCCACTTGCAGAAGGGACGGTAGAACAGTACGCTCAGCACGATCACCGACAGCAGGATGCTGAACTTCCATGTAAACAGCTTGCCCAGCGCCGCCCGGATGCCGGAATTGGCAAGGGACAGCGGGATGGCTCCCTCCAGCACGCCCTGGGGGCAGAGGTATTTGCAGAAGAAGGGGTCGCCCATGCCCACGTCGTTCACAAGGAACGCCGGCAGCAGGAGGACCATCACCAGCAGGACAGCGTACTTGAGGTATGTCAGGGGCTTGAGCTTCTTTGTGGAGAGCTTCTTTGTCGGGATCTTATGCAGCAGCTCCTGAAACCAGCCGAAGGGACAGAGGAAGCCGCAGATGAAGCGTCCCAGCAGAACCCCCAGCAGGATGAGAAAGCCTGTGATATAATAGGAGAAGCTGAACTTGGACGATCCCACCACCGCCTGAAACGCTCCGATGGGACAGGCCCCGGAGGCCGCCGGGCAGGAGTAGCAGTTCAGCCCCGGCACGCAGACGGTTTTCCCCGCGCCCTGATAAAGACTTCCCTTGAAAAAGTTCGGCAGGTGCAGGTTGGTCAGCAGCGCCGCCCCCGCCTGAAGCCAGCCCCGGAAGCGGGACATGGTCTGTGAAGCGCCTGAAAATTTCTTACCCAATGCCCACACACTCCAGACATAGTTTGATGGCTTTGCTCAGCACCGTCGCCGCCTCGCCCCGCCAGACGCCGAAGCACAGCATGGCGACTCCGGCGAGCAGAAGCGTGATCTGCACCGCCGCCTTCTTTCCGTGACTCAAGTTTCATCACCCTTTCCGTTTTGTGCTTCCATCATAGCACGGGAGAGTTAAAGTCCCTGTTAAGAACAGAAACTTAACACAAACCTTATCTGTTTTTGCTATAATGAAAGCAACACAAAAACGAAGAAATAAAAAGGAGGACTCTCATGCACCTTTTAGTAATTGAAGACGAACGCGCTCTGTGTGAAACAATCGTCCGCAGCCTGCGGCGGCTGGCCTACAGCGTGGACTACTGCTACGACGGGGAGAAGGCGCTGGAGCTTCTGGGCGTGGAGCGCTACGATCTGGTACTTCTTGATCTGAATCTGCCGAAAAAGGACGGCATGACGGTGCTGCGCACCCTGCGGCAGACCGACCGGGAGACGCGGGTGCTGATCCTCTCCGCCCGCAGCGAGGTGGAGGACAAGGTGCAGGGGCTGGACGCCGGGGCAAACGACTATCTGGCAAAGCCCTTTCATCTTGCCGAGCTGGAGGCCCGCATCCGCAGCCTGACACTGCGGCAGTTCACCCAGCAGGATGTGCTGCTAAGCTGCGGTGGTCTGACCTTTGACACCCGCTCCCGCACCGCCGCCGTCAACGGGCAGACACTGACGCTCACCCGCAAGGAAACGGGGATCCTGGAATACCTGATGGTGCATCAGGGGCGGCCCGTGAGTCAGGAGGAGCTGATGGATCACGTTTGGGACAACAGCGTGGACAGCTTCAGCAATTCCATTCGCGTCCACATCTCCGCCCTGCGCAAAAAGCTCCGCGCCGTGCTGGGCTATGACCCCATCCGCAACCGCATCGGCGAGGGCTATCTGATGGGAGGCGAGGAATCATGAAGCGTCTTTCCCTGCAGTGGCGCATCACGCTGATGTCCGTCCTGCTCATCGGCATCACCTGCGTGGCCATGAATTTGCTGCTGTGCTCCTCCGGTGTGTACTATATGGACACCATTGCGGACAGCTTACAGGGCGGCGGCACGGTGATCCTGAATGATGGCGGAGCGGCGAGCTTTGACCCGCAGCTCATAGCGCCCAACGAGGAGTTGACCATCGTCGTCGATGGGGTGCAGGGGCGCTTCCGCACCACCAACTGGTACATCACGGCGGCGGTAACGCTGCTCAGCGGCATCCTCGCCTATTTTGTCAGCGGACGCGCCCTCAAGCCCCTTCGCAGCTTTGCCTCGCAGGTGGAGCAGGTGCAGCTGAACAATCTTGCCGATATGAGGATCGATGAAGATGCTATTTCGGAGTTCCGGCAGCTGAGCCGCTCGTTCAACCAGATGCTGGAGCGGCTGAACAACGCCTTTGCCGCCCAGCGGCAGTTCACCGGCAACGCCGCCCACGAGCTGCGCACGCCGCTGGCACTGATGCAGGCGCAGCTGGAGCTGTTTTCCGCGGAGCATCCCGATGTGCGGCCGGAGACGGCGGAATTCCTCACGCTTTTGCGCGAGCAGACGGAGCGGCTGACGCAGATGACCAAGACGCTGCTGGAGATGAGCAATTTGCAGCAGGTGGCGCGGAACGAGCAGCTCCAGCTCGCCCCCATGGTCGAGGAGATCTTTACGGATCTTGCGTCGCTGGCGGAGAAGCGAAGCATCACGCTGGAAGCGGAGGGCGACGCCGCCCTGACCGGCAGCGACGCGCTGATCTACCGCATGCTCTTCAACCTGACGGAGAACGCTGTCAAATACAACCGCCTCGGCGGCTCGGTGCGGGTCGAGCTTGCACAGGGGCAGGAAAAGTGCATCATTCGCGTTTCCGACACTGGCTGCGGCATTCCGGAGGAGTATCAGCGCAGTATCTTCCAGCCCTTCTTCCGGGTGGACAAGTCTCGCAGCCGGGAATACGGTGGCGCAGGACTGGGGCTCTCACTGGTATGGGAGATCGCCGACCTCCACGGCGGCTCCGTTTGGGTAGAGAAAAGTTCGGAGAAGGGCACCACCATTGCGGTGGGGTTGCCAACGCAACAATCAACGAAACCCTAAAACCCTTTTATTACGCTGAATTACATCCTCATAGCTGTGGACTTTCCGACGTAGCTACGTATTTTCACGCTCCAATTCTGCCGCACGGAGCTTGCTGTGGACAGACTTATAATCAGAAATTTCCTGTTTCAAACTGTCAATCTCAGCCTTGAGCTTTGCAATCAGTTTGTTTGCCGCATCCACCGCCTTTTGCAGTTTGGATTCCTTTTTCTCTGCTGTAACGTACTTCTTTGCCAGAGTGGAAAGTCGGTCAAAGTCCTCACGCTCCACGGCAACTTTGGATGAGAAGGGAATGGACGTTGCCACGATTGTTTCGATAGACCGCACATCGACCCGCTGATTCTGGATTTTTTCAATTTTGCTCCCAAGCGTTGCTGCCTGTTTTTCCTGCTGACGGTTCTGCTCTGTGAATTCTGCCAGCCGCGCCTGTTCCTGCTGCACCTTGAAC
>URGL01000073.1 GCA_900547405.1 uncultured Eubacteriales bacterium
CGCCCCACACCCGTCAGGGCTTCGCCCTGCCACCCTCTCCCAGGAGAGGGTTTTTCATCCGTTCCGGCAGTCCTGCCGCTTTGCGCCAGAGGACCAGAAGGGAGCCGTCCTTTACGGCGATCCGGGCGCTCTTTTCCGTAAAATGGTTGCTGACGCCCAGGGGGAAGCCGGGGGTCAATACCCCGTGGTGCAGTTCATAATAGAGCCCCTCGATGGTGACGCCTTTCGCCTCCGGCCCCATGCAGAAGACGGAGATGTCCCCCTCCTTCCCGCCGGGAAACCGGAGCTCTCCGTTGCGGATCACCGTGGCGCAGAAGCTCAGGCCCACCAGGGTGCCCTGGGCCCCATGGTCGCAGAGGTATTGCAGCAGCTGGTAGTTGGCTACCGTGTGGTCGAGCCTTGGGCCGTCCAGGCTGCCGTAGACCAGATAGTCCCGGAAGCCCTTTTTGAGTCCCAGCTTCACCGCCAGCATGCCGTCGGTGTCGTCCTTCTCCACGGGGTAGACCTCCGCCCCGGTGGGGATATAGTCCAGGGAGTCGAAGTCCCCGATGATGGCGTTGGGGGTCAGTCCCAGCTGGTTTACATAAGTTAACCCGCCGTCGGCGGCGATGATGTAGCTTCCTTCCGCCGGCTCTATCAGGCCCTCAAAGCCCCCGGCGCAGAAGATCAGACATTTCCCCATAGTGACACCTTCCTTTTGTCTTATTTTAACACAGCTATTGGAAAAAGAAACAGAAAAAATGTAAATAAATGGAGCGTCGGAACCCTTTGCCGAGAAAACCCGGCGGAAAGAAAAAATTTTCTGGCTGATAGGAAAAAACCATAGCTTTTTTCACTCATTTGTGCTATTATAAAATCGATTAAACAGAATCGAGGTGCGGCCATGCCCAGAACCAGCAATAAAGCCGAAAAAATCGTTGAATTCGTCAATGCCTTTGTGGCCGAAAACGGCTATTCTCCCTCCGTCCGGGAGATCGGTGAGGCCGTGGGCCTTCGCTCCACCGCTTCGGTGAGCTACCACCTCCAGGCTTTGCAGGAGAAGGGGGTCTTTCAGCAGCCTCCCGTCAAGGGCCGGAAGCGGGCCCTGGTCAGCGGCAGCCGCCAGGGGCAGATCCCCGTCATTGGTATGGTCACGGCCGGTCTGCCCATCCTGGCCATAGAAAACCAGGAGGGTACCATTCCCTGGGAGGACCCCAGCTGCTTCGCCCTCCGGGTCCGGGGGGACAGCATGGTGGGCGCCGGCATTCTGAGCGGCGACAAGGTGGTGGTCCGGCCCCAGACAACGGCGGAGGACGGCCAGATCGTGGTGGCCATGATCGGTGACGAAGCCACCGTCAAGCGCCTGCGCCGGAGAAACGGGGAGATCTGGCTCATGCCGGAAAACGACAGCTATGACCCCATCGACGGCACCGAAGCCCAGATCCTGGGCCTGGTCAAGGGCGTTGTCCGGGAATATTGACGCGAAAAGGGCTGTCTCAAAAAAAGTGAGACAGCCCCTTCTTGGCGGCTACAGCTCTGTGAAGAGAAACTTCTCCATGAGTCCGTCGCATACGGTATGGACGGTCACGGTCCCCGGCCCGGTCCGGTCTACGGTCAGCTGGACCTCCTTGCCCTTCAGCCGTTGGCGGACAAAGCTTTCCGGATCGTCACAGGCCACCTCCTCGAAAAAGACGTCCCGCATCTGGTTGTTGCGGCACAGATTCTGGATCTCGTGCACCAGTTCATATTCCTTCATAATAAAACCTCCCCTGGCTTTGATGCCAAGAAGCAAAAAAATCTTGACAATCATTCTTAAATACGTATAATATAATTATGGAAAACCTACTCTTGAGGTGATATCATGAGAGACGAATATAACATCAGTGAGTTGAATCCAAGAAGAAATCCCTACGCCAAGCAACTGAAAAAGCAGATCACGATCAATATTGACAGCAGTACCATCGACTATTTCAAAGCTCTGGCGGAAAGCAAGGGGATCCCCTACCAAACGCTGATCAACCTATATCTGAGAGATTGTGCCGACAACCGGCGGCAGCCCCAGATTTCTTGGCAGTAAGGAGTTTTTTCAGGCACGGTGCGACGTTGAAGCGTACCGTGCTTCTTTAGTATACCACAGCCACCACTGAAAAACTGCCCAAAAACGGAATGCTGAAATTGTAAAAATTCACCAAAATTTGGGAGATTGCTTTTTCTGGGCCTCTCCGGTATAATTCCCTGGAAATGATGAGAAAAAGGAGACGTTTTATGGCAAATCGCAGTGTGGACATGACCCACGGCAGTGTTTTCCGGCATGTGATCATCTTTACTTTTCCCCTGCTGATCGGCAACCTCTTTCAGCAGTTTTATAATCTGGTGGATTCTCTGGTGGTGGGCAACTTTGTAGGGGCCAACGCTCTGGCGGCGGTGGGCACCTGCGGGAGCCTGAACTATCTGATCTTTGCCCTGTCCTCCGGGCTTTCCGTGGGCCTGGGCATTCTGGCGGCCCAGGCCTTCGGGGCCAAAAACACCGGGGACATCCGCCGCATTGTGGCAGGGGGTATTTACATTCTGGGAGGCGCGGGGCTCCTGGTGAGCCTGGCGGGCTATGCCCTGGCCCCCGGCCTTTTGCGGCTTCTCCGGGCCCCGGACAGCGTGCTGCCGGATGCCACGGTCTACCTGCGGCTTCTCTGCCTGGGCACGGTGCCGGTGGCTCTGTACAACGGCATTGCCTCCATCCTTCGGGCCATGGGGGACTCCAGGACCAGCCTGTATTTCCTCATTGCCGCCAGCCTGATCAATGTGGTGCTGGATCTGGTGTTTGTGCTGGGGGCGGGGCTGGGGGTCTTCGGCGTGGGCCTGGCTACCCTGATCTCCCAGATCGCCTCCTTTGTCATCAGCCTGGTCTACGCTTTGGCCAGGGTCAGTGTGTTCCGGCTCCGGCGGGAGGAGCTGAAATTTGACCCGGAGACCGTCAAGCGGGCCCTGGCTTTGGGCATCCCCGTGGCGGCCCAGACCTCCATCATCTCCGTGTCCACCATGGTGCTCCAGGGGGTGGTCAACGGCTTCGGCGAGACGGTGATGGCCGCCTACACGGTGGTGGACCGGGTGGAGCAGATCGTCCAGCAGCCCTACAACTCTTTGAGCACGGCCCTGACCACCTTCGCCGGGCAAAACGTGGGAGCCCAGCGGCTGGACCGGGTGAAGCAGGGCTTCCGGGTATCCGTGTATTTGGCACTGGGCTTTAGCCTTTTGCTGCTGCCCATTGCCTACGGCTTCGGCCCCCAGATCATCGGCATCTTCGTCAAGGAGCCGGAGGTCATTGCCATCGGCGCAAGGGCCCTGAAGATCAACAGCCTGTTCTATTTCGCCCTGGGCATGATCTATGTGCCCCGGTCCATTCTCAACGGCTGCGGGGACTCGGCCTTTGCCATGATCAATGGCATTACGGAGGTCATCTGCCGCGTTGTCTATTCCAACGTCTTCACCCGCATCAGCGCCATCGGCTGCTGGGGCATCTGGATCACCACCGGCTTCACCTGGGGCACCACCGCCCTGGTGTGCCTCCACCGGTACTTCCGGGGGAAGTGGAGACGGATGTTTGATTGACAAAAAAGCACCGGCCCTCCCCTTGACGAAGGGGTGGGCCGGTGGTATAATGAAGATGAAGAGAGGGCACCGCCGATAGACGGTTCGCCTCCTCGTTTACCGGAAAAAGTAACCGTTAAAGTTGGGAAGCTTTTGTGGGCGGTTACTTTTTCTTGTTCATCTGGATGATCATGATGATCAGCTCAGCAAGACCAATAAGGACCAAACAAAACTCATAAAGTTCGGATGTAGTCATTATCGCCACCCCCTTTCCTTCGGGAACAGGGGGTGAGAAAGTATCTGCACCCCCTGAAGAAGGAGGAAGCAGAACCGCCTACCGTTTTATGGCAGTGCCCAATGGTTCCAAAGAACCAAGAACATTGTAGCAAATGTGTCGGAAAATGTCAATAAGGCGTGCAGGGGCGGTCTTCCCGGCAAAAAACAAATTCTCCTTTAATATTCCATGAATTCTACCCGGATAGGGTAGAATTTTTTTTTGGAATGTGGTAAAATGAACCCAAGTATACCATATGGAGAGAAGAGCTTATGTTGGAATTATTGGCCCCGGCGGGGTCTATGGAGAGTCTGCGGGCGGCGGTGCAGAACGGGGCGGACGCCGTCTATCTGGGGGTTGGAGAGTTCAACGCCCGGCAGAGCGCCAAGAACTTTACCTTGGAGACTCTGTCCGAAGCCCTGAAATATTGCCATATCCGGGGGGTGCAGGTGCACCTGACCCTCAATACCCTGGTTGCGGACAAGGAGATGCAGCAGCTGCGCAACCTGATCCGGGCGGCGGCCACCGCCGGAGTGGACGCTTTTATCGTCCAGGACTGGGGCGTGGTGCAGCTGTGCCGCCAGATCGCCCCCCATGTGCCGGTCCACGGCTCCACCCAGATGACGGTCCACAATCTGGCAGGTGTCCAGATGTGCGCCGCCATGGGCATCCAGCGGGTGGTCCTCAGCCGGGAACTGAACCGGGAGGAGATCAGCTACATCTGCGCCCATTCCCCCATCGAGATCGAGATCTTCGGCCACGGGGCCCTGTGCATGTGCTATTCCGGCCAGTGCTATCTCTCCGCCATGATCGGCGGCCGGTCCGGCAACCGGGGGCGCTGCGCCCAGCCCTGCCGCCAGAGCTACGGCTACTCCCGGTGGGAAAATAAGTATCCCCTGAGTCTGAAGGACAACTGCCTGATCCACTACACCGCCGCCATCGAGGAGATGGGGGTGTCATCCTTGAAACTGGAGGGCCGGATGAAGCGGCCTGAGTATGTGGCGGCGGTGACCAGAGTCTACCGCAGCGCCATAGACGGGGCCCAGGTCACCCAGGAGATGATCGACACCCTCTACAAGGCCTTCAACCGCCAGGGCTTTACCAACGGCTACTACTTAGGCAAGGTCACCCCCCGGATGTTCGGCATCCACGAGGACGAGCCGGAGGATACCCAGTTTTTGCAGACCGTCCGCCAGAGCTACGAGGGCGTGGAGATGCCCCTGGTGGACCTGAAATTCAAGGCCGCCGTCACCGTAGACGGCAGCAGCCTGTCGGCAGAGGATGCCGACGGCCACATGGCCCTGGCCCAGGGCCCCAGGCCGGAGCGGGCCGTGAATGTGGCCCTCAGCCAGCAGATGCTTGCCGCCCGGGTGGCCAAAACCGGCGGCACACCCTTCCGCTGCGCTTCGGTCCAGGCCTATGTGGATCCGGGGCTGATGCTCTCCGCCGCCGCCATCAACGGTATGCGCCGGGATGTGCTGAACCAGATGACGGCGCTGCGTGCCCGGCGGGAGGAGCATCCCGTGAAAAAGGCCCGGGACATCCCCTATTTCAAGGGCCCCACAGGCCTGCCTGGGCTGACGGTCCAGATCGCCGCCCGGGAGCAGCTGACGAAGGCCCTCTTAGATAGCGAGGTAAGTATGCTCTACATCCCCCTGCACATTCTGGCCGCCGACGCCAGGCTGTGCCAGAGCCTGGCCAACCGGGGCCGGGTGGGGGTGGTGCTCCCCCGGATCGTCCACGACGGGGAGGTGCCCAAGCTGAAAAACCGGCTGGAGACGGTCCGGTCCCTGGGGATCCGGGACGCGCTGGTGGGCAACATCGGCCTGATGCTGGTGGCCAAGGAGTGCGGTATGCGGCTCCACGGGGACTTCGGCATGAACCTCTTCAATTCCGCCTCGGCAAACGTGATGCGGGACCTGAAGCTGGCCTCGGCCACTGTGAGCATCGAAATGACCCTGCCCCAGATCCGGGACCTGAGCAAGGCCGTGAATATGGAAATGATCGCCTATGGCCGCCTGCCTCTGATGATCACGGAGCAATGCCTGATCAAGAATAAGACCGGCGAATGCGGCTGCCAGGGAGGCCCCGCCGTGAAGCTGACGGACAAAACGGGGGCGGACTTCCCGGTGATGAAGGAGGCCGACAGCTGCCGCAGTGTCCTGCTGAACGGCAAGAAGCTCTATTGGCTGGACCGGCAGAACGACCTGAGCAAGCTGGGCCTCTGGGCCATCCGGCTGAACTTTACCACGGAAAACGCCCGGGAGGTGGACCGGATCCTGGAGGAGTACCTGACACCCACCAGCTTCGACCCCGGCGCCTGCACCAGAGGCCTGTACCTGCGTGGCGTGGAGTAAAAACAAAAACCCTCTCCTGGGAGAGGGTGGCAGGGCGAAGCCCTGACGGGAGTGGGGCGGTTCAAGGTCCGACCTGGTACCGCCCCTCATCCGCCGCCGCGGCGGCACCTTCCCCCAGGGGAAGGTTTTGGAGAAAGGACAACGACAATGCAATTGATTCTTGCCTCCGGGTCTCCCCGGCGGAGGGAGCTGCTGGCCCTGTTCGGCCATCCCTTTGCCGTGCATCCGGCGGATATTGACGAGACCATGGACCCAGGGAAGAAGCCCTATGACGAGGTGGCCCGGCTGAGCCGGGAGAAGGCCCTGGCGGTGCCCCGGGAAGAAGGGGATGCCGTCATCGCCGCGGACACCGTTGTGGTCTGTGACGACAAAATTTTGGGAAAGCCCCGGTCGGCGGAGGAGGCAAAGAGGATGCTTGGCCTCCTGTCCGGCCGGACTCACCAGGTCATGACGGGCTGTACGGTGCTGTACCGTGACAGGGCCGAAACCTTTACCGAGGTGACCCAGGTCCATTTCCGGCCCCTGTCCCAAGGGGAGATCCACCGCTATGTGGCCACCGGGGAGCCTATGGATAAGGCCGGGGCCTACGGCATTCAGGGGGGCGGAGCCCTCTTCTGCCAGGGGATCGAAGGGGACTACTACAACGTGATGGGTCTTCCCGTGTGCCGCCTGGGCGAAATTTTGAAGAAAGCCATCCCTGGTTGGATGGAGGAGGAAGCATGAAGCAGCTGTTCAGCACGAAACTGAAAATCATTCTGGTGCTCACCGCCCTGGTGACGGCGGCACTGTCCGTTGTGGCGGGCCTGACCAACCGGTCCCTGCCGGACGTTCTTGTTCAGGGTCTCATGACCCCCTTCCGGTCCGCGGCCACGACCCTGACCAATACCGTAGAGAAATACTACAGCTATATGTTCCGGTACGAGGCATTGGAGGCCGAGAACCAGGTGCTGAAAAAGCAGCTCTCCGAGATGCAGGACACCGCCCGTCAGGCCGATGCCACCACCCGTGAAAACGAGCGTCTGCGGAAGCTCAACCAGCTGGAAACCACCCACGAGAGCTACGTCATGCTGGATGCCTATATCATCGGCTGGAGCTCCACGGACTTCACAAACGTGCTGACCATCAACAAGGGCAGCAATTCCGGCATTACCACCAACATGTGCGCCGTTACCGCCAACGGCGAAGTGGTGGGCCTGGTGACCCAGGTGGGCCCCAACTACGCGGAGGTAAAAACCGTGCTGGACTCCACCCTGGAGGTCTCCTCCACCATTTCCGACTCCGGCTACAACGGCATGGTGAAGGGCGGCTACATTGACGGCAACGAGAAGTTCCTGAAAATGGACTATCTGCCCTCTGCCGCCATTATCCGGAACAACCAGGAGGTGGTGACCTCCGGCTCCACCGTGTATCCCCGGGGGCTCATCGTGGGCTCCATTGTGGATGCCGGCTTCGAGCAGACCGGCGTGGCCAAATACGCCATCCTGAAGACTGCCGCGGACATTGACTCCCTGGAGCAGATCTTCATCATCACCCAGTACACCACGGACGTTTCCAGCGGCACCACGTCTACAGACGCTGCCACGGATGCCGCCGCTTCCACAGACACCACCACGGCCACCGACGCTGCGGCGGCAACGGAGTAAGGCCCATGGAAGAAAAACGTAAGCGGCCCGCCTCCGCCCAGCAGCGCTCCACCGGCAAGGGGCCGGCCGGCCGGTCCGGGAGCAAGGGACCGCCCCGGCGCCCCAGGCCCAGGCGGAGAAAGACTTCGGTTTTGCAGGTCCTGGCCGATGCCATCACCCGCTACCAGGCCCAGAAAGAGGAATTCCAGCCGGATGCCCAGGAGAATCCCCTTCTGAAAAGACTGCATTTTACCAGGCAGCAGCGCACCACCCTTCTCCGGTGGGTATTGCTGTGCTTCACCTGCATGATCTGCCAGGTCCTGCAGGACTGCGTGCTGAGCAGGTGGCGGCTCTTCGGTGCCACTACAGACCTGGGGGTGGCGGCCATTGTCCTGGTGGCCATTATGGAGGGCAGCGAGGTAGGGGGTATCTTCGCCCTGCTTGCCAGCGCCTTTTACCATTTCTCAGGCTCCGCCCCAGGGGCCTACTGCGTGGCCCTTATCACCTTTCCCGCCATTCTTTTCGCCCTGTTCCGGCAGAAGTTCTGGCGGCGGAGCACCGTCTCCAATCTGCTGTGCAGCAGCCTGACCATGCTGGTGTATGAGGCGGGACTCTTCATTACGGCCCTGTTCATGGGCCTGACCCGCTTCAGCCGGGGCATTTACTTCTTGGAAACAGCGGTGTACAGCATCGTGCTGATGATCCCGCTGTATCAGCTTATCTACCGCATCGGACAAATGGGAGACCATGTATGGAAAGATTGACCCGATTCCGTGCCGGAGCCCTTTTGGGACTCTTCGGCTTTATTATGCTTCTGTACGCCGTCCGGCTCTTTGATCTACAGATCATCAAGACCGACGGCAACACGGACAACACCACCCTCTACTCCACCGTTACCACCGTCCGGGCCGCCCGGGGGGACATTCTGGACCGGAACGGCAAGGTCCTGGTAGGCAACCGTGCCTCCTACGACCTGGTTTTCAACCACTTCGTTATCAAATCCGCCGACAACCGGAACGAATACCTGTATACCCTGCTGAAAAAGTGCGAGGAATTGCAGATAGAGCATCAGGACCACCTGCCGGTGACCATGTCCCGGCCCTTTGAATACACCCTGGACCAGTACAGCACCGCCTGGCAGGGCTACTTCCAGGACTACATGATCGACTGCGGCTGGGACCCGGACATCACCGCCCCTCTGCTCATCGAGAAAATGCGGGAGCGGTACAAGATCCCGGAAACCTGGACCGAGGAGGAGGCCCGGGCCGTCATCGGCCTAAGGTACGAATTTGACCTCCGGGGCGTTTCCTACCTGGCAAGCTACGTCTTCATTTCCGACGTATCCAGTGACAATCTGGCGGCGCTGCTGGAGCTCAACACCCCCGGCCTGATGGTGGAATCCTCCACCGTCCGGGAGTACCACACCACCTACGGCGCTCATATCCTGGGCTACATGGGCAGCATGGATGCGGACGACTGGGCCAAGTACAAGGACCAGAACTACTCCATGGATGCCCAGATCGGCCAGGCCGGCTTTGAGGAGGCCTTTGAGGAGTACCTCCACGGCATTGACGGCTCCCGTCTGGACAAGGTTACCAAGGAGGGCACCATTGTGTCCCAGGCCTATATCAAGGACAAGGAGCCTGTGGCCGGAAACAACGTGGAAAGCACCATCGATATTTCCCTTCAGAAAACCGCCGAGGATGCCTTGGCGGAGGTCATGAAGAACATTACGGACCCGGAGATCAACACGGAACAGGGCGAGCACGTGGGCCTGGACGCCCAGGGCGCGGCCATCATCGTCATGAAGGTGAAGACCGGGGAGATCCTGGCCTGCGCCAGCTATCCCACCTACAACCTGGCCACTCTGAACGAGGACTGGGAGATGATCTCCAAGGACGACACAAATCCCTTCTTCAACCGGGCCTTCGGCGCTACCTACGCCCCGGGCTCCACCTATAAGATGTGTACCCTGATAGCCGCCATGGAGAACAAGTATATCAAAGGCGAAAAGGCGGGCCAGCCCATTTACAGCCCCGGAGAGATCATTAAGGATACGGGCTACTTCGACAACCCGGACTTCCCGGACTTCCACCCCACCTGCCTGGTCTGGACCGGCAGCCATTACTCCTACACCCACGGCGATCTGATCGCCGAGGACGCTCTGAAGGTGTCCTGCAACGTCTTCTTCTATGAGCTTGGCGCCCGAATGACCATCGAGATGATGGATGAGACCGCCAAGGGCCTGGGTCTGGGCGAGCCTACCGGCATCGAGCTGGTGGAGAAGGTGGGCTGGCGGGCCAACGCGGAAAGTAAAAAAGCCTCCTACACCGGCGTTGACGCGGCCTGGAACGGCGGCGACCGAGTCCTGACCGCCATCGGCCAGTCCGAGAACCGATTCACCCCCCTGCAGCTGTGCGTCTACGCCAGCACCCTGGCTACCAAGGGTGTCCGGTACCGGGCCACCTTCCTGAACCGGGTCACCTCCTCCGACTACCGGACCCTGGTCTACTCCAACAGTCCGGAGGTAGTCAGCAAGATGAACATCTCCGACACCACCTTCCAGACCTATTCCGAGGGTATGCGCCGAGTGGTCACCATGCCCGGCGGCACCGCCCGGAAATACTTCGGCGGCTGCGAGGACCCCGATGCCAATCAGTGGCCCAGCAAGATCACCGTCTGCGCCAAGACCGGTACCGCCCAGCACTCCTCCGGCGGCTCTGACCACGGTGCCTTCGTCTGCTTCGCCCCCCGGGAGGACCCGGAGATCGCCATCGCCATCTTCGGCGAAAAAGCCGCTCACGGCTCCTCCCTGGCCCCCGCCGCGGAGCCCGTGCTGAAGGCCTACTTCGAAATGGTGGCCGCCAGCGAAGTGTATACCTACGAAAATCAGGTAAGCTGACCCCCCGCCCTCTCCCGGGAGAGGGTGGCACGCCGCAGGCGTGACGGGTGTGGGGCGGCACAGCGTCCGACCTGGTACCGCCCCTCTTCCGCCGCTGCGGCGGCACCTTCCCCCAGGGG
>URGL01000074.1 GCA_900547405.1 uncultured Eubacteriales bacterium
CGAGGCGGATGGGCACGCCGCGCATCTCGTACTCAGCGCACTTCCAGCCCATGGAGTTGTCGGAATCGTCCACCTTCACCCGGAACCCAGCCTGCTCCAGCCGATCCTTCAGCTGCTGGGCGGCCTCCAGAACGCCGGGCTTGTGCTGAGCCACAGGCAGGATCACCACCTGGACAGGGGCGATCTTGGGAGGCAGCACCAGGCCGTTGTTGTCACCGTGGGTCATGATGATGCCGCCGATGAGACGGGTGGATACGCCCCAGGAGGTCTGGTAGGGGTTGGTACGCTGATTGTTTTTGTCGGTAAAGGTGATGTCAAAAGCCTTGGCAAAGCCGTTGCCGAAGTAGTGGGAGGTGCCTGCCTGGAGGGCCTTCCGGTCGTGCATCATGCACTCGATGGTATAGGTAGCCTCGGCGCCGTTGAACTTTTCCTTTTCGGTCTTCTGGCCTCTGGTCACGGGCATGGCCAGCACATCCTCGCAGAAGTCAGCGTAGACGTTCAGCATCTGCTCGGTGAAGGCCTTGGCCTCCTCGGCGGTGGCATGCATGGTGTGGCCCTCCTGCCACAGGAACTCCCGGTGGCGCAGGAAGGGGCGGCTGGTCTTCTCCCAACGCAGCACGCTGCACCACTGGTTATACTTCATGGGCAGGTCCCGGTGGGACTGGATGACCTGGGCAAAGTGGTCGCAGAACAGAGTCTCGGAGGTAGGACGGATGCACAGCCGCTCCTCCAGCTTCTCGCTGCCGCCCATGGTGACCCAAGCGCACTCAGGCGCGAAGCCCTCTACATGGTCCTTCTCCTTTTGCAGCAGGCTCTCGGGGATCAGCATAGGCATGTAGACATTCTGCACGCCCACCTTTTTGAACTCGGCATCCATGATATGCTGAATGTTCTCCCAGATGGCATAGCCATAGGGCCGGTAGATGAAAATGCCCTTCACAGAAGAGTAATCGATGAGCTGAGCCTTTTTGCACACATCGGTGTACCACTGGGCGAAGTCCACCTCCATGTCGGTGATCTGCTCTACTTTTTTATCCTTTGCCATGTTTTTATATCATCCTCTCAGGTGTATTTCTTATGGAATCAGTCAATTTATTATACCACATCTGTCAAGCCTTTTCTTTGGTCTCCGGCATTGTTTTTTGACAGATTTTCTGGTATAGTAGTCCCAATAAACGTTGGAGGTCACACAATGAAATCCATTCGAGAAATTTATAAGATCGGTAAGGGTCCCTCTTCCTCCCATACCATGGGCCCAGAGCGGGCAGCGAAGCTCTTCCGGGGAGAGAATCCCCAGGCAGATGCCTTCCGGGTGATCCTTTACGGATCTCTGAGCAAAACCGGCGTTGGCCATGGCACAGACCGGGTTCTGCGGGAAACTCTGGCTCCCCTGCCCACCCAGATCCTCTTCTCCGATGAGGACCTGCCGGATGCCCACCCCAACACCCTGGACTTCATCGCCCTGAAGGATGGCCAGGAAATCAGCCGCCTGCGGGTGGAGTCCATCGGCGGCGGTGACATCCGCATCCCCGGCCGGCCGGCAGACGACAGCGAGGAGATCTATATCGAGCACTCCTTCGCTGAGATTGCCGACTTCTGCAAGTGGCGCTATATCACAACGCTGAGCGACTATGTGGAGCTCAACGAGGGCCCGGACATCTGGGACTTCCTGCTGACCGTATGGAAGACCATGAAGCAATCCATCGAGGACGGCTTGAGCGCCACCGGCACCCTGCCAGGCGGACTCAACGTGCAGCGAAAGGCCAGCTACCTTTATAATAAGACCGGCGGCTGCGACGCTCCCGCCCTGCAGGAGTTTCAGAAAATCGCTGCCTATGCCTATGCCGTCGCCGAGCAAAACGCAGACAACGGCACCGTTGTCACCGCCCCCACCTGTGGGGCCTGCGGCGTTCTCCCCGCCGTCCTGAAATATATCCAGGACACTAAGGGCTACTCCGACGAGACCATTTGCCGCGGTCTCGCCACCGCCGGCATCATTGGCAACCTGACCAAGAGCAATGCCTCCATCTCCGGCGCCGAATGCGGCTGCCAGGCAGAGATCGGCACCGCCTGCTCCATGGCCGCCGCCGCCCTGGCAGAGCTCTACGGCCAGAACCTGGACCAGGTAGAATACGCCGCCGAGGTTGCCATGGAGCACCACTTGGGCCTGACCTGTGATCCCATCTGCGGCCTTGTCCAGATTCCCTGCATCGAGCGCAACGCCGTAGCAGCCATGCGGGCCATGAACGCCTGCAACCTGAGCTACTTCCTCACCGGCTCCCGGAATATCAGCTACGACATGGTTTGCCGGGCCATGCACGAAACCGGCATCAACCTGAACCGCCGCTTCCGGGAAACCAGCGAAGGCGGACTGGCAAAGATCTATGAACGGCGTGGGCGGAAGTAAAGTCTGCATCGCCATGCTGTTTTTCCAGAACTTTCAAAAGTTTTTGGATGATGAATGCAAAAACTTTTGAATTTGAGGTAGTTTTTGCATTTCCAATACGGCGCTCTCTCTATACGGAGGGGGCGCTTTCCCCTCGCAAAATTTACACCCCCTGTTGTAGGGCTCACCGCGAGCTACTACCAAACAGGGGGAATTTTTATGCACCCAGCAAAAAAACGGACCGGTATACGGATGCCCACGAGGATTCTCTGGTCCCCGTCCATGGCTATTGAAGCGTTCTCCGAGAACGGTCTATACTCATCCCGAGGGATGCAGGCTATGAAAGAGTATAAAACGGTCAAGGAGGTGTGTGCTCTCACCGGGCTCACACGAAAGCATTTATATTATTTCCATCACGAAAATGTGGTCCAAGCCGCGGCATACGCCAATTACTCGGTAGAAGGAAACGACGGCTACAAGCTGTATGACGATGCCGCCGTCGAAAGGCTGCAAGAAATCGCGCTGTATTATCAGCTGGGGCTGAAACGCAATGAGATCCGGGATATCATGCTGGACCCGGAGTATGATGTCCACCGTGTTCTGGAAAAACTATTGTCCCAGAAGATGACTGAAAAAGAGAAAATCCAGCGTCAGATCCGCATTCTCAATTATCTGGAATTCGTAGGCATCCAAAAGGGTCTTGCCGACGTTCTCAAAGGAGATGTCCCGGAAGCATTGGAACTCAGCCCCCGGATGGGGGTATAAAAAATAGGAGGAATCCATATGAAAAGAGTATTCATCGCCATTGTCACCATTGCGCTGTTGTTGACAGCCTGCGGAAGCAAAAAGCCCGTGGAAACCATACCTACCGAGACCGAAGCACCTACCGAAACGGTCGAAAAAGTCACAGAACCCGCAGTAACCGTTCAGACACCAGCCGTCTCTGACGAGCCCGCCGCCGAAAAAACAGAGCCAACTCCCAGCACAGATGAAGACATTCCGGAAACAACCGAAAACCTTGTCGACGGAATGCGCCCCGAATTCAAGGAAGCCATGGATACATATGAAGCCTTTTACAACGAATACTGCGATTTTCTGAGCAAATACGCCCAGAATCCCACAGATTTCTCCCTCCTGAGCCAATACGCCGGGATGCTGTCGAAGGCCGGAGAAATGGATGCCGCTTTCAAGAAATGGGACGAAGACGACCTGAACAGTGCGGAGCTTCAGTATTATCTGGAAGTAAACAGCAGAGTTTTGCAGAAGCTGGCAGGCGTGATGAGTAAATAGGGCAAGGGCTCTAGTGGAAAATATCAACAATTTCCACTAGAGCCCCTTGTGCAAACAGGCTAAAAATATCATAGTCAGTCTGAATCACTTGCATTGATTGAAACGCCACTGTAAAATAGGGTTGTTCTCAGCACGCCCAGTTCGAGAGGGAGGAAAAAGATCATGGAACAGGGAAACAATGAAACCACCACCATTGCGCTGGAAACCATCATCAGCAATGCAGTCAAGCTACCCGGAGTAAGAGTAAATCGTAGCAAATTTCTCGCGGAGACCTTTGCAAACGAGAATTTCGACTTACAGGCCGTCATTGATGTGGGGCCGGTCAGCGCCGGAGTCCCCCAAGAGCGTATCGAGAAAGCTGCCGCAAAGCTGATTTTCATTCGCACCAGCCAGTCCTCCGCAGCATCTTTTGTCGCCGGTATCCCCGGCGGATTGGCAATGGCAGCAACCATTCCTGCGGATGTGGCACAGTTTTTTGGTATGGCTCTGCGTCTTGCTCAGGAGTTGTCTTACCTATATGGGGCATCCGATCTGTGGAATGCGGATCAGATTGATGACGAGCGGGTCAGAAACCAGTTGATTTTATATTGTGGTGTGATGTTCGGTGTATCCGGCGCCGTATCTGGTGTTCGGGTTCTTTCCACGCAGATTGCAAAAACGACACTGAAAAAGCTGCCACAGAAAGCGTTGACCAAAACCTTCTGGTATCCAATTGTTAAACAGATCGGTAAGGCCATTGGCGTGAAAGTAACAAAAACCACGGTAGCACAAGGAATTTCCAAAGCTGTCCCCATTGTGGGCGGTGTCATTTCTGGAGGCCTGAATTATGTGTCAATGATGCCCATGGCAAACCGCCTCAATGCAGCGCTGAATAAAGCTTGTTTCAACTATTCCGAAGAGGAAATGGCTGCGGATATTGAGACGATTGAAAGCATTGGTGAAGATGTCCCCGAAAGCGTTCAGTCCAGCAAACTCTCTCGATTCGCAAACGCCGCAAAAGGCGGCATTCAGGAGGGCTGGCTAAAGGCATCTTCCTGTGCGACTTCTTTGCTTAGCAAAATTAAGAGTGACCAGCCCGCAAAGGAGACGGACAATGCACTGATTAGCTACGATGAAAAGATCGAAACACTGCGCAAATTAAAGCAGCTTGTCGATGAGGGTATTCTGTCTCAGGATGAGTTTGACGCTAAGAAGAAGGAAATCCTTGCACTGTAAAAAGGTTAGAAGACTATGTGACCATCCTACCAGCAGTGCCAAATGCACCCCCCCAGCGCCGCCTATAAACTCCCACACTACTGCGAACCCGCAGGGCTGTTCTCCTTCCACCGGGTAAACAGTCCCTCGGCGGATTTCAGGAAGTCGTAGGAGATTGTCACCGTATCCTCGGTATCCGCTCGGTCTTCCGGGAAAATGGGATAGGGGTTGCAGCCGCCGGATAGGACGCCTACATCCTCCTTACTGAAGGAATTGCCGCAGTTCTGGCAGACCACGTGGTCACCCTCTTCTTGGAAGTAGGCTTTCCGGGAGCCGTTGCATACCTGGCAGGTGTTGAAGGCTGTGCGGACGGTTCCGTCGGCATCCTTGGCGGCCAGGACCTCCATATTCAGGCCGTCCAGGGTAAAGGAATATATCTGTATCTTTTCGGAGAGCTCCGAGACGGGGATCTCCAGGGCCCCATCCCCGGGAATCTCGGCGGATGGGGCCTGTTTGCTGCCGCAGGCGGTGAGCAGCAGAAGGACCATTGGGATCATCAGTAAAAAACGTTTCATATAGGTCTCCTTATTCGGTAACGGTAATGGTGCCGTGGATCATGCCCATCCAGCAGCTGTAGGAATAGGTCCCTGGGGCATAGGGCGTAAAGGTGAGGGTATTTTCCCCCGGCTGAAAGGTCAGGTCCAGGTCAAAGTCCCGGCTGCGCATTCGGTTGTTGCAGCCGTTGATTTCGTCGGCATCCGCCTGAATGGTCCACCGGACAGGGACCCCGGCAGCAACCTGAATATCCGGGTAGCTGCCGGAAGACAGGCTGCTCTCCACCACCTGGACAGTTCCTTCCATCCGGGCCTGGTCCAAGTCCCCGCTCTTGGGCTGAACATGGGACAGGCAATGGAAAATGGCCAGGCAGGCCAGCATCCCGGCGGCCTTTCCCCCTCTGGGAATGGGGAGCTTCCAAAGAAGCAGGGCACAGCACAGCAAGGCCGTGAGATCAAGCAGCAGGTCTGGGGAGAACAGCCCCGTCAGGCTGCCGCCCTGGCTCAGCATAGACAGGCCAAAGACGGCGATGAGCACCGCGCCTCCCGAAAGCACCGCTCCCGTGAACCGCCGTCCCAGCCAGGCGGCCAGGGAGCCAAAGCCCAGAAGCAATGGCAAGGTCCCCAGGCAGAAGCAGAGCATGCTCAAAGCTCCCCTCACCGCGCTGCCGCTGGCCAGGGCCAGCAGGAGCATACTTTGCAGAGGACCGCAGGGCATAAAGCCATTCAAAAGCCCCACCTGGAAGGGTGTCAGTCCTCTGGGCCGGGAGATCTTCGGCAGCCACCGGATCCGAGGCAGAGGCGGCAGCAGGGACAGCATATTCAGCCCCATCAGGAGCATGGCGCCTCCGGCCAGCAGCTTGATGGTCCCCTGGAAGCCGTAGCTCAGGCCCCCAACAGCCAGCAGTCCGCCGACCCCACCCAGGATGGCACCCAGACTCACATAGGACAAAAGCCGCCCCAGCTGATATTGCAGCGTGGGCCCAAGGGGGGTCTTTTGCTTTTTGACGCCCGTCAGGCTCTGGCTCAGGCCAATGCCGCCGCACATGGCCACGCAATGGATCGACGTCATGAGCCCCGTAACGAAGAGCATACCATAGCCCATGTTCCCCTCCGCCAGCTGGGAGGGCACCAGGACATTGAGAACTCCAAAACGCTCCAGCAGGAAAAAGAGGCCCCACAGTGCCAGCAGCTTCCCGGTGAAAGCGCCCAGCTCTCTTCCCGGCGGGGTCAGGGATGCACCGTAGCCCACAGATATGACCGCCTGGCACAAAGCCTCCGGGCTGGTCTTGTCCGGGTCATAGGTAATTTCCGCCCGGGCCTTGCCCAGGTCCACCTGGACGGTCCGGACCCCCGGCTGCCCACGAAGACGATCTTCGATCCGCTTTGCGCAGAGCTGACAGGTCATGCCCCGGAGAAAAATAACACATTGTGTGTTTCTATCCGTAATTCCATCATCTCCAAATACTTACTAAGTTAGTAGGCTATGATTATAAAAAAAGAGCCCCTGTTTGTCAAGGGCTCAAATATGAATTTTTATCCGTGATGGTAGATCCGCTTATCCAGGGCGAACACCCGGCTGCTGAAGCTGCCTTCCGCCACCGAGGGCAAAAGTTCCGCATAGATCTCCATCCGACTGTCCACCATGTCGATGTAGCTGAGCAGCTCCGCTTCGGCAAACATGGGCTTTACCGCCGCGCCGTATTCCGGCTCTCCGTGGTGGGATAGGATCATGTGCTGCAAGAGGAGACTCTTCTCCTCCGGGGTCCCCAGCTCGGCGCAGACCTGGGCCACCTCCTGAGCGCCCATCACCAGATGGCCCAGGAGCTGCCCCTTCACGGAATAGTCCGTCACGATGCCTAAGTCCGAGAACCGGAACTCGATCTCCTTGGCAAAATCGTGGAGCAGGGTCCCCGTCAGCAGCAGACTCCGGTCAATCACGGAGGCGTACTGCCCCGACAGAAAGTCTGCCATGGCCATCATGTTGGCAGTGTGCATCAGCAGCCCCGACAGGAAGCTGTGATGGACGCTTTTGGCCGCCGGGATGCTGGCAAAGGTCTCCAGATGCCGCTCCAGCATGGTCCTCGCCACCTGGCGGTAGTCGGGATCTTCCATGGAGTCCACCAGTGCGCGGACCTTGCGGACCGTCTCGTCCTTGTCGATGGGGGCAGCCGCCACCAGCCGGACGGTATCGCAGTTGTCCTCCGGCAGGGCCATGCGGATATTGGACAGGGACAGCTGGGGATTTCCCTTGAATTCGGACACATCTCCCCGGATTTTAATGATTTTTCCCACATCCTCCTGGGTGCCCACCGGCCCGGCGTAGTCCCAGACCTTCACATCCATGGTTCCGGTCTTGTCCGCGATCACCGCGCTCAAAAAAGGCTTGCCGTTGGAGGAGATTTTCTGGTAGGCCTCCTTTAAGATATAAAACCCTTCCACCTTATCCCCAGGCACCATGTCCTTTACATTCTTGTTGTATTCCATAGAGAGCTCCTTTGGCGTTTTTATCTATTATACAGCGGTGAGATGGATTTTACAAGCGTTTCCCACCACAAAGCCAAAACAGAGCAGCCCCCTGCCCTCTCCTGCTTGGAGAGGGTGGACCGGGCGTAGCCCGGGACGGGTGTGGAGGGGACCCTTAACGGTTCAAACCGGGCCCGGCCTTACCTTTTAGGGGTCCCCTCCACATCCGCCGCCTGCGGGCGGCACCTTCTCCAAGCAGGAGAAGGCAGAGTTGTTCTATCCGGGCATGAAGAAGCCCCCTCCCGAGGACTCGGGAGGGGGCCAATGGACTATTCAGTTGCGCAGTCCCTTAGAACTGTTCCTTCTTCTTCAGGACCACAGCGGTGGCGCCCAGGCCAATGACAGCCACAGCCATCACAGTAGCGGCGGTGCCGATCATGGCGTTATCGCCGGTCTTGGGGTTGGAGGAGTCAGCCTTGGAGTTGCTGGAGGTGCCGCCGTTGACCATGACGTACAGGAACTGCACGCCGGTCCGATTGTCAGCGGTGCCCACATCGATGGTGGAGGAAGCGGCCTTGGTGGACTTGGTGGACTTGTATTCCTCCCAGCCGTCGAAGTCGAACAGGCCGGTGATCTTCAGGTTCTTCTTGCCAACAGCCTTCTCAATGGTCTTGGTCAGGTCGGAAGCGGAGATGATGCCGTTCTTCTGAACCTTGGCAGTAACGTTCACGGGATCGTTGCTGACAGGAGTCTTGGTGTCGCCGTTCTTGTAGATCTGCAGGTAAACCTCGCCGCCGGCATAGGGATAAGCTCTGACCGTGGTAGAAGCAAAGTCGTAGGTTCTGCCTTCCTGCAGCAGCTCGCCGCTCTCCAGGTACCAGGAGACATACTCGCCGTCCAGCTTGGGCAGGCCCTCGATGGTCTCACCGGCCCGGATGGTCATGGTGCTGACCTTCTCAGCGCCGTCAGCGGCATTGCGGTAGAAGTTGATGGTAACCTGCTTGGCATCCCACAGCAGCTCCACCTGAGTATCATAGGCCTGGACCTTGGCATCGGAGTCGCCCTTCTTGGCGGTACGGGTGTAGGTCTTGCCGTTGGCCTCGTAGGTGATGCGGATGGAAGCCAGGTTCTTGTTGTTGTTGTTGCCCAGGGTCAGGTCGTAGTTGAAGTAGCTCTTGCCAACGGTCAGCTCACGGGTATCGGTCAGGGAGCCGTCAACGACGGTGACGGTGACCTTGTCGGAGTTGGCGGTGGCATCGCCGGAGAGGTTCTTGGTAACACCGATCTCGATCTCATTGCCCACAATCGCCATATAGGAGAAGCAGGTATTCATAGAGCCGCGGTAGTTGTCAATAATCTTGTCGTCATCAACGGAAGCGCCGTTGGTCTTGGCCAGGATCTGCTTTGCGTTGGAGGCATTGGACTTCTTCAGGTTCGTGATTTCCTTCAGAGTCAGCTCAGCGGTAGCATTCTCAACCACATTGCCGCCCTTGGTGTAAACGATGGTCACATTGTAAGTGGAGGTGTTCTCGTCATCCAGAGCGCCGCAGCGGGTGCACTTGCCGTCAACGTAGTCATGGCCCAGAGCATCGATGGTCTCACCGCCGATGGTGTAGCCGCAGGCGTAGGTGGTCTTCTCCTCGGCACCGGCCTTGGTGCAGGTAGGCTCCTTCTTCGGGGTAACGGTAACCTTCTCGCCGGAATCATCGTGGCCAATCACAGCGGTGTGACCGCAGACGGTGCACTTGACATTGTGGCCAGCATCGTCACCCTTAGAGGTAACCTTGTAGTTGTGAGGCTCCACAGTCTGCTCACCGCAGATGGTGCACTTCAGGATGTGGGTCTCATCGTTGCCCGCTTCCTCAAAAGCCTTAATGGTCTTGGAGGAGCACTTGTGGCCGGACTTGACCTCGATGGTCAGGGTCAGAACGCCATCGGTCAGGTCGGCAGAGAGCACATTGTACTGATCGTAGTTGGGCAGCCCGGTAGCCTTCAGAGCGGCCTTATTGGTGCTTTCGTTCTGTCCGTCGTAATCAGACTTCACGGTGTAGTGGCCGGTGTAGGTCTGGCCGTCCCAGTCAACCGTAACGGTGGCATTGATGTTGGTTACCAAATCCTGGTAATCAGCACTGTCGTCAACTTCATCAGCAAACGCCGCCATGGGCATTGCCGCGACCAGCATGAGTGCAACCAGCATCAGACTGATCAACTTTTTGCTAAATGTCTTCATAATGTATCCTCCTAAAAAAGAGATTTTTCTTTGCCGGTTTCCACCAGCGGTTGGAAAGTCCCCGCCGCTCGTGGATGGCACTGGGTGCTTTCGTTTGTAGCCCCATTATATACTCTATTTTCCAATTCGTCAAGAGGAAAATAACAAAAAATTACAAAAGTTATTACAGCTTCATTACAGAGTCCCCAGGGGCTTGTTTCCCTTTCTTTTCTTTTGGACGTTTTTCTTTTCATTTTGCAGAATTTGCAGGGATTCTATCCCACTTTTGGTTACAGTTTTCTCTCAGGCCGGATATTTCTCCCTGGCCTACTCTTCCCTGTCTTTCGGAAATCTTAAGAAATCCCAATTGCTTTTCCGGGCAGTTCGTGGTAGTATTGGGGTGAAAAACCGCCCTCCGGGTAACGGAGGCGGTTACAATTTGGTTACAACGCTCCCTGCCCTCTCCTGCTTGGAGAGGGTGCCGCCGCAGCGGCGGGTGTGGAGGGGAC
>URGL01000075.1 GCA_900547405.1 uncultured Eubacteriales bacterium
ACCTGGTACCGCCCCTCATCCGCCGCTGCGGCGGCACCTTCCCCCAAGGGAAGGTAAGGGAACGCCCCCGCCGGAGGTCGCCTTCCCCGTGGGGGAAGGCGACCTCCCGGCGGGGGAGCGTTCATCGGGGCCCGACCTTAACTTCCAGGGGTCCCCTCCACACCCGGCCCCTGGGGGGCCACCCTCTCCAAGCAGGAGAGGGCTTTTTTGGCTTTACAATACACCCGCCCTGCTGCCCAGGCCAGGCCCACCCACAGCAGGAAGAACCGGGGGCAGATCTGCCCCAGGAAGTTTCCCGGCAGGCCCCGGTAGTCCCACACCCGGTAGTCCCGGTTGAAGACCAGGCCGAAAAACAGCTCCACCAGGGTGATGATCCCGGCTCCGGCCAGGGCCCGGAGGAGCCCCGGCAGCCGGGGCCGGACCTCCTCCAGCCTGCCCAGCAGCAAAAAGGCGGTGCCTCCCGCCAGGAACATGGTCACGTGGCTCCGGCCCCGGTACAGGAGCTCCACCAGCACATATCCGCCGCCTCCAAGGAAAAACAGCAGTGATTTCTCCAAAAGCATCTCATCTTCACCTCGGAGACAATTCTTTCCGGAAATTTCTAAAAAAATACAAATTGGGGCTTGACAAAATGGGCCTCTTCGGATATAATACAGAAGCTGTTTCGGCGGTGCCGGAATTGCATTGACCACATGGCGGCATAACTCAGTTGGTAGAGTAGCCGGTTCATACCCGGTATGTCATCTGTTCGAATCAGATTGCCGCTACCAGGCCCGTTGGTCAAGCGGTTAAGACACCGCCCTTTCACGGCGGTAACATGGGTTCGATTCCCGTACGGGTCACCAAAAAATGCGGCTTGCGTTTGCAAGCCGCGTTTTTTTGCGCCTTTCCTATGGAAATCACAAAAGAATGGCCCCGGTCCTTTTTGGGACCGGGGCCGAAAGCATTGACCGGAAGGATTTACTTGCCCAGCAGCGCCTTGGTCTGGGCTACGATATTGTCGGCGCAGAGGCCGAAGGCCTTCAGCAGGGCACCGGCAGGGCCGGAGTGGCCGAACTCATCATTGACGCCCACCCGCTTCACGGGTACGGGGTAGTGCTCACTGAGGCAGCTGCACACAGCCTCGCCCAGGCCGCCGATGATGTTGTGCTCTTCAACCGTGACGACCTTACCGCACTTCTTGGCGGCGGAGAGGACCAGCTCCTGGTCCAGGGGCTTGATGGTGGCCATGTTGATGACCATGGCATCAATGCCCTGCTCCGCCAGGACCTTACCGGCCTCAATGGCCTCGGGGACCATAATGCCGGTGGCGATGATGGCTACGTCCTTGCCTTCCCGCAGGACCTCGCCCTTGCCGATCTCAAAGTGGTAGCCTTCCTCGTGGAACACGGGGGTGGCGGCACGGCCGAAGCGCATGTACACGGGGCCCTCCATCTTGTAGGCGGCCTTGACCATGGCCCGGGCCTCCACGTCGTCGGCGGGGCACATGACGGTCATGCCGGGGATGGTGCGCATCAGGGCGAAGTCCTCGCAGCACTGATGGGAAGCGCCGTCCTCGCCTACGGAGATGCCGCCGTGGGTGGCGCCGATCTTCACGTTCAGGTGGGGATAGCCCACGGTATTGCGGACCATCTCATAGGCACGGCCTGCGGCAAACATGGCAAAGGTAGCGGCAAAGGGAACCAGGCCCATGGTGGACAGGCCCGCGGCTACGTTGACCATGTTGGCCTCCTGAATGCCGCAGTCGAAGAAGCGGTCCGGATGGGCCTTTTTGAAGGTAGCGGTCTTGGTGGCACCGGCCAGGTCGGCATCCAGGACCACAATGTTGTCATACTCGTCGCCCAGCTCCTTCAGCGCGTTGCCGTAGCTGTCGCGGGTAGCGATTTTCTTTACGTCTGCCATGATTTAAGCCTCCTCGATCGCCTTGCGGGCCTGGGCCAGCTCGGCCATTGCCTGCGCGTATTCTTCATCGTTGGGAGCCTTGCCGTGCCAGCCGGCCTGGTTCTCCATGTAGGAAACACCCTTGCCCTTGACGGTGGTCATCAGGATGGCGGTGGGCTTGCCGGTGCCGTGATTGGCATGGAAGAAGTTCATAGCCTTCTCGATGTCGGCAAAGTCGTGGCCGTTGATGGAGATGACGTTGCAGCCGAAGGCCTCAAACTTCTTGTCCACGGGAGCGGTGTTCATAACGTCGCAGGTCCGGCCGTCGATCTGCAGGCCGTTCAGGTCTACGATGATGCACAGGTTATCCAGGTGATAGTGGGCGGCAAACATGGTGGCCTCCCAGATCTGGCCCTCGGCCAGCTCGCCGTCACCCAGCAGAGAGTAGACGTTGATGTCCTTATTCAGGAACTTGGCACCCTTGGCCATGCCGCAGGCGGCGGACAGACCCTGGCCCAGAGAGCCGGTGGACATATCCACACCGGGAACGGTGTTCATGTTGGGGTGGCCCTGGAGGTAGGAGTCGATGTGGCGCAGGGTGGGCAGGTCTTCCACAGGGAAGAAGCCCCGGTTTGCCAGAGCGCTGTACAGGCCCGGGCAGGTGTGGCCCTTGGACAGGACGAACCGGTCCCGATCCGCCCACTTGGGATTCTTGGGGTCCACGCGCATTTCCTTGAAGTACAGATAAGTATACATATCCGCGGCAGACAGGCTTCCGCCGGGATGACCGGACTTGGCACCGTGGGTAGCGGTGACAATGCCCTCACGCACCTTCACAGCCATCAGCTGGAGCTGCTTGTTTTCTTCTGAGGTCATAGTTGTTTACACACCCTTCTTTTGGTTATTCAGTGGGGTAGACTATTGGAAACCCCCTGCCGGGGAGAATAGCTACTTTGTCATTATATCGGATTACCGGGGAATAATCAAGGATTTTTCTAACCTTTCAGCCGGGCGCAGAGCTTTAGGACATTCTTCGCCGAGCGCTGCATTTCTCCCAGAGTCAGGCCGGTTTCCTTCTTCAAAGACTCCAGCGCAGAGGGGTCCATGGTGGGGTCCTCGAAGGCGTTGCTGCCGGGCATGAGCACATCCACCTGGGCCCGGAGGCGGTAGGCGTCGTTCCAGAGGGCCGGGAAATCCGGGTCGGTGCAAGGCTGCATCCACCAGTCGGTCATGACCAGGCCGTCGTAGCCCCACTCCCGGCGCAGGATGCCGGTGACCAGCTCATACTGGTAGTGGCCCCAGATGCCGTTGATCTGGTTATAGGAGGACATGAGGCACAGGGGGGCAGCGTCCCGGAGGCAGATCTCAAAGCCCCGGAGATAGATCTCCCGCAGGGCCCGCTGAGAAAGCCGGGAGTCGTTCCGGTTCCGGTTCTCCTCCTGGTTGTTGCAGGCGAAGTGCTTGACGCAGGCGCTTCGGCCCGGCACGGACTGAATTCCTCTGACCATGGCGGCGGCTACGGTGCCGGAGAGGAGGGGATCCTCGGAGTAATACTCAAAGTTCCGGCCGCAGAGGGGATCCCGGTGGATGTTGAGCCCCGGACCCAGGAGAATATCCGAGCCCTTGCGGACCATTTCCTGGCCAAACAGGTGCCCCAGCTCTTCCACAGCCTTCACATCCCAGGAGCTGGCCAGGGCTGTGCCGCAGGGCAGCAGGGCCGTATAGTAGCACACCCGGATGCCGGAGGGGCCGTCGGTGGTGGTGAGGGCGGGCAGGCCCTTGTCCCGGAGGGACTGGGTGGTGCCTCCAAGCATCCCGGCGTTGCCCTTGGTGCCCAGGGGGCTGTCCATCTGGCCCTCCCCCTTGCACAGGGCGTTCAGCTCCTCCGCAGTCAACTGGCCAATGAAATCATCCATGCCATGTGTTCCCTTGCAGACATCCCGGAAGGAGATCCCCAGGTCCCCGGTGAAGGGGATGGGTTCCGGGAGATTCTCCAGGACCTGGTCTTTTCGGCGGCTTTCCGCCCTGGGCACCGGCTCGAAGCCGGGAACCAGGCGGCCTCCCTCCTCCTTGGGGTGGAGCCGGGGAAAGTCCTGGGTGGGGGAGCACTGGCTCTCCAGCTGGGCCGTAAGAACCTGTTCCTCCACAAACAGCCGCCCTGCCAGACTGGCGGACCGGACATCCGTGCCCACATACAGCCGGTAGGCCCCGGCCTCCAGCACATAGGCGTAGGGGTGGCCGGTGACGCCGGAATCATCGAAGGAGGCCAGGCTCTCCAGGTCGATCCACAGGGATACCTCCGCGGACTGGCCTGGGGCCAGCTCCGGGGTCTTCCAGTAGTCCGCCAGCACCCGGGCGGCCTTGCCCAGCTTTCCCTGAGGAGCCTCTACATAGACCTGGACCACCTGACGGCCTGGGCGGCTGCCGGTGTTGGTGACCCTGATTCTCAGGTCCCAGTTGGTCTGCCAGGCCTCGGCGGCAGACTCCACCCGGAAGGTGGTGTAGCTCAGGCCGAAGCCGAAGGGATAGAGGACCTTGTCCTGGGCGAAGGTTTCGTAATACCGGTAGCCCACATAGATGTCCTCCCGGTACTCGTTGAAGTCCCTGCCTCCGAAATGGCCGTAGCTGGGGGCATCCTCGTAGTGCCGGGGCACCGTGTCCGTCAGCCGTCCGCCGGGCTGAGCGTCGCCGTAGAGCACGTCCATGAGGGCGTTTCCGGACTCCATGCCCCCCTGAAAGGCGTAGACAAGGGCCCCGATGGGGTACTCCTCCACCCAGGACAGATCCATGATATTTCCCCCGTCCACCACCACGCAGACCTTCCGGAAGGCCGCCGTGACCTGGGCCAGCAGGGCTTTTTCCGCCTCCGTCAGGTAGTAGCCCCCGGGCTCCGGCCGGTTGTCCATGGCCTCTCCCATGGCCCGGCCCAGGATCACCACGGCGGCATCGTTCCTCTGGGCGGCAGCGCGGACCGCTTCCTCACTCAGGGGCATTTCCGGGTGACAGGTGGGCCACTGGGCCCAGTCCATTACCGGGGGCACATTGGCCTGGCACCAGAGCCGATACCGGTCCGCCAGGGCCTTGTCATAGGCAATGTCCCCCCGGGCCTCCAAGGCATCCATTGGGCTTACCAGGTAATCCGGGTTCACGTCCCCTCCGGAGCCGTAGCCCACGTAGAAGTAGTCCCGCTGGACCCGACCGAAAAAGGCTGTGGAGCCGGTTTTGCTCAGGGGCAGCACCCCGTCGTTTTTGAGCAGTACCGTCCCTTCCGCCCCGGCTCTCCGGCAGGCATCCGACATTTCCTTTCGGGGTTCCGGCTTTCCCAGAGCCTGCTTGTGCAGCTCCTGGGCCAGGGCATCCCGTTCTTGTTCCGGCATAGACATCGCTCCTTTTTTTCAGGTTTCCAATCCATTATAGGGGAATACAGGAGGAAAAGCAACAGCCGGGACAGAAAAAACCGCCCCCGCGGAATGCGGGAGCGGCTGGGAATGTGAACTTACTTGCCTTCCATTTCCTTCAGGGCATCCTTGCGGCTGAAGTTGGCCCGGCCCTTCTCGTCGAAGCCCATGAACTTGACCCAGGTCATGTCGCCCAGGTTCAGCACGTCCTCCACCTTCTCCACACGGCGGTTCTCCAGCTTGGAGATGTGGACCATGCCGTCGTGGCCCGGGGCGATCTCTACGAAAGCGCCGATGGGCAGGATGCGGACTACCTTGCCGTAGTACAGCTTGCCCACCTCGGGGACAAAGCAGATGTCGTCCACCATCTTCTTGGCGGCGTAGGCGGCGGAAGCGTCTACGGCGGAGATGAAGACGGAGCCGTCGTCATCGATGTCCACCTTGGCGCCGGTGTCGGCGCAGATCTTCTGGATGGTCTTTCCGCCGGAGCCGATGACCTCACGGATCTTGTCCACAGGAATCTTCAGGCTCAGCATCTTGGGAGCGTACTCACTTACCTCGGCCCGGGGGGCGGGGATGCAGGGCAGCATGACCTCGTTCAGGATCTCCAGGCGGGCCTTGCGGCAGCGCTCCAGAGCGTCCTCAATGATCTCCATGGTCAGGCCCTTGTTCTTCAGGTCCATCTGGATGGCGGTGATGCCCTCGGTGGTGCCGGCTACCTTGAAGTCCATTTCGCCGTGGAAGTCTTCCACGCCCTGGATGTCGGTGAAGGTTCTCCACTCGCCGGTCTCCTGGTCGGAGATCAGGCCGCAGGAAATACCGGCCACAGGCCGTTTGATGGGCACACCGGCGTCCATCAGCGCCAGGGTAGAGCCGCAGATGGAGCCCTGAGAGGTGGAGCCGTTGGAAGAGAGGACCTCAGACACCACGCGGATGGCGTAGGGGAACTCCTCCACGCTGGGGATCACAGGCAGCAGGGCCTTCTCGGCCAGAGCGCCGTGACCGATCTCACGACGGGAGGTAGACCGGGCGGCACGGGCCTCGCCGGTGGAGTAGGCGGGGAAATTGTAGTGGTGGATATACCGCTTGGTATCCTCCTGGTAGATGGTGTCCAGCTTCTGGGCGGCGGACAGGGTGTTCAGGGTGCAGACGGAGAGGACCTGGGTCTGACCCCGGGTGAACAGGCCGCTGCCGTGGACTCTGGGCAGCACGCCCACTTCGGCAGCCAGAGGACGGATCTCGTCCATGCCCCGGCCGTCTACACGCTTGCCCTGGAGCAGCCACTTCTTGACGACCTTCTTCTGCATCTTGTACAGGCATACCTCGATGTGGGTATCGAAGTCCTCATACTTGTCGGCAAACTTCTCGGCAAAGTCCAGCCGGGCGGCAGTCAGCCGCTCCTCCCGGACGTTCTTGTCGTCGGTATCCAGAGCGTACTCGATCTGGTTCAGGCCGTAGTTCATCAGGTCGTCCAGCAGCTCGTGGTTCACGGCGGCCTTCTCGAAGGTGAACTTGGGCTTGCCGATCTCGGCCACAATGCCGTTGATGAACTTCACGATCTCCATGTTGGTCTCGTGGGCAATGCGGATGGACTCCAGCACAACGGCCTCGGGAGCCTCGTTGGCCTCGGTCTCGATCATGACCACCTTCTCGAAGGTGGAGGAGATGCACACGAAGCAGTCGGAAGCGTTCCGCTGCTCGGTGGAGGGGTTCACGATATACTGGCCGTTCAGGTGGCAGACGTTGGTGGTAGCTACGGGTCCGTTCCAGGGCACATCGGAAGAGGCGATGGCAATGGAAGCGCCCAGGGAGGCCACGATCTCAACGGGGTTGTCGTAGTCGTTGGCCAGAACAGTGCAGGTGACCACGGTGTCGTTGCGGAGCTCCTCGTCGAAGAGGGGACGCATGGGCCGGTCGATGATCCGGCTGTTCAGGATACCCCGCTCAGAGGGCTTGCCCTCCCGGCGGTTGAAGGAGCCGGGGATCCGGCCCACGGAGTACATCCGCTCCTCAAACTCGATGGTCAGAGGGAAGTAGTCGATACCGGCCTTGGGGATGGGGTTGGAAGTGCAGGTGGTCAGCACCACGGTGTCGCCGTAGCGGCAGATGCACTCGGCATTGGCGAGCTCAGCCACCTTGCCGGTCTCCACGGTGAAGGGGCGGCCGCCGATCTCCATCTCGTAGACCTTGTGGTTGGGGAACTGCTTGTGTGTGATCATAGATTTACCTCCTGATTTTTTTATAGTTTCCGGGAGGTTTAGCACTTGAAACTGACGCTTTTTCTGAAAATCCGGGGGATTGCCACGGCAGTGCGGGCACTGCCTCGCAATGACACCGGTATCCAAAAACATCACTTTCAAACGCTAAAGGGACTCCCGGGCGTTGGAATGACGGATGCGAAAAGGGGGCGACGGTAGCCGTCGCCCCAAAGATATTACTTACGGATACCCAGCTTGGCGATCAGAGCACGGTAACGGTTGATATCCTTGTTTGCCAGATAGTCCAGCATCTTGCGGCGCTTACCAACCATCATCAGCAGACCACGGCGGGAGTGGTTGTCGTGCTTGTGTACGCGCAGATGGTCAGTCAGCTCGTTGATGCGGGCAGTCAGAATAGCAACCTGAACTTCGGCAGAGCCAGTGTCGCCCTCGTGAGTCGCATTCTCCAGGATAACCTGGGTCTTCTTTTCCTTCTGAATCATGGTATTATCCACCTTTACAATTATTTCCCTGTCAGCTAGGTATTGGGTCAGGTGCGTCCCAAAACTGAGCCGCAGGCACACTGGCCATAGCCAGTGCGTCCAATATAACATAAGTTTACCCAAATGTAAAGTGTTTTTCTCAGAAAAAGTTTGATTTTTCAGTATCAACGGAAGATAAAAATCTTCTGCATGACCGGGTCTGCAAAACAAACGTGATTTTCCAGTCTCCTTCCCGTCAGCGGGCGGGTTTGGAACTGCCGCACATTGGATTTTGTCCGTGCCGCGTGCGCTGATAGGTCACCTCTAATGTTGATTTCTGCATCCGGCATTTGAGGAGCATCTCACCTTTGGCGATTTCTTTTTTCATTGAAAGCGGCAAAAATGGTGCTATAATAGGGGTAGTAATTTATTTCCAATTTCAAAACGGAAGGATGAATTTTATGGGAAGACGATTTGACACGCTGGCATTCCCCGGCGGGTGCCTCCAGTGCTTTACCCTGAGCTATGACGATGGCGTGATTCAGGACAGGCATCTGGCGGAGCTGTTCCGACACTACGGGCTAAAATGCTCCTTCAACCTCAATTCCGCACTGCTGGGCGTTTCCGATACCTGGCCGAATTACAACGGCAAGCCGCTGGACGTATCCAAAATCCAGCCGGAGGAGCTGCAAAGCGTGTACGCCACTCATGAAATCTGCGGCCACGGCCTTTACCACTCCTCCCTGGAATCCATCGGTGCGCCCCTTGCCATGTATGAAATCGTGGAGGACAAGCGGCGGTTGGAAGCGCTGGCAGGCAAGCCCCTGAAGGTCTTTGCCTATCCCTATGGCCGCTTTGACAGCCGGGTGGTGGAGCAGCTGCGGCTGGCCGGTTATCAGGGTGCCCGCACGGTAAATGCCACCCATGATTTTCAGATTCCAGAGAATTTTCTCACCTGGGATCCCACCTGCCATCACGCTGACCCCATGCTTATGGAGCTGGCGAAGCGCTTTGTGGACGAAGGGGAAGACAATGCCGCCAAAACCACGCCCAGGCTCTTTTATGTCTGGGGTCATGCCTATGAGCTGGATGGTGACGGCAACTGGGCGGTGATGGACGAGCTTGCCATGTTCCTGTACCAGCACCGGGAAAAAATCTGGTTTGCCACCAACGGGGAGATTATCGACTATGTAACCGCCTACCGCCGCCTGGAAACCTCCACCGATGGCAGCTTTCTCCATAATCCCAGCGCGTTGGATGTGACCATTCGCACCAACGGAAGCTTTGTGACCATCCCTGCCGGGCAAACCGTTGCCATCCGCGAATAACCATGGAACTACACTTGACCGCCCAGCGGGAAGGGAAGCTCTCCTCCTTTCTCCGCCACGACCTGAAGCTCTCCGCCACGCTGGTAAACCGGCTGAAATGGAAAGAGGCTTTCCTGGTCAACGGAATTCCCCAGCGCACCAATTTCCCCGTGAAATCCGGGGATGTCATCACCGTCCGGCTGGATGAAGAAGCGCCGGAATACCCCGCCCAGGATGGGGAGCTTTCCATTTTGTACGAGGATGAATGGCTGCTGGCAGTGGACAAACCCAGCGGAATGCTCATTCATCCCTCCCGGGCAAAAAACGAGGGGACACTGGCCAATTTCGTTGCCGGATATTATCAGAAGGCCGGCCAATGCGCCGCCTTTCACCCCCTGACCCGGCTGGATCGGGACACCTTCGGGGTGGTGCTGGTTGCCAAAAATGCTCACATTCACGCCCTGCTGCAAGAGGCGCATCCACAAAAGACCTATGAGGCGCTGGTCTACGGCACGCCGCCTCAGCCGGAAGGGGAGGTCACCGCCCCCATCGCCCGGTGTGAAATGCCCAGCCTGCTGCGCCGGATTGACCCGGAAGGGAAGCCATGCCGCACCCTGTACCGCGTGCTGGAATCCGGCGAGCATTTCAGTTGGCTGGAGCTGCATCCCGTCACCGGGCGCACCCATCAGCTGCGGCTGCACTGCATGGCCTCCGGTTTCCCCATCTTAGGCGACCCGCAGTATACAAGCCCGGAATCGACGGCGTATTCCGCTGCCCACGGACTGTTCACGCAGCAGCTGTGTGCCGCAAGGCTCGTTTTCCCGCACCCCATGACGGGGGAGCGGATGGAAATTTTGTCGAGGCAGGCAGTTTTCTTTCCGAAAGACTAGGCAAGCGCCATGCTTTTCTGATATAATGTATAATATTAAAAGCATAGGAGACGCTGCATGGAGAAAAAGAACGCAGTCTATACCATCACAGAAGATCAGTCGCCGGAGGAAGCCCGGCGGGAGCATGTTATGCTCGTTGTGCGCAATCTGGCGGCGGGCGCGGCGGCTGTTTTGTTTCTGGCCTCGTTTGCGCTGGCGGATATCCACAAACTGCTGCGCG
>URGL01000076.1 GCA_900547405.1 uncultured Eubacteriales bacterium
CTGGTACCGCCCCTCTTCCGCCGCTGCGGCGGCACCTTCCCCCAAGGGAAGGTAAGAAAGCCCCCGCCGGAGGTCGCCTTCCCCGCCGGGGAAGGTGGACCGGGCGTAGCCCGGGCCGGATGAGGGGATCCCCCGCCGGAGGCAGCCTGCCTTGCGTAAAGGGAGGTGGCACGGCGCAGCCGTGACGGAGGGATCGATCAGGCTGGATGTTCTGACAAAACCCGGTTCAGCAGGAAAGCTTGTCCGATCCCTCAGTCAGCCTGCGGCTGACAGCTCCCTTTACGCAAGGGAGCCCCCTCATCCGTCACGCCTTCGGCGTGCCACCTTCCCCGTGGGGGAAGGCTTCTGAAGGCTCCCACTGATTGCGCACCCCAAGGCCATCACCGTCACCGCCAGGTCCCGGTGGGTCATGTAGGCGTGGATCATGGAGTGGTTCCGGAGAACGGCGTACCAGACCACCGGGTAGAGGGCGCACAGAACCAGGGGCACCAGGGCGGAGGGGGACAGGCGGAGGCGGTATTTTTTCACCGTCACCAGATAGCCCAGCAGCGCCCCCAGGACCAGAAGCAGAAACAGGGTCTGGACATTCACATAAGTTTGGGCGTTGCGCCACAGGACGGAAAAGATATCCACAGTTTCCTCCCCAGCTGTGGAGGAAGTTCTGCCGGAAATATTCCGCAATGCGTCCAGAATCACGTTCTGGTCCGTGAAAGCGCTGGCAACCACCCATTTCCCGGCCCACATTCCCCCGTAGCCCAGTGCCCAGGCTGTGGAATTCAGGAGCATGGCCTGGATTTTTTTCCACAGGCCGGATGTGGAAACTGTGAGTTCTATGGCAAGGAGGATCCCAAGGGAGGCCACCGGGTAGGTGAGAAAATCGAAAAAGCCGACGCCGATGCCCAGCCACAAATACAGCAGGCAGCCAAATTTCCGTTCATCGGTCCGCCGCCAGAGAAGAAGGATCCCGAAGACCAGGGTCAGCAGATACACGTCCGTATACTGGAGGCACAGGGCGGTGGAGATGGGGTTCAGGACCAGCAGGGCCGCCCCCAGAGGAATGGCCAGCCCCAGGCCCCCCCGCCGGTAACTCAGGGCCAGCAGCACCGCCGCCAGGACCAGCTGCACCGTCATGTTGAGAAGCCGGATATCCGAGGGGGTGAAAAACAGGAGCAGCGGCTTCAAAAATACCAGATAGCCGTGCCAGTATCGGGCATAGGTCACCTGACGGCCATCTTCCGCCCCCTGGGCATACCGCGAAAGGGAATCCACCGGCACCGAGTCCCCAGGGGTGAACTCCATCCGGGGATTCACCAGGGCATCGCCCAGGGGAGACCCGGAGCCTGCATAGATGGCGTTCCCCAGCATAATGGCATCCGTAAAGCCGTCCAGCTCCGTGCCGTTGTGGTAGGGGGCCCACTGGTACCGGTCCCCTTCGGAGAGGATATAGGGCAGACTGATGGACACATTGTGCCGCATCCGGGCCGTAGGCAGGGCGTAAACCGCCGTCAGCAGCACCACCCCGGCAAGGATCGCCGCCAGCAGGCTGAGGGCAGAGCGGAGGAGAAGGGGGAGAATATCTTTCTTGTTCACGGTCATTTCTCCCCCCTTGCTCTGGGGACCGCCAGGGCGAAGTCCCCCCATTCGGTCATTTCAAATTCGTCCTCCGGAAGCTTCCCCAGCTCCGGCTGATAGAGCACATACACGGCATTTTCTTCCGGGTCGATGGTTTCGGGCAGACCAAAGACATACCTGTCAAAGCTGGCTACCTCCTCAAAATCCACATGACTGGTGCGGTAACGGACCGTGGACCGGTATACATTGGGGTCTGTCTGGGTGTAGAACAAGGTGTAGATATAGGGCATATCCGTTTTGTCAGTGACATACACACGGTCTGCCTCTGCCTGTGCCGCCTGGGTGATGGCATCTCCCAGTCCATAGGAAAACTTGTGCTCCATCATAGACTGGTAGTCCGTAAAATATGTTTTCGCAAACAGCAGAAAGGCCGCTGAGAACAGCACCGCCGCCGCTTTTGGACCATGGGGGATCCTTCCGGCCAGATCCACAGTTCCCGCAATGGTGTAGTACATCCACGGGATCATAATAATATTGATCCGGTTGATATTAGGCTTGACCACAAACATCAGCACAACGGAAGCGGCAAACCAGAGATCCATCAGGAACTCCGGCCCCTGGGCATTCCGCTTTCGGATATTTTTCAGGCACAGCACCAGACCCCAAAGGGTCAGGGGCAGAGTGACCCGGTAGGTCAGGCCGAAGGGAGGCATGGCGTTCCAGGGGAGTCCATCCTCCTGAGTCACCAGGATCTTCAGGGCATCCCGGAAGTTTTTCAGGCTACTTTCCAGAAAATTCCCGGAAAAGACTGAGGCCATCTCCGTATGTCGGTTTACATACAGTCTCGGAATGGTGAGAAATCCCAGCTCGATCTGGGGATAATCAAAGGTGTTGATAAACACAAACAGCAGAATCGGCAGCACCGTGCCCCCCAGCACCAGGACGCACACAAGCGCCTGCTTCCAGGTAACCTTTTTTCTCAGGAGCAGACAAATCCCCACCGGCAGCACAAAGAAGGGGAGGAAGCAATAGGCGCTTCCGTAGGAATAGGCGGAGAAGCCTAAGAGGAACATGGACGTATACAGATACCCGCTTTTTCCCTTCCGGAGGTACTGGGACAGCAGAAAGGTGCCCCAGAGCACCAGGTCCGGGAAGAGGTTACTCTCCAGGCTCCAGCGGCTTTTCATAACGTGCCAGGGGAAAATGGCGAAGAGGAAAGTGCCCAGAAGCACAAAGGCCTTGTTCTCCCGGTGGATGTTTTTCAGCAGAAAATAGAAGATCACCAGAGACACGCAGCCCACCAGGGCCATGGGAAGCCGCACCGACCAGACGGAGAGACCCAGCAGGGCGATGAAAGGCATACACAGCCAGGAATAGGCGGCATTCTGCCCGCTGCCCCAGGCGATGAGATGGACCGGGTTATGAATGCCGTTCCGATCGATCCCATATTTCAGGATGGCGAAGGCATCATAGCCTGCGGAGGCCTCGTCCTGGTTAAAGCCCCGGGGCGCCTCCCCGATGCCGGCCACCCGGACCAGGATCCCCAGCAGGAGGATGGCCAGAAGGAGGAGCAATTGGCCCCCCGTCAGGTAGTCGGTCCAAGGGTTTCTTTTCAGTCGTCTTTCCAAAGCGTTCACCTAGGTTTCTTTCAAAGTTTTCCACTATCTTATCACAACCTGTGGAAGAATACCAGAGGGAAAAGAGAAACCCCGCCTGAAACCCCCGCCGGAGGCAGCCTCCCTTGCGTAAAGGGAGGTGGCACGGCGCAGCCGTGACGGGTGAGAGAGAAAACCCTCTCTTGGGAGAGGGTGGCAGGGCGAAGCCCTGACGGGTGTGGGGCGGGACGCAGAACCGGGCCTGGTACCGCCCCTCTTCCGCCGCTGCGGCGGCACCTTCCCCCAAGGGAAGGTAAAAGAACTCCCGCCGGAGGAAGCCCCCCTCATCCGTCACGCCTTACGGCGTGCCACCTTCCCCGGAGGGGAAGGCTGCCTCCGGCGGGGGATTACCGTCTACTTGTTATGTTGCCTATCGGGTATTTCTCCAGGGGATTCTTCCACAGCCTGTTGCACGGCTGTGGAAAGCTCCCTGGGAAAGGGGCTTTCCACAAAAATTCTCCACAGCTCCTTGACAAGCTGTGGAGAAATTTTCTCGGTTTCCCAGGAGGGTCAAGCGGCAGGGCAGGGGAGTGAGGCGGTTGATTTGCATCATTTAGTTTCTTTTCGTCTTATATTCAAGTCTATCCACAGTCATTTCCTGGTTTTCCACAAAATTTATCCACAGCTGTGGATACAGCTGTGGATAAATTCAAAAGTCTGTTTGAAATTACTTGCTCAGGTAGGCATCGATGGCTGCGGCACCCTTCTTACCGGCACCCATGGCCAGGATGACGGTGGCAGCGCCGGTAACGGCATCGCCGCCGGCGAAGACGCCCTCACGGGTGGTCATCTCGTTCTCATTGACGATGAGGCCGCCCTTCTTGTTGGTCTCCAGGCCGGGGGTGGTGGAGCGGATCAGGGGGTTGGGGCTGGTGCCCAGAGCCATGATAACGGTATCCACGTCCATGACAAACTCGCTGCCGGGAACCTCTACGGGGCGGCGGCGGCCGGAGGCGTCGGGCTCACCCAGCTCCATACGGACGCACTTGATGCCCTTGACACGGCCATCCTCGTCTCCCAGGATCTCCACAGGGTTGCACAGAGTCTTGAACTCAATGCCCTCTTCCTTGGCGTGGTGCTGCTCTTCCTTACGGGCGGGCATTTCGGCCTCGCCACGGCGATAGATAATGTAGACCTTGTCAGCACCCAGACGCATGGCGCAGCGGGCACCGTCCATAGCCACGTTGCCGCCGCCGACTACGGCCACGGTCCTGGACTTGATGACGGGGGTATCGGAGTTGGGATCGTAGGCCTTCATCAGGTTGGTACGGGTCAGGTACTCGTTGGCAGACATGACACCCTTCAGGCTCTCGCCGGGGATGTGCATGAACATGGGCAGGCCTGCGCCGGAGCCCACGAAGACAGCCTTGAAGCCCATCTCGAAGAGCTCGTCGATGGTCAGGACCCGGCCGATGACCATGTTGGTCATGACCTCTACGCCCTGGGCCTTCAGGTTCTCCACCTCGTTGGCAACGATGGCCTTGGGCAGACGGAACTCCGGGATGCCGTAGACCAGCACGCCGCCGGCGGTATGCAGAGCCTCGAAAATAGACACCTGGTAGCCCTTCTTGGCCAGGTCGCTGGCGCAGGTCAGGCCGGCAGGGCCGGAGCCCACCACGGCGACCTTCATGCCGTTGGAGGTGGCCTTCTCAGGCTTGGTATTCACGTTCTCCCGGTACCAGTCGGCAACGAAGCGCTCCAGACGGCCGATGGCAACGGGCTCGCCCTTGATGCCCCGGACGCACTTGCTTTCGCACTGGCTCTCCTGGGGGCAGACACGGCCGGAAAGGGCCGGCAGGGCATTGGTGGAGGTGATGATCTCGTAGGCCTTCTTGAAATCGCCCTCAGCCACCTGATGGATGAACTCCGGGATCCGCACATTGACGGGGCAGCCCTCCACGCACTTGGGGTTCTTGCAGTTGAGGCAGCGGCCGGCTTCTTCCTTGGCCATTTCCTCGGTGTAGCCCAGAGCTACTTCCTTAAAGTTGCGGGCACGGACCTTGGGGTCCTGCTCGGGCATAGGAGTCTTGGTAAGAGTCATATTCGCCATTTTCGTTTCCTCCCTTACTTGATCAGGGCCTTGCCCATCGCTTCCATACGGCAGACATGGTCCTTGGCAACTTCTGCTTCCCGCTCCCGGTAGGTGCCGTTCCGGCTCATGAGCTCGGCATAGTCCACCTTGTGGCCGTCGAACTCAGGGCCGTCTACGCAGGCGAACTTGGTCTCGCCGCCAACGGTGACACGGCAGCCGCCGCACATGCCGGTGCCGTCCACCATGATGGGGTTCAGAGAGACCATGGTATGTACGCCGAAGGGCTCGGTGGTCTTGCAGACGAACTTCATCATAGGCACAGGTCCGATGGCCAGGACCTCGTCGTACTGGGTACCGGCCTCCAGCAGAGCCTGGAGCTTCACGGTGCCGAAGCCCTTCTCGCCGTAGGAGCCGTCGTCGGTCATCAGGTACAGATTGTCGGCACAGGCCCGGAACTCATCCTCCAGGATGACAATGTCCTTGTTCCGGAAGCCGATGATCACGTCCACAATGGCCCCGGCCTCCTTAAAGGCCCGGGCAGCGGGCAGCGCAATGGCGCAGCCCACGCCGCCGCCGACCACACAGACCCGCTTCTTGCCCTCTACATCGGTAGGCTTGCCCAGAGGGCCTACGAAATCCCGGATGTAGTCCCCCTCGTTGAGGGCACCCAGGGCCTTGGTAGAGAAGCCAACCTTCTGGAAGATGATCTCTACGGTGCCCTTCTCCCGGTCGTAACCGGCGATGGTCAGGGGAACACGCTCACTGAGCTCGTCAATGCGGAAAATAATGAACTGACCGGCCTTCGCTTTTTTGGCGACGAAGGGAGCTTCGATCTCCATCAGCGTAACGGCATCGTTCAGCTCTTTCTTTCGAACGATCTTATACATAACGCAACCACCCTTTTAAAAATAATCAATTGCCATTGATCGGCACCTAAGAGGCACTCCTCAGCCCCATTCGGTGCCATTGTATTTATTATAAGTTCTTTCTATCCGTTTGTCAAAACAATTCTTCTGTTTTTGGTGATAATAGAGAATTTTCGAGAAAAAAAGCCCTCTCCTAAGAGAGGGTGGCAGGGCGAAAGGCCCTGACAGGTGTGGGACGGAAGCCTTCCCCGCCGGAGGTCGCCTTCCCCCACGGGGAAGGTGGACCGGGCAAAAGCCCGGGACGGATGAGGGGAAAACAATCGAAAAGTTAAAAACAGGCTGCGCTGAGCGGAAGCGTTTTCCATTTAATGTGGCCTGTATTGTTATTGGGGTGCGGCCCCTCATCCGTCACGCCTTACGGCGTGCCACCTTCCCCCAGGGGAAGGTACAGGGTTACTTCTTCTCGATGACTTCCATGCCGCCCATGTATTTGCGCAGGACCTCGGGGATGACCACGGAGCCGTCGGCTCTCTGGTTCTGCTCCACGATGGCGGGGAAGATCCGGGAGGTAGCCAGGCCGGAGCCGTTCAGGGTGTGGACGTACTCGATCTTGCCGTCGGCCCGGCGGACACGGATATTGCCCCGGCGGGCCTGGTAATCCCGGGCGTTGGAGACGGAGGAGACCTCCTTGTAGCCATTCATGGAGGGAATCAGGATCTCAATGTCGTAGGTCCGGGCCATGGAGGCGGAGCAGTCACCGGCGGCCAGCTTCACGGTGCGGAAGTGGAGGCCCAGACCGGCCACCAGATTCTCGGCCTTGTGGACCAGCTCCTCAAAGGCCTCGTCGGAGCCCTCCGGGGTGGTGTACTGGAACATCTCTACCTTGTTGAACTGATGGCCCCGGACCATGCCCCGCTCGTCGGCCCGGTGAGAACCGGCCTCCCGGCGGAAGCAGGGGGTATAGGCAAAGAACTTCTTGGGCAGATCCGCCTCGGTGAGGATCTCGTCCCGGTAGACGGAGGCCAGGGCCGCCTCGGCGGTGGGCAGCATATAGTGGACCCGGTCGTCGGTTGGGTTGGCAATCTTATAGACCTCGTCGGCAAACTTGGGGAACTGACCGGCAGTGAGGCCGCACTGGTACTCCAGCATGTGAGGCGGCAGGATCATCTCGTAGCCGTCGGCAATGTGGGTATCGATGAAGTAGTTGAGCAGGGCCCACTCCAGCCGGGCACCCCGGTCGGTGTAGATCCAGTTGCCGGCTCCTGCCAGCTTGACACCCCGCTCATAGTCGATGAGGCCCAAACCAGCGCACAGGTCCACATGGTGCTTGGGCTCAAAGTCGAAGGAGTGCTTCTCGCCAATGTAGCGCAGGGGCTGGTTGTTCTCCTTGCCTCCGGGGAGCAGATCCGGGTCCGGCATATTGGGCAGGGCCAGCATATTGGTCATGAGCTCATCGTTCAGGGTTTTCAGCTTGGCCTTGTCCTCGGCGATCTCCTCATCGATCTTCACGGAGGCGGCCATGTTGGCGTTGATCTGGGCCTCCAGAGCGGAGGTATCCTCACCTCTCTTCTCGGCACCCTTCTTCTGGCCGAAGAGCTTGCCGTTTTCCTTGGCCAGCTTGTTCTTCTCGGCGGTCTTGGTCTCGGTGTGGGTCTTCAGACCACGGACCTGCACGTCCAGCTCCAGGATCCGGTCGATGATGGCATCGCAGTCTACTTCCTTGGCCTTCATGCCGGCCTTGATGGCATCGGGGTTTTCTTTGATTCTCTTGATATCGATCATTTTGTTATCGTTCCTCTCATTTCGTTTTTATTTTACCGGGTGCCCTCCCCATTGAAGCGCCAAAGGAGCGCAGCCCCATGCCCTCTCCTGCTTGGAGAGGGTGGACCGGCGAAGCCGGGACGGGTGTGGAGGGGACCCCTATGGACGAAGGACGGGGTACGATGAACGGTACCCGCTATCCATGCGCGTAGGGGCCGATGCCCTTCATCGGCCCGAAGGTTCGAGAACTGAGCGGTAGGTTCATACCGACCAGTCCCGCCCATCAGGTCTCGGGGCGATGTGGGCATCGCCCCCTACGCGAATGGCGGGATTTTTCGCTCAACCGGACCCGACCTAATGCTTTAGGGGTCCCCTCCACACCCGCCGCTGAGGCGGCACCCTCTCCAAGCAGGAGAGGGCGGGGGGGTGCTCGCTCTTTTTATTTGCGAAATCTTTTTTCCCCGTTAAAACAGTATCACTTCTGGATCTTCATCAGGGCATCCAGCAGGACCTGCAGATCGTCCTGGCCGTAGAATTCCAGCTCGAAGTGGCCCTTCCGTTTGCCGTTGACGATCTTCACGCCCCGGCCCAGGTGCTTCGACAGGTTCTTCTCGCACTCGGCCACGTAGTTGACCTCCAGCACGATGGGGGGCTGCTTTTCCGGCTCCCGGGTCATGTTTTTGCAGAGCATTTCCGCCTGACGGACGGAAAGCCCCAGGGCGGAGATCTTCTGGGCGGCTTCCAGCTGCTTCTTTTCGGATTTCAGCTGGAGAATGGCTCTGGCGTGGCCCGCGGTAAGCTCCCCGGAGCGGACCTTATCCAGAACGCCTTCGCAGAGGCTCAGCAGCCGCAGGGCGTTGGCCACGGCGGGCCGGGACTTGCCCACCCGGGCGGCGGCCTCCTCCTGGGTCAGGCCGTATTCCCGGATCAGGGAATCGTAGCCGTTGGCCTCTTCCACCGGGTTCAGGTCGGACCGCTGCAGATTCTCGATGAGGGCCAGCTCCATGGCCTTCTTGTCGTCGGCCTCGATGATCACCGCGGGGATCTCTTCCAGCCCCGCCAGACGGGAGGCCCGCCAGCGGCGCTCACCGGCGATGATCTGATAGTAGCCGTTGGGCATTTCCCGGACGGTCAGGGGCTGAATGACCCCGTGGGTCCGGATGGACTCCGCCAGCTCCTCCAGCTCCTCCGGGTCAAAATCCCGCCGGGGCTGGTCCGGGTTGGGTTCAATTTTGTGCAGGGGCAGCTTCTTCAAGCCGTTTTCTTCCTGGGATCCTTCATCGAAGTCTCCCAACAGCGCCCCAAGGCCTTTTCCCAGGCCCTTTTGTGATGCCATAGGATCATCCTTTCATTCTGATATAAACTTTTTTCTCTGGCGCGGCTGCGCCCCTTCGCCTTCCCTCGCCGGAGGATGCCTTCCCCTACGGGGAAGGTGGACCGGGCGCAGCCCGGGACGGATGAGGGGCCCTCTCCTGCTTGGAGAGGGTGGACCGGGCACAGCCCGGGACGGGTGTGGAGGGGACCCTTATAGACGAAGGACGGGCCCCGATGAACAGCAAACGTTTCCCCCTCGCGTAGGGGGCGATGCCCACATCGCCCCGAGAGCTGACGGGCAGAACCGTCTGGTATCAACCTACCGCTCTGTTCTCGAACCTTCGGGCCGATGAAGGGCATCGGCCCCTACGCGAAGGGCGGGATTTTTCGCTCAACCAGGCCCGACCGAATGTTTCAGAGGTCCGCCCCTCATCCGTCAGGGCCTTTGGCCCTGCCACCTTCCCCGGAGGGGAAGGCTGCCTACCGGCGGGGGACGCTTTATTCCAGTCCGCCCTGGACCCGTAGGTGTCCCCTCCACACC
>URGL01000077.1 GCA_900547405.1 uncultured Eubacteriales bacterium
CTGCATCGGCTGCGGCAAATGCGAGCAGCACTGCCCCCAGCACCTGCCCATCCGCCAGGAGCTGAAAAACGCCAGAAAAGCACTGGAGGGCATCCCCTACCGGATCGGCCGGAAGGTTCTGCCCCACATCATGCACTATTAAGGAGAAAAACCCATGGGTAAGAAAACCGGCGAGCTCATCTGCCAGGCCCGCACCAAAGCCAAGCTGTCCCAGGCCCAGCTGGCGAAAATCGTCTCCCTGACCACAGGGGAGATCAAAAAGGCGGAAGCCGGGGACCTGGACCTGCCCCAGAGCTTCCTCCGGGCCATTGCCAAAGCCACCGGCGTGACCCAGGTTTCTCTGATCAACGCCGAAAAGCCCCCCAAGCCCAAGGCCACGAAGAAGCCGGTAGGCACTCCCATGCTTCTGACGGCTCAGGAAAAAAAGGTGGTGCGGCTCTTCCGCAACGCCACCGACGACCAGAGGAGTGACGCCATGCGGATACTTAACGGCGAAAAAACAGAGGTCGAACAGCTGGTGGACGCTATGCTGGGGGAAAAATGGAAGAAAAAACTGAAAAAATAAGCCCCTGCCCTCTCCAGGCAGGAGAGGGCCTTGAGGTACTCAGAAATCGATGACCCCCAGCAGGTTTAACCCCATCTTCACAAACAGCAGACCCAGCACCAGGAACATGACGATGCGGATCTTCCCGCCGCCGCCACGGATGGCGAACCGGGCTCCGATGAAGTTGCCCAGCATGGAGCAGGCCATGGCGGGAATGCCTACGGAGAACAGAATATCCCCATCCATAAAATAAATCACCATAGAGGCAACATTGGAAGCCAGGTTGGCGATTTTTGCGCAGCCGGAGGACTTGACCAGGGTATAGCCCAGCCCCAGGGAGAAGCCGATGGCCAAAAATGTTCCGGTTCCCGGTCCTACCAGGCCGTCATACAGCCCTACCAGCAGACCAATGCCCATAGAGATCAACACAGTGGCCTTTTTGCCCTTATCCGGCTTTTCTTCCACGCCAAAGTTCCGGGACAGCACCAGAATGACTGCCACCACCGGCAAAGTCCCCACCACGATCATTTGCAGCAGGTCCTCCGGCAGATACACCGCCAGGGAGGTGCCCACGCTGGAGCCCGCCAGGGAGCCCACCGCCGCGGGAATGGCGCAGAGCCAGTTTATATTGCCGGACCTGGCGTATCGCCAGGAGGCCAAGGCCGTGCCGAAGCCGTTGGCAAACTTATTGGTTCCTGCCGCCAGCTTCATGGGGACTCCCGCCAGCAGATAGGCCGGGATGGAGATGACCCCGCCGCCGCCGGCCACGGCATCCACAAAGCCCGCCAGAAAAACCAAGGGGCAGACAATCAGAAATGTCCAGACAGTTAATTGCATATATTATGTCGCTTCCTTCGGGAACTCTAATCCGCTAAATTTTTTTGTAAGGTACCGAGCAATTCTTCGACTACGATCGGCTTGGACAAGAAGCCATCCATGCCGCATTCCAGGGCTTTTCTCTTGTCCTCCTCGAAGGCATTGGCCGTCATGGCAAGGATGGTGATTTTCGCCAGCGCCGGGTCGCTCAGGCCGCGGATCCGCTTCGTTGCCTCATATCCGTTCATGACAGGCATCTGCACATCCATCAGCACAAGATCATAATCCCCCGGTTTCGAATGCTGGACCTTTTCCACGGCCTCCGCTCCATTTTTCGCGGTATCCACCTGGAAGCCGTACTGGCTCAGGATTTCCGCCGCTATTTCGCTGTTCAGCTCGTTATCTTCCACAATCAGTATGCGCCTGTCTCTGAAATCCGCCCTTGCCGCCGGAAGGGCCGGGCTCTCCGGCTCCGGGATCTTCTCTACACGGCGATGCGCAGACTGGATCCGCAGCGGCAGACGGACTGTAAATTCGGTGCCCTTGCCCTGCTCTGTCTGGACCTCAACGGTGCCGCCCATCATATCCACGATGTTTTTGGTGATGGCCATGCCAAGGCCTGTGCCCTGGGTCCTGCTGACGGTGGAGGTCCGCTCCCGCTCAAAGGGAGAAAAGATCTTCTGCACAAATTCCTGACTCATGCCGATCCCGTTGTCTTTGATCCGGAACTCATACAGTGCGCTGCCCTTGGTCGGTCCCGGAAACTGCTTCAGCCGGACAGAAACCGTCCCGCCCGCTGGGGTGAACTTGACCGCATTGGACAATAGATTCAGCAGCACCTGATTCAGCCGGGTCTTATCACAGTAGACATCCTCATTCGCCACATCCGTCGCGTCCATATAAAGCTCCAGCTGCTTGGCGTAGATCTGTCCGCTGATAATGGTTTTCAGATCATGCAGCACCTCCGAGAGGCTGACCTCTGTTTCTTCCAGGTGGAGCTTGCCGCTCTCAATGCGGCTCATATCCAGGATATCATTGATCAGCGAGAGCAGATGGTTGCTGGAGGACAGGATCTTGCTCAGATAGTCCTTGACCTTGTTCTTGTTGTCAATGCTGCTGACCGCCAGTGTGGTGAAGCCGATGATGGCATTCATGGGCGTGCGGATATCGTGAGACATGTTGGAAAGGAAGGTACTCTTTGCCCTGTTGGCAGTCTCCGCTGCACGGACTGCCTCCGAAAGGGCCTGGTTCATTTTCCAGTCAGAGGTACGGTCCGACAAAACCAGTATGTATTTCTTTCTCCCGCTTACCTCGCTGCACATAGCGACGCAGTGAAACCAGCGCCGCTCCCCTGTCTGCTGATGGATATATTCCGCATCCCATTCCTTCTGCTCGTGGACCTGGATCTCTTCCAGGCCGTTCTTCTCCGGGTCCTCAGACTTTTCCGGATGCAGCTTTCCCAGGACGCGAATATCCTTGCAGATCTCACCTGCCCCGATGCCCAGCAGCTTTTCCGCGTTGGGACTGACGTAATCCGCCCGGTAGGTTTTCGCATCCAGCATCAGGAACACGTCATCCACGTTCATGGACAGCTTTTGGAACAGCTCGTCTCTGTAAAGGATCTCCGCGTCCTTTTTCTGAAGACTTTTCCTGCCCTTTTCTACGATCAGGTTTATAAAGAAGGCGGCAATACAGACCATGACCCCGCTGATCATGAGCATGGTGCGAAGCTGTAAGCTGTTCATACTGGCATTGACGATATCCGCCTGGACCAGGCCCAGAAATACCCAATCCTGAATATCCGATTTTTCATAGACCAGATAGAAGTTTTTTCCGTCCAGCTTCAGCAGCGTGGCATCTGTTTGCCCCTCTTTGAACCTCTCCGAAAGGGCAAGGATATCCTTTTCAGGTATACGGGAATGCTCTCTCAGCACGCCGAAGAAATTATAGGCTGTGCCCCAAGCCTCAAAGGAATGGTCGATCACCACACGGCCATCCGGACGCACCACATAGCTTCTGGCGTTTCCATCGAAAGCGGAAACATCCAGCACGTTTACGATGTTCTCATTTTCATAGGCAATGGCAATGGCATCATATTCAAATCCCTGATAGCTTCCGTGGGCTTCCGGGCTGGCGAAAACAAGCATCTGGGCATTTCCGGGAATAGCCGCGTTGGCGATCACATCCTCTCCGCGCCGGATCTTCTCCTCCATGCTCTCCTGTAGGCCAAGGTAGCCTGTTTCCCCTGTCAGCATTTTATAGTCCCCGTCTGCTGACAGGAAATAGAAATACAGGCAGCCTGCGTCTTTTTTCGCTTTCTCTATGTAATTACGGACTTCCTCTTCACGAGAGGCATGTTTCAGATACTCACTCCACATATGGAGATAGGTCATATTTCTATTGGCCAACTCCCTGAGCATATTATCAGACTGGTGAAAAATCTCCGTCAGATGAGAAACGCTTTCCTCATAAACGGTTTTCGTCACAAATTGAAAATATCCCAGAACCGACAAGACCATTCCAAGAAGGACAGCCATCACCACGGCTATTCTGAGCCGTTTTGTCACAGCAGCCTTCTTTCTGTTTGTATGATTCACAGCACCCATTCTTCTCATCTCACATTGATGTAATCTTCCGGCTCTGCCAGAACGGCATTGCCATCCGAAACATATTCTATCCAGGTCGTTTCCACGGTGGGATTCCCGCCGTCAAATACAATGCCTTCCTCTGCCGGGTAGGCCTCCATGTGCCTCGGTATGGCCAGGCAGGTCACGGTAAACAGGTCGTTATCCGAAATCTGCTTTCCGTCCTTGGTGACCTTGCTCAGCCGATAGCCCTCGCCGGTTTCCCTGACCTCCACGGAAATGCCGCTGAACACAGGCAGGGAGCCACGGTTAAAGGGAACGAAGCCCCCCTGGTAGCCCTCCACGAAGTTTTTGGCCGTCTCTTTCAGCTCCGCCCCGGTCATGGAGGCGCTGTAGGCCGAGAGACTGTTTGGCATGATCATACTGGCTGCCATTTTTTCCGTATAATCCGCGTTCAGCACATTGCCCGTGAAGCTGTTTCCCGTGGCGATCAGCACATCCGTTCCGTAAATTCCCCGCAGGGTGTTGGCCATAACCGAATAGGCCGCATTTCCCCCACTGGTATGGAAGCGGTTGGAATAGGCTGCCTGCGAATGCAGCACCGCGCTCTCCGATGGGGCAGTCCCGGCCAGCAGCTGAGCGTTGAAGGCCTGGTAGGCCTGCCGTGCATCGTATTGCCCTGAGATCATCTTGGAAACCACGTCCTTGGAGGCAGCGAAAAAGTCATTGGAGGCGATGCGGATATACAGATGGTTTTCTTCCACCACGGATTTTACATCCTTCATATACTCCGTAAGCTGGATATCCACGTCCTGGCTGTAGCTCAGCAGATCCTGGCCCTCATCAATGACCCGGCTCTGTGCTCCCTGGGAAAGCATGGTGTCCAGCACCTTCATGGCCTTCTGCCAGCGTACTTCATCCTGGGTCAGGTCACGGTTCAGGGCCACCTGGAAATAGGGCGTGGTCATGATCCACTTCTCGCCGTTCTGCTGGAAGAAGGGGAGAAATACTGTATTGATGCCCTGATCCTGGAACATTTTCACGCCGGAAGAGGTGCCGAAGTACATGGCGAGCTTCCCGCTCTGGAACATCTCCATCACGTCATCGTAATTCAGCTCCAGGTCAGCCTTGCTCAGCCCCGTATCCCGGATGAACTGCTCCATGTGTTCAAAAGCCTCCGGCCAGACGGTCTCGTCCAGACCCTCCTTCTCTGTGTGGCCGGGGTCACTGTAGGCGGTGCGCCACTTGCGTCCCGCCGCGGAGGAAAGCTCTGCCACAGACAGTCCCTGCAAGGTTTCCATACAGGTATAATCATAGTAGTAGTCCGCGGTAAAGCCACGGATCCCCCGCTGCTCAAAGGCCTGGCAGGCGGAAACAAAGCTATCATAATCCGTGGGCAAGGGGATGCCGCACTTCTCAAAAAGATCCTTGTTCGCCATAAATCCATGAGCATCCGCGCACACCGGAAGCCAATTGATGCTGCCATCCTCGTTCATGAAATTGCCGAGGTACGCATCATAGACGGCACCGGCGGCGTTGGTCGTGGATAGGTCCATGAGGCTGTCTTTCAGAGGACTGGCGTCATGGAGGGAAAACCGGCAGCAGGTGATAATATCCGGCAGTCCTCCGTTTTCATCCAGGAACCGGTAGAAATCCAGGTCATTGTTCCCGACTACAAATTGAATGTTGATATCCGGAAGCTGCTCCTGGAGATAGGGCGCGTATTTTTCATAGAGCTTTGTGGTCCACAGGTACACGGTGATGATTTCCGCGTCCTCTTCTTCCGGGCTCTTTCCGCCGCAGCCCGCCAGCAGCGACACAGCTGTGACCACGGCCAACAGCACAGATAGTAACCGATTCCATTTTCTCTGTTTCATAACGGTTCCCCCTGACATTCTCACGGTGCGGCAAAAAGCAACATAATGGTTATTATACCGCAACGTTTCTCCGTTATCAAGTATTAGATGAATAGCGTACCGGCCAGTTCAAAAAAGGACTGGCCGGTTTCCTATTTCTGCTCCCGATACCCCTTCGGCGTGCACCCCTTCATCTCCCGGAAGGTTTTGGCGAAGTAGCTCATCTCCTGAAATCCGCATTGCATCCCGATATCGGATATCTTCCAGTCCGTACTCCGCAGCAGTTCGGCGGCACGTTGAATACGAAGCTGTTTTACATATTGCATTGGGGAGCTGACAATGACGCTTCGGAAACACCGCAGGCATTCGCTCTCGCTGATATTGGCGCTCCCGGCGATTTGCGCCAGGGTGATTTCCTCGCTGAAGTGTGCCTGGATGTATTGGAGCATGGCTTTGGTCCGCTCCCCGTCCCGCAGATCCTTTTCGGAGGGCTTCTTTTGAGCAACAGGGCGATTTTGAAACAGGAGCAGGATGAGCCGGGACAGCAGGTCCCGGGCCCGGAATTCAAAGCCTTCTTCCTCGGAAACACAGGCCTGCCAGGCCCCGTCGATGGTTTTCGACGCGGCCTTTTCCCATTCCCTGGCACCCGTGAAGGGCACACAGGGGCAGGATGGGTCGCCGAGTAAGGGCTCCAGGTACTTCTGCCATAGGATGCTGTCCACACTGCCGCCCACAAATCTTGGGTGAAACACCATAGAGCGCAGGCGGCACGCACTGTCCTCCTCCTGCCAGACGCCGTGCAGGATACCGGTATTGATGAAAACGCCCTCTCCCTGCCGGATGATGTGGTCGGCCCCGTTGACGGAGACCCGGGCCGTACCCTCTTCTGCCGTAAAAACCTCCAGCTCCTCATGCCAATGCCAGGCCACCTCAAATTGGTGGAGGTCGTCATGATAGCAGGCTACAGGAAACAGGGCTGTGCCGTGCTGGATCAGCTCCCGGCCCTTTGCATCGGTAGAAATGGGATTGCAGACACTCAAAGCCATTACTTTTTTTCTCCCTGGGGATTTTATTGCATGAAATACGTGGATTTATCCTAACCGTCTCTTCTTTTTTGTGATATCATTGTATCAAATAAAAAGGAGGAATGCAAGATGATCCACCTGCTTCTGGCAGTGATCTACCTATCTTTTATCAGTCTGGGCCTGCCGGACTCCCTGTTGGGGGCGGCCTGGCCCTCCATGTATCCGGACTTCGGCGTTCCGGTTTCCTATTCCGGAGTGATCTTCTGTATCATCTCCGTGGGCACCGTGATTTCCAGCTTGCAAAGCGACCGTCTGACCCGGCGGTTGGGAACTGGATGGGTGACGGCCATCAGCGTTGGCATGACGGCGGCGGCACTCTTCAGCTTCTCCGTCAGCCATTCCTTTTGGGCCCTGTGCCTCTGGGCCATTCCCTACGGCCTGGGCGCCGGGAGCGTAGACGCGGCCCTCAACAACTATGTGGCCCTCCATTTTGCCAGCCGCCACATGAGTTGGCTCCACTGTATGTGGGGCATCGGTGCATCCGTAGGCCCCTATATCATGGGGGCCGCCCTTGCCACCAGCGCCGGGTGGCACATGGGCTACCGGATCATCGGCCTCATTCAAATCGTCCTGACGGCCATTATCCTTTTGAGCCTTCCTCTTTGGAAGACGGCTTCGGCCAAGGAGGAAGCGGAACAGGCGGATACTCCGGCCCAGGCCTTGACCCTAAAGCAGATTTTCCGCATCCCCGGTGTGAAGGCGGTACTCATCACCTTTTTCTGCTATTGCTCCCTGGAGCAGACCACCAGCCTGTGGGCCAGCAGCTACCTGGTGCTGGCAAAGGGCATCGCCCCGGAGACCGCCGCTGGATTTGCCAGCCTGTTCTTCATCGGCATCACCGCAGGCCGGGCTCTGTGCGGCTTTTTAACTCTAAAATGGAACGATACCCAGATGGTCCGCCTGGGCGTCGGCCTCATTGCCCTGGGGGTTGCCGCTATGCTTCTGCCCCTGGGAGAGACCGTGACCCTGGCAGGCCTCCTGCTGATTGGCCTGGGCTGCGCCCCCATCTACCCCAGCATCATCCACTCCACCCCCGCCCACTTCGGTGCCGACAAGTCCCAGGCCATCATTGGTGTCCAGATGGCCAGCGCCTACATCGGCAACTGCCTGATGCCGCCGCTGTTCGGACTGATCGCAAACCGCACCACAATTTCCATTTTCCCATACTATCTGCTGGTGATTTTGGTGGTAATGGGGTATATGCACGAGGTACTGGAAAAAGAAACGAGGGAGGCGCGCCAATATGAGAGCTGACTACCACGTCCATACAGCCTTTAGTGATGATTCCGATTATCCCATGGAACAAGTAGTCCGGGATGCCATTGCACTGGGGCTAGAGGAACTATGCTTTACCGACCATGTGGACTACGGCATCAAAACCGACTGGAGGAACCGGAAGCCATGCGTTACCGCAAGGGCGGGCCGGGAGAGCCGGACGAAATCCCCCTGGCCAATGTGGACTATCCCGCTTATTATGAAACATTCCAGAAAATGCGGTCCCTTTACGGTGACCGGATAGCCTTGAAACTCGGCCTGGAATTCGGTATGCAGCGCCATACCGTCCTAAAATACGAAGACCTTTTTGCCAGATACCCTTTTGACTTCATCCTCCTTTCCGTTCATGAAGTAGATGATAAAGAATTCTGGAATAAGGCATTGAGGTCAACACCTCCAGCCACCGCTATGGATTATCCGACCTGACGCCCTCACGGGATATTCTGGGACTATACCAATCCTTAGGCGGCCGCATCCTCACAATCGGCAGCGACAGCCATAAGCCCGCCCATCTGGGGGCCTATATAGAGGAAACCAAGCAGGAATTAAAGGCGCTTGGTTTTGGGGAATTCTGTACGTTCGAAAAGATGGTGCCGAAGTATCATCCACTATAAAGAAACATCCCGGCGAGAGCTCCAAAAGGAGCCATCTGCCGGGATGTTTGTATTCACTTAGTACATCTTCGCGCCAGCCGGGATGTGGTCATCCAGCATGAGCAGGTGGAGCCGCTCTTCGCCTTCCTCGTGGTGAACAGCGGAGATCAGCATACCCTCGGAGTCGATGCCCATCATCTTTCTGGGGGGCAGGTTGGTAATGGCCACGCAGGTCTTGCCCACCAGTTCTTCCGGCTCGTAATAGTCGTGGATGCCGGAGAGGATCACTCGGTCCTTGCCGGATCCGTCGTCCAGCAGGAACTTCAAGAGCTTTTTGGACTTCTTCACGGCTTCGCATTCCTTAACCTTCACGGCACGGAAATCGCTCTTGGAGAAGGTGTCAAAATCCACCTGATCCTGGAACAG
>URGL01000078.1 GCA_900547405.1 uncultured Eubacteriales bacterium
GGGCGGGCCGGACATCCCAGATTGCGGGACGATGTGGGCATCGTCCCCTACGCGGGCGAGATGTTTTTCGTGCCGGTGACATTTCCCGTTTTGACCGGGCGGACCGGACATCCCAGGTTGCGGGACGATGTAGGCATCGTCCCCTACGCAGACGGCGGGGGTGTTCGGTTTTCCGGGCCGGTTGCGTATCGCAGATTGTTGTAAAAACAGCAAGGTGCGTTAAACCTCACCTTGCTGTTTCAGTGTCCATTTCTTTGGGTTATTGTCAATATATTCCCATTTTTCGCTATAATCTGCCTGGTTTCGGATGACATGGTCATAATAGGACCGCTGAAAAATGGATGTGCCGATTTCCTTCGTCGTTAGGGTCTTAATGGACCGGACAATGCTTGCGACCCGGCTGCCTGTAGATTTCTCGGATTCGAAGGCAATGCCTTGGGATATATCCAGCCGGATAATCAAATGGGCATGGTCCGGCATGATGACGTATTTTTCAACCTCAGGGGCGTTTCGGATATACTTTTCCAAAATCTTCCCATAGGGCAGCAGCAGGACCTGACCGCTGGCTCTGTCAATCGTTGAGAGGACCGGCTTTCGGTCCGCAACGCAGACCGTTATGAAATACGCCCCACATTGGCTGTAATCGTAATGGGGGATTCGATTTTGTTTTCTCTGGGGTAACGTCATATACACCACTCCTTGAAAAATCATACCACGGATACCGCGGAATTGCAAATCTCTTTTTGGGGTTTTTCCGTTTTGACCAGGCGAACCGAAGGTCTCAGATTGCGGGACGATGTGGGCATCGTCCCCTACGCGGGTTGTAGGATGGTTTGGTTTGACCGGGCCGGAGGAATATCGGGGTTGCGGGATATGGGCATCAGCCCCTGCGCGAAGAAGGCAAAAACCCGGCTGGCCCTATTGGGGTCAGCCGGGTAAAAACATATTTACACCGCCAGGAAGAACTTCACCAGGAACAGGGCGGAGATGGCGTAGGTCAGGAGGGAGACCTCCTTGGCTTTGCCGCCGAAGACCTTGATGATGGTGTAGGAGATGAGGCCAATGCCGATGGCGTGGCCGATGGAGCCGGAGACTGGCATACCGATGAGCATCAGGGACACGGGGACCATCTGGTCCATATCCTCGAAGTTCACGTTCTTCAGGCCCATGAGCATCAGCACGCCCACGTAAATCAGGGCGGAGGAGGTGGCGGCAGCAGGGATGATGGCAGCCACAGGAGCCAGGAAGATGCAGGCCAGGAACAGGATGCCGGTGGTCAGGGCGGTCAGGCCGGTGCGGCCGCCGGCTTCCACGCCGGAGGCGGACTCTACAAAGGTGGTAACCGTAGAGGTGCCGGTGCAGGCACCTGCCACGGTGCCAATGGCATCGGACAGGAGGGCTTCCTTCATGTTGGGCATATTGCCGTCCTTGTCCACCATACCGGCCCGGGAGGCGGTGCCAACCAATGTGCCGATGGTATCGAACATATCAATGATGCAGAAGGTGACGATGAGCGTCACGGCAGTGAACCAGCCAATCTGAAGGAAACCGGAGAAATTGAAGTGGAACAGGGTGGTACTGGCCATATCCGCAAAGGGAGGCACAAAGGAAGCGGCGGCGAGAGAGGCGAAGGGATTGGTGCCCAGGAAGATGGCCTCCCCTGCCCAGTAAATCACGGAAGCGATCAGCATGCCGTAGAGCACGGAGCCCTTCACGTTCTTCTTGGACATGGCCACAATGGCAAAGAGTCCGGCAAACATGGTGACCACGGTGAGGATCATGGTGGCATAGCCGGTGTCGCCCATGTTGGCTCGCAGAACGCTGGGGGTCAGGGCACCGAAGAAATCCCGCATGACATAGAAGGGGGTGGTGAAGCCGTTGCCCTCGGCATAGACGCCCACGTTGGAGCCCAGACCGATGTTCATCAGCATCAGGCCAATGGCGGGGGAAATACCCAGCCGGACACCCAGGGGAATGGCCTCCACGATCTTCTCCCGGACATTGAGGACGGAGAGGAACAGGAAGATGATGCCCTCAATGAGGATGATGACCAAGGCCGCCTGGAAGGAGGCCACGTAGGTCATGCCGGTCATGGCCACGATGTTGCCGACGACCACAGCGAAGAAGCTGTTCAGGCCCATGCCGGGAGCCAGCGCAAAGGGCTTGTTGGCCAGGAAGGCCATGGCGAACATACCGATGGCGGAGGCAATGCAGGTTGCCAGGAACACACCGTTCCACAGCTCCTGCCCTTCGGCACCGAAGCCCGTCAGCAGGTTGGGGTTCAGGGCGATGATATACGCCATGGTCATAAAAGTGGTCAGTCCGGCAATGAGCTCGGTTTTGACGCTTGTCTTGTTGTCAGACAGATGGAATAGCTTTTCTAACATTCTTTTCTACCTTTCTTGGAGGCCGTGAGCCTCTTTTTTGATTTGTTTTGCTTACAGTGCCTTCAGCACTTCCAGCAAGAACTTCCAGGTGCGCTCCGTGGAGGCGATGTCCAGTCTTTCCCGGCTGGTGTGGATATCGTGCATCTGAGGGCCGATGGAGACGCAGTCCAGGCCCGGGAGCTTGTCACCCAGCAGACCGCACTCCAGGCCCGCATGGATGGCCAGGACCTGGGGGTCTTTGCCGAACATCTGCTGATAGACCCGGACCATGGTGTCCCGAAGGGGGCTGTCCTTTCGGTACTCCCAGGCAGGGTAGGTACCGGCCTGGGAATAGGTGCCCTTATAGAAGGCAGTCAGGTCTCGGAGCTGCTGCAGCAGCTCCTCTTTCTCCCGGTTCACGGAGCTGCGGACGGAGAAGGTGGCGGTGAACTGGTCACCCAGATGGCAGACACCCAGATTCAAGCTGGTCTGGACCAGGCCGGGGATATCGGCGCTGTAGCTCTGGACCCCGTTGGGGGCGGCACAAAGCAGGGAAATCACATCCGCCGTGGCAGCAGTAGTCAGGCTGTTGCCCCCCAGGGCATCCACATCAAAGGCCTGGACCAGGGCATCCGGCTCATCGTATTTTTCCCGGATCTCCTGCTGCAAAGCGGCTGCAATGCCGTTGATTCGCTCGATGCCAATGCCCATGGCAACCACTGTGGCCTGGCAGGACCGGGGGATGGCATTGTCCTTGCTGCCCCCGGAAAGGGAGGTCAGGCACAGGGGCATAAGCTTCTGAACACGGGACAGGTACTCTCCCATGACCTTATTGGCATTGGCTCTGTTCTTATGGATCTCTGCTCCGGAGTGGCCACCCTGGAGGCCCTCCACTGTCAGCCGGACGCAGGGACCGTAAACGGCCTTCCGCTCAGCGCTGAGGGCTATGGTGGCTCTTGCGCCGCCGGCGCAGGACACGGTGAAGACGCCCTCCTCCTCGCTGTCCAGATTGATGAGGGTCCGGCCCCGGAGACCGGTCAGGTCGATGGCATCGGCACCCAGCATCCCGATCTCCTCGTCCACGGTGATGATGACTTCCAGCGGGGGATGCGGGATGGTGGTATCTGCCAGCAGGGCCAGGGCAAAGGCCAGGGCAATGCCGTCGTCGCCACCAAGAGTGGTGCCCTTGGCAAAGATGAACTCGCCGTCATGGGTCAGGTCCAGACCATCCACGGCCATATCCAGGGGACAGTCGGCCTCCTTCTCGCAGACCATGTCCATATGGCCCTGAAGGATCACTGGGGCATGGTCCTCCAGGCCCTGGGTACCGGGCCCGAAGAGGATGACGTTATTTACCTCGTCCTGGATGTATTTGAGTCCGTGGGCCTTGGCAAAGGATACCAGGTAGTCGCTGATGGCCTTGGTGTTGCGGCTCCCGTGGGGGATGGCGCAGATCTCTTCAAAATAGCTCAGGACACTCGCGGGCTCCAGCCCTGCCAGCTTTTTTTCTGCCATAATGGTTTCTCCTTTCCGTTTTTCATAGCAAAGGCCACGGAAAAATTCCCGTGGCCTTACTATATTCAGGTAATTACACCAAGCTCAGCGCCAGGGTCAGCAGGACCCAGGCAATGGCAATCCACTTGGTGGAGGAAGCAAGGATCTGGTCCAAGCCGCCCTTCTTGTTCTTGCTCAGATAGGACTCAGAAGAACCGGAGATGGCGCTGGACAGGCCAGCCTCCTTACCGGACTGCAGCAGAACCACAACGATCAGGGCAATGCTGGCAATGGCTTCCAGAACAACCAGAATAGTTTCAAGCATCGTGACAAACCTCCCTCCGCTTTTTTTCGCGGAATGCGAATGGTATGGGATCAAACCCCAAATAGCCCAACAAGTATAACACAGGGTCAGGGAAAAAGCAAGGGGAAATCCCAATTTTTCCTTATTTCTGCACCCAGTTGCCGGTTGCCAGGCAGTTGAGGTAGCTTTCGATGAAGGGGTCCAGGGCTCCGTCCATAACGGCGTTCACGTTGGAGGTCTCGCAGCCGGTACGGGTATCCTTCACCAGGGTATAGGGCATGAAGACGTAATTGCGGATCTGGCTGCCCCACTCGATCTTCTGCTGGACACCCTTGATGTCGGAAATTTTATCCAGGTGCTCCCGCTCTTTGATCTCTACCAGCTTGGAGCGCAGCATTTTCAGACAGGTCTCCTTATTCTGGAACTGGCTCCGCTCGGTCTGGCAGGAAACCACAATGCCCGTAGCCTTGTGGATCAGACGAACGGCAGAGGAGGTCTTGTTGATGTGCTGTCCACCGGCACCGGAGGAGCGGTAGACCTGCATCTCGTAGTCCTCAGGGCGGATCTCCACATCCTGGCTGTCGTCCTCGATCTCGGGGATGACCTCGATGGCGGAGAAGGAGGTCTGGCGGCGGGCGTTGGCATCAAAGGGAGACACCCGGACCAGACGGTGAACACCGTTCTCCCCCTTCAAAAAACCGTAGGCGTTCTCGCCCTCGATCATGATATCCGCAGACTTGAGGCCCGCCTCGTCCCCTTCCAGGTAGTCCAGGATCTTATAGGTGAAGCCGTGGCGCTCGGCCCAGCGGGTATACATCCGGTAGAGCATCTGGCACCAGTCCTGGGCCTCTGTGCCGCCGGCACCTGCGTGAAAGCTCATCAGGGCATTGTTCTTGTCGTAATGGCCGGTGAGCAAGGTCTCCAGGCGGCAGGTCTCCATCTGCTCCTCCAGGACCTCGAAGCCCTGCTTCAGTTCCTCCAGCATGGAGTCGTCGTCTTCCTCGGCGGCCATTTCGCAGATGGTCATCATGTCCTCCCAGGAGGAGACCATTTTCTCGTAGCGCTCGATCTTAGCCTCGGTCTGCTTGACCTTGATGGCCACCTTCTGGCTCTTCTCCGGGTCGTCCCAGAAGCCGGGGGCCTCCTGCATGGCATGGAGCCGCTCCAGCTCGTTGCGCATACCGTCCATATTCAGCGACTCCGCCAGACCGTCCAGAGCGGGGCGGCAGTCGTTGAGCTTCTGCTTATAGGTGTCAAATTCAATATTCATAAAGTCACTCCTGCGTCACATCTGTTTCAAACTCACAGCTTTTTGCATTATACAGAAAAAGCAAAGTTTTGTAAAGGGGAAAATGAAAAGATTCTTGGAAAAAGGCCCTAAACCCGACGTTTGACGCTGGGGTAGAGGCTGCTGTCCGTGTGAGGGATAAAGTTGGCCGCCACCATATTCTGCGGAAAGGTCTCCATCTCCGAGAAATGGAGATAGGTGCCGTTTTTCCGGAACCAGCTAAGCCGCTCAAGGCAGGCCGTATCCAGCAGCAGCTTCTTTGCCCCCTGCAATGAGGTATTGCCCAGAGGCACCAGCTTCGCCCGGTCCACATCCGGATAGAGTCCTACGGTAATGGCCGACTCCAGATCAATATGGGTGCCGAAGCCTCCGGCGAGATAGAATTTTCCCACATCCGCCAGGCTCAGGCCGCAGTAATCCAGCAAGGTCGCCACCATGGTAAAGCCCGCCGCCTTGCAGCGGACAAACTCCTGAATATCCCGCTGGGTGAAATACAGCTTCTCCTCTCCATTCCGTCCGTAAACCACGGCGGGGAGGCTCTCCTGGAGATCCTCGTCCCAAACCCAGGTGACATACCTTGGGTCCTCCATGTTGACGGTTCCGTCGCCATTGAGGATCCCGGCCCGGTAGCACTCCGCCACCAGGTCGAAGATGCCTGTGCCGCAGATGCCTTTTGGCACTCCCCCGCCGATCACATCCAACTGGAAATTGCCGTCCTCCCCCATGCGCAGGTGCCGGATGGCCCCCTTCTCTGCCCGCATACCGTAACGGCTGCCGAAGCCCTCCAGGGCAGGACCGGCAGCCCCGGCCCCCATCAGAAGATACTCCTTGCAGCCCAGGCACAGTTCGCCGTTGGTGCCAATGTCCAAAAAGACGGAGGGCTTGTCCGTTGTATCCAGGTCTGTCAGCAGCAGGCCCGCCGTAATGTCGCCGCCCAAGTAGTTGGCCACCGCCGGGAAGCAGAACACATTGCAGCTCAGGTCCAGTCCCACCTGCCGGGCACTGAAAATGCCCGGATCAAAGAAAACCGGGGCATAGGGATTCTGAAACACCAGCCAGGGATCACAGTCCAGGAAAAAGTGGATCATGGTGGTGTTGCCCCCGATGACCAGGGCAGACACCGACTCCCTCCCCACGCTTGTGCAGAGCTCATCCGCAAGCCTTTCGATATCCCCCAGGATCAGAGACCGGAGCTTACTGAGATTCTCCCGGTCCTCTTTCACCGCCAGGATCCGGTCCAGGATGTTCAGGCCAAAGGATACCTGGCTGTTGACACAGCCGGCATTGCCCAGGACCTGGCCGGAGACCATATCCACCAACTCCATTTCCAGAGTGGTACTGCCAATGTCCAGAGCCAGGCCGTAAAGCGTCCCGGTGGTATCCCCCGGCTCCACCCGGATGATCTCCCGGCCCTTTTGGGCGGGAGACAGGGTGACCGTCACGTCATATCCCCCATCCTGCACCAATGGGTACAGGGTCCGAAGAGTTTCCAGGCCTATGGTCACATCTTCTTCCCCAAGGGTATCCAATATCCGCTCCCGGTCCGCCCGGAAATCATCCTTTGTGGGCTTTGGCAGGACCAGGTGGCGTTTTTCCGTAAAGGTCATAGGCTTTCCTCATAGCGGCTCAGGAGCTTCTTCCGCCGCAGGAAGAAGTACGAAACCTCGATGATGCAGCAGCTCATCCAGCCCACGGGGTAGCCAAAGCCCACCACCATGGCAGTATTGGAGATGTAATGGGTCATGACGTACAGGTAGGTCTGTCGGATCGCCACAAAGGAGAGCAGCATAATGATCATGGGGCCCTTGGAATCCCCCATACCACGCAGGCCACCGGCCAAAACATGGTTGATGCAGTTAAAGAGCATAAAGACCAGAATGATCTGGGTAAACCGGACGCCATAGTCCACCACCGCCGGATCGTTGGTGAATAGCTCCACCGCCTGGGGTGCAAACAGGTCCACCAGGGCAATGATCACGCCGGTAAAACCCAGGGTCAGGGCAATGGAACTGAAAATTCCCTTTTCTACCCGCTTTAGCTTCCCCGCACCGATGTTCTGGCTGACGAAGGTGGTGGCGGCCAGGGCCATACTCTGCATAGGCAGCATAACAAACTGGTCCAGCTTGTTGTAGCAGCTCCAGCCCGCCATACAGCCGGAGCCGAAGAAATTGATGTAGGACTGGACAAAAATATTGGAAAGAGAGGTGATCACAGACTGAATACCGGCGGGCAGTCCCACGGAAACGATCTGGCCCAGGATGCCCATATCGATCTTCATATCCTTCCAGCTCAGGCGGTAAATGTCGTGGGACTTGGTCAGAAGCAGCAGCACGAGCCCGGCGGAAATGAACTGGGAGATAATGGTAGCATAGGCCACACCGGCAATACCGGCGTGGAAAACCAGAACAAATACCAGGTCCAGCACAATATTGAGGACGCTGGTCAGGATCAGGAAGTACAGGGGCCTTGTGGTATCTCCCACCGCACGCAGCAGACCGCTGCCCATATTATAGATCAGAAAGCCGGAGCAACCCGCATTGTAAATGCGCAGATAAACCGCCGCCTGGGGGAACACATCCTCCGGGGTGGACATGAATTTCAGCATAGGTTCCACTGCCAGAACGCCGCCCACCGTGAAGAACAGACTCAGCAGGAAGGTGGCCGCCATAGTCGTCTCCACGGACTTGTGAAGCTGCTCCATGTCACGGGCCCCAAAATACCGGCCAATGACCACGCTGGCGCCGGTGGCAAAGCCGTTAAAAAAGAACACCAGCATATTGACGATAATGGTGGTCGCCCCCACCGCCGCCAGGGCCTCGGTGCCTACAAAGTTGCCCACTACCACGGCTGTCTCTTATACACATCTGACGCTG
>URGL01000079.1 GCA_900547405.1 uncultured Eubacteriales bacterium
CGCCCCACACCCGTCAGGGCTTTGCCCTGCCACCCTCTCCCAGGAGAGGGTTTTTAGTTCTTATTCCGGAGCCGCTTATCGCACTTCGTCGCGATCCGGGTTCCCAGGGACTGGAAAATCTGGACCAGGACAATGAGGCCGATGACTGCCGCCCACATGACGATGAACTTAAAGTTATAGTAGCCGTAGTTGATGGCCATCTTGCCCAGGCCGCCGCCGCCGATGATACCGGCCATAGCGCCGTAGCCAAGGATGGTGGCTACCGTGATGGTGCCGCCGGAAATCAGGCTGGGCATGGCCTCAGGGAGCAGGACCTTGGTGACGACCTGGAAGGCACTGGCCCCCATAGACTGGGCCGCCTCCACCACCCCCTGGTCCACCTCCCGCAGGGAGGACTCCACCATCCGGGCAACCAGGGGAAATGCCGCAATGACCATAGGCGGAATGGTTGCCGCCGTGCCCACCTTGGTGCCCACAATGACCTTGGACAGAGGCAGCGCGATGATCATGAGGATCAGGAAGGGAACGCTTCGCAGCAGATTGACAACGCCGTTCAGCACTGCCATCAGCCACTTGGGCAAAGGCCGCACCCCCTCTTTCTCTCCGGTGACCAGCAGCACCCCTAAGGGAAGGCCGATAACATAGGCAAAGAGGACCTCCAGCGCCAGGGAATACAGGGTCTCCCACAGGGCGAAGCCGTATTCACTGGAGATGATCTCCATCTGCTGTGCGACCTTCGCCGCATCGGAAAACAAATCAAACATGCTCTTTTACCTCCTCCGCGCTGACACCCTGGCAGCCGTTCAAGAATTCCAGGATCTCTCGCTTCTTGCCCTCGTCCCGAGGCAGACTCACCAGCATGGTGCCGAAGGCCTTGCCGTCCACATTCCGGGTCGCGGCACCCAGAATGGACAATGATGCCCCGGTCTTCTGGATCAGCTCGGCAAATACCGGCTCCTCGGAAGCGCCGCCGTTGAAGGCGATCCGGGCCACAGGGATATCCCAGGTCAGGGCCGGCTCCGCCACGGCGGGGCTCACCAGCCGACGGCCGGCCTTGGACTTGGGGTTGGAGAAAACGGACTCCACGGTGCCGATCTCCGCAACCTCACCGGAATCCAGGATCGCCACCCGGTTGCAGATCTGCTCGATGACGGACATCTGATGGGTGATGATGATGACGGTAATACCCCGCTCCCGGTTGATCTTTTGCAGCAGGCTCAAAATCTGGCCGGTGGTCTTGGGGTCCAGGGCAGAAGTGGCCTCGTCGCACAGCAGCACCTCCGGGTCGGAGGCCAGGGCTCTGGCAATGGCAATGCGCTGCTTCTGGCCGCCGGATAGCTGCACCGGGTAGCTTTCCGCCTTGTCGGGGAGGCCTACGGTCTCCAGCAGCTCCCTGGCCTTGGCCCGGGCCTGTTTTTTCGGCACCCCGGTAAGCTCCATAGGGAAGCAGATGTTGTCCAGCGCCGTCCGCTGCTCCAGAAGATTGAAGCTCTGGAAAATCATGGAGATCTTTCTTCTCTGGGCCCGAAGCTCCTTTTCCTTCAGTTCCATCAGGTCCTGGCCGTCGAAAAGGACGCTGCCCCGGTCCGGCCGCTCCAGCAGATTGATGCAGCGCACCAAGGTGCTCTTGCCTGCGCCGCTGAGGCCGATGATTCCGAAAATATCGCCCTTCTCCACAGAAACGGACACATTTTTCAGTGCGTTCACCTGATTCTCCCCGGCTCCAAAGGTCTTATACAGGGACTTCAGTTCAATAATTGCCGCCAATGAGATTCCTCCTTATGATAAGAAAACGCCCTTGTGCTTATGCACAAGGGCGGAAAGGATCCGCGTTACAGCCTTGCCTTGCTCTTGTTGGGGACATCATACTCGCAAAGCAGCCATTTGTCAAGGGATCAGGGTATCGGTATTCGTTAGGGTCTGATATAAGCTGTATTTATAGCAAGCCCTGGTAGTCCAGCACTTCCAGCACCTGCTGGCCCCGATTGGTCAGGGCCACACTGCCCCTTATGGGACAGCGGAGATACCAGGACTCCCGGAAGCCTTTCAGGGGCTGGTCATAGTCCAGGGATACCAGATTCTTCTTTTCCAGGCATTGGAGCACCAGGGAATTGAGGTCCTGCTGCTCCTCCCCGTCCTCCAGAAAAATAGGGACCATATCCTCCCGTTTCCTGCCGACAGGCAAAAAAGGGACCTCTCCCAGGCGCTTCAAAAAGGCCACTTCCTCCGCCGTCAGGCTCAGGCTCCGGTCACAGCCGCCGCAGCCCGGGCAGCCTCCTGAGCAGCCCCCGCAGGATGCACAATTGCCCATAGCCTCTCCTTACAGTTTGGATGCGTGGCGCTTGATGGCCTGGAAGGACTCGTCACTGATGACATGCTCCATCCGGCAGGCATCCGCCCCCGCCGTCTCCGGAGAAACCCCCAGGCGGACAAGCATGGAGGATAGAATGGTATGCCGCTCATAGATGGTCTCTGCCAGAGTCCGCCCCTTTTCCGTCAGCACCAGGCCGCCGTTTTTCTGGACGGTGATATAGTTTTCTTTCCGCAGAATGGCCATGGCCCGGGACACGCTGGGCTTGGAATAGCCCAGATACTCCCCCACATCCACACTGCGGACCAGATTTCCGCTTTTTCCCAGGACCAGAATGGCCTCCAGGTACATTTCTCCCGATTCGTGTACGCTCATAGTATGCTGTTCCTTACAAAGCAATATTCACCCTTCCCCACAGCAACAGAGGCTGCTATCAGAAGGATATTGGATAGTATACCGAATATTTGCCCCAATTGCAAGAGGAGATTTGTATCTTCGTCACAATTTCCGCCTTGACTTCTAAAAATCGGATTGGTATACTGAGAAAAAAAGCCAAGGAGGTATCTCTATGAAAAAAATCGTCGATTTCTGGAAGAGCCTGGACGGCCGTGCCTTTGTCCGTAAGCGGGAGCTGCTGCTCATGGGACTGAACCTGTTCCTGTGGGGCCTCAACCTGGGGCTGCTGCTGTCTCCCCGGAAAAAGGTCGTGGTGGAGTGTAGCAAGGAGCTGCCTGAGGAGACCGAGGAAACCGCTTAATCTTTCCCTGCTCTGGCCCGGGACAGCAGCGCACCGCCCCTGTCCTTCAGCCAGCGCAGGGACTTTTTGTAATCCGGGCACTCCCGCTCTACCTCCTGCCAAAACAGCGCCGAATGATTCATCTGCTTCCGGTGAGCCAGCTCATGGACCACCACATAGTCCAGAACCTCCTCCGGCGCCAGCATCAGCAGACAGTTGAAGTTCAGATTTCCCCGGCTGGAGCAGCTGCCCCAGCGGGTCTGCTGGCAGCGGATGGTGACCCGACCGAAGGTGACGCCCATAGAAGCCGCGTGACGGTTCAGCTTTTCCGGCAAACATTGGCGCATCTGTTCCGCCAAGGTCAGAATTTCTTCTTCACCCAAGGGGGCTTCCTGCCCTTGGGCGTATTCCGCCAATACCTTTGTCCGGTGGGTCTCGATCCACTGGGCTTTTTCCTTCAAAAATGCCTCGATTTCCCCCTTGGGCATCCCCAGTGGGGCCCGGATCTCCAAATTTCCTTCCTGAGTAATGCGAATGGAGAGGGTTTTCCGCCGGGCACGGATCAGCCTTGCGGCGGGGTCCGATAAATAACCGTGCATTAGAATTTCTCCCGAATCACCGTGATGCCCTTTTCCAGGAGGGCATCTGTGTCTTCTCCCAGAGCCTCCAGCAGCAGGGCGTACTCCGTCAGGCTCCCGTGGGGCACCGCCCAGGCTCCGGCATCGGTGCCCGGGGCGATGCGTCCCCCCAGGGCGGCAAACCGGCGGACATTTTTCATGGCACTTTCCAAAATTTTTTCCACTTCCTCCTCCCGGAACCGTCCCTTTCCACGCAGATTGCCGATGGTGGACAGGGTAGGCACCCAGACCGTACCGGCTTCCGCCATAGCGCAAAGGGCCTCCTCATTCAAATAGGCTCCATGCTCGATGGAGTCTACTTTTTCCTCACAGGCGGCAATCACCGTCTCTGCCCCATTTGCGTGGGCCATAACGGAAAAGCCCTCGGCGTGGGCAATATGAATGGCCTGGCGGATGTCATCCGGGTCTTCCCCAGGCTCTGTCAGGACCCCGAAGTGATCAAAGTCCATCAGGCCGGAAATCATTAGCTTGATAAAATCTGCCCCCTGATTTTTGTTTTTTTCCACAAGTTCCCGAAAACTGTGGATGGAGTCATACTTTTCTCCAATAAAGCCCCCGTAGTGCCCTGCCTTACACAGGGGCGCACAGGGGGTTTTGTAGGTGATGCCGAATTCCTTGGCCATTTCCCGGGCCTTCAGACCAACGCCCCATTTGTCACCGCCGTCCCGAAGGTAAGAAAATCCAAGTTTTTGATAGTTTTTCAGGGTCTTCCGGATAAAATCGCCGTCTACCTTATCCTTATGCCGGGCAATGGCCTCTTTCCAGTTTTCCCCGTCCAGGACCATGTGAATGTGGCAGTCCGCTTTCATTCCCTTCACCTCGCCCGCAGCTCCCAGAAGGCCACGGCGCTGGCTGCCGCCACATTCAGGGAGTCCACCCCGTGGTACATGGGGATCTTGACCGTGTAGTCGCAAGCGGCAATGGTGCTCTTTGCCAGGCCGTCTCCCTCGGTGCCCAGAACCACCGCCAATTTCTCCTGACGGCGAAGAATGGGGTCGTCAATGGACAGGGAATCCTCCGCCAACGCCATAGCCGCCGTGGCGAAGCCCTGGTCCCCCAGCTCCTTCTGCCAATCCTCCCCCACAAAGGCCCAGGGCACCTGAAACACGGTGCCCATGCTCACCCGGGCGCTGCGGCGGTAAAGGGGATCCGTACAGCCGGAGGTCAGCAGCACCGCGTCCATCCCCAGCGCGGCAGCGGACCGGAAGATGGCCCCTACATTGGTGGGATTCATGACATTTTCCAGCACCGTCACCCGGCGGCAGGAAGCCAGAATGCTTTCCACACCGGGCCTTTGAGGCCGGAGCATGGCACAGAGCATGCCACGGGTCAGCTGGAAGCCGGTAAGCCTGGTAAGGATATCCATTTCCGCGGTATAGACGGGAACATCCCCGCAGCGGGCAATGGCCCGCTGTGCCTCCTCGTTGCAATGGCTTCTCTCCACCAGCAGGGACACAGGCACACATCCGGCATCCAGGGCACGCTCAATGACCTTGGGGCTTTCGGCAATGAACATACCCTTTTTGGGCTCGAAGCGATTCAGCAGCTGGGCCTCGGTCAGCCGGGCATAGACATCCAGTTCCGGAGCCTGGAAGTCGGTAATTTCTGTAAAGTGGATCATATTTCTCTCCTCTCCTGCCTTCCCCTGGGGGAAGGGGGACCGCCGCGGCGGTGGATGAGAGGCGATATCGGATCCTTCCCCCAGTCCGCCCCACACCCGTCACGGCTTTTCCGCCTCTCCCGGGAGAGGGCCGTTGGGCCTATTATACTCCCCCTCCCAGCCACGGTCAAGAACATTGGGAGAGAACCCGGTATGCTTTTTGAACACCCGGTTAAAATACTTATAGTCGGAGAATCCCACCATTTCCGCAATCTCCAGCAGCTTGTACTTTCCCTCATTTTGCAGCTCCATTGCCCGACGGATGCGGTAGCGGTTCAAAAAGCTATGGAAGGTGTCCCCCATTTCTTCTTTGAACTTGGCATTCAGGTGGGTGCAGGAGATATTCAGCTCCTGGCTCAGGTCTGTCAGGGAGATGGGCTCGGCATAGTGCTCCCGGATATAGGTCAGCATAATGGCTACATATTTGTTCTTCGCCGCGGAAGGCTCTGCCTCCGGCAGCGTTTCCGGAACCGGCGCTTGAGGTGCCTGCTCCTGGCCGATGCGCAGCAGGCAGCTTTTCAGTTCCCCAATGTCCACAGGCTTCAGAAGATACTCCACCACCCCCAGATGAATGGCCTCACGGGCATAAGCAAACTCACTGTAGCCGGAAAGAATCACGGCGGAGAATCGGCACTCCTGCCGCCCCAGGCGAAGCATTTCCAGGCCGTCCATATCCGGCATCCGGATGTCGGTGATCACAATATCCGGATGAAGGGCCCGGATCTTTTCCAGCCCCTCCTCTCCGGTAGCGGCCTCACCGGCAATGGCGCAGTTCACCTGTGACCAATCGACCTTATAGAGAAGTCCGCGGCGGATCAGATTTTCATCCTCCACCAGTAGAACCTTGCGCATGCTATTCCTCCATTTCATAAGGGATCTTCAATGTGACCGCCGTCCCTCTTTCAGGACAGCTGTGAATTTCCAGTCCATAAGCCGGACCATAGGTCAGACGGACCACCTTCTGGACATTGTAAAGTCCCACGTGCTCCGCCAGCACCTCCTCCGGCTCCCGGTCCAGGCACTTCATCACCGCCTCCAGCCGCTCCGGCTCCATGCCCCGGCCGTCATCCTCTACGGTAAAACGCAGATCGTCCCCACATTCTTCCGCCCGGATGGAGATATTCAGGATCTTCCCCGCCTGGTAGCCGTGCTTAATGCTGTTTTCGATCACGGGCTGCAATAGGAGCTTCGGAACCCGACAGTCCAGCAGCTCCTCGGGAATGTGGAATTCGTAGTGAAGGCAGTTGTTATATCGGGCCTTTTGCAGCAGAAGATAGTCGTTGACATACTCCACATCGGTTTCCAGAGGCACCTTGGTATCCCCATAGTGGATGCAGTAGCGCATCAGGGAGGCGAAGGACCGAAGCATCCGGGAAGCTTCCTTGGGGTCCTGCTCCATCTGAAAACGGATGGTTTCCATGACGTTGAAAACAAAGTGAGGATTGAACTGAGACTCCAGGTGCTTGATCTCCATCCGTCTGCGCAGGTCGATGAGCTCGTTATTGTCTCTGATCAGCTTCCGAAAATGGGTATAGAGCTCCTGGGTTTCCTCGGAGCACTGCTCCGGCAGCTCCAGGGGACCCTGCGCCTGCTCCAGCTGCTCTACAGCAGTCTTCAGCTCACTGAGCTCCAGAGCATTCTGCTCGGAAAAGGCCCTGGTCATAGACCGGATAATGAACCACAGCACCGCCAGAAGCCCGGCAAACACCGCCAAGCCGTAGCCAAGCATTTGCAAGTGGATATCCAGGCAGGTAAGCGTATGCAGGCGCAGCCTCTGAGGCTCCACCGTCACCCCGCTGACATAGTAGCGGCTTCCCTCTATGTCCGCTACCCCGATTTTGGAAGGATCCAGGGTGAATTTTCCACTAGGCAGCTTGTCCTGGGGGTCCTCCGGCAGCTTCAGGGTGGTATAAATCACGTTGTCATAGCTATCCGTCAGCAGAAACTCCATACCGGAGAAGTTCTCCCGAAAGCTCTGCTGCCGCAGATTGAACATCAGGTATCCTCCCTCCTCCAGACGGAGGCAAAGAGAATAGGCGCAGTCCTGGTCGCTGTTCACCGGAGCCGTGAAGACACTGCCCAGCACCTGTCCCTTCTCTGCCCGGGACAGGACCCGGCCCAGAAACGCGGACTCCTCCATGATCTTCTGGTTGCTGAGGCTAAAATTGGAGCAGACGATTTTAGCCTCAGGGCTCAACAGCAGGAAGTAGGACCGCAGCGTCTGGCGGTTGGCAAAGTCGTAGAGAAGACGATTGGCATCGGTCCTGCTTTCCTGTCTGCCGCCAGCCGCGGCCAGAAGCTCCGGCTGCTTTGCCAGCATCTCCATGCCGCCGGTATAGCTTTCCAATTGCGCGGACAAAAACGTCTCTGCCTCCCGGCTTCCCTGGCGGCACCCCCGGACGACCACGGTGTAGGCATTCAGCAGGAAGCCTCCCAGATACAGCGCCACGATCACCGCCACGATCAATGCGGCATAGCCCAAAAAGGACCGCTGCAGCCGGTCCTGGAATTTCACACGCGCCATGGCTTTTCCTCCGGATCCATTTTCTTTTAGTTTACCACAGTTTTGCTGGTTCGTACAGGCCAAAAGCCCTCTCCTGCTTGGAGAGGGTGGCACGGCGAAGCCGTGACGGGTGTGG
>URGL01000080.1 GCA_900547405.1 uncultured Eubacteriales bacterium
ACGAGATGCTCAGGAGTCTCGTGGGCTCGGAGATGTGTATAAGAGACAGGGCGTAGAGGGTTACGGTTTTCCCCTGGGTGGCGGTGAGGTTCTTCACCGAAGCGCCGTCTTCATACCGGACCCGCCCCGAGGAGGAGGTGCTCCAGCCCAGGAAGGTATAGCCCGGCCGGGTGAACTCCGGCTCCGGCAGAGCCGCCTGCTGATCGTAGGTCCAGGTCAGGGTCTCCATGGTCCCCTGGCCGCCGTTGGCCTTGAAGGCCAGCCGGTAGGTGATGGGCTTCCAAACGGCGTAGAGCTCCACGGTGCCGTTTTCCTCCGCCGTCAGGCTGACTACCTTCTCCCGGTTTTCGTAGAGGACCTCTCCCTCCGGGCTGTCGCTCCAGCCCTGGAACACATAGCCCGTCCGCCGGAAGGCGTTGGCCGTCAGGGCGGCGGTCTTGCCGTAGGTCATGGTCTGGGTCCGATCCCTGGCGGTGGCTCCGTTGCCGTGGAACAGGACCTTATACCGGTTCACCGTCCACTTGCCGTAGAGGGTCACCTCCTCGTCCTCCTGGTCGGCCAGGTTCTTCACCGGCTTTCCGGGGGTGTAGGTCTTTCCCTTCCCGTTGGAGCGGGTGTTCCAGCCGGAGATATGGCAGCCCTGCCGGTCTCCCGCCTGGGTGGGCAGCACCCAGCCTTCGTTGTAGATAAGCTCCTGGGAGATAGGCTCCGTGATGCCGTCATTGGGGTCCAGCAGCAGCCGGTAGGTGATGGGGCTCCACTGGGCGTAGAGGGTCAGGGAGGCCTTGTTGGTTTCTTTCAGATCCCGGACGGTCTCGCCGGGCAGATAGGCGTCCCCGGTGCCGTCCTTGGCGGTGTTCCATCCGGCCAGGGTGTAGCCCTTGCGCCGGAAGCCGCTATCGGGCAGGACCGTGTCCATGCCGTAGCTCAGCCGCCGCCGGGAGGCGGAGCCGGAGCCGCCGTTGGCGCTGAAGGACAGGGTGTAGGAGATGGCCGTCCACTTGGGGTACAGGGTCAGCTCTCCCCGGGTGCCTATGGCAACGGAGGTGATCTTCTCCCGGTAGTGTTCATCTAGGTACCAGCCCCCAAAGAGGTAGCCGGTGCGGCCGGGGGCTTTCAGGGTCAGGCCCTTGGGGGAGGCGTAGGAATCGGGGTTGGGATTTTCCACGGACTCCATGTCCATGTAGGCGATGGGGTAGGTCTCCCGGTAGAGGATCACATCCTCCTGGGGCAGCTCCCTGTCGCAGCTTTCCTCCAGGAACCGTTTGCCGCAGAGGCCGCACTGCCAGTGGGCCAGTACGCCGTCGGCCTCCTCCGTAGGCTCCTGCCGCTCCACGAATTCCGGCGCGTGATTTGCCTTCCAGGTGGCCTTTCCGCCATAGTCCCCCCTGGGAGTCGCCGCCCAGGTGCAGGGGTAGAGGCAGGTCAGGGTGTCGCCGGTGAAGGCCCCGGAGTAGATGGTGGGCCGGGTGCTGCCGGTGAAGGTCAGGGTTTTCAGTTTTTCGCATTCCTGGAAGGCATAGCTTCCGATGTAGCGCAGGCTCTTCGGCAGGGTCAGCTGTTCCAGGCCTGAGCAGTTGGCGAAGCCGTAATTGCCGATTTTTCCCACGCCCTCCTCAATATCGATGGAGGCTACCCCCGTGCCGGACCAGGGGGCCGGACGGGAGGCCGAATAGCCGCACATATAGTCCTCACCGATGATGGAAAGACGGGTCAGATTTTCCAGGCATCCGGTCAGGAACCGGGCATCCTGGGCGGCGTAAATGGCCAGATCCTGAATTTGATCGCAGCCCAGGAAGGCATCCTCCGCCATATCCATCTTTGCCAGGATCACCAGGTTTTTCAGATTGCCGCAGTCCCGGAAGGCGCTGTCCGCCACGGCCTCCACCGTATCCGGCAGGGTCAGTTCCTCCAGGCTGCTCAGGCCCCGGAAGGCGTTGGAGCCGATGTAGGTGACGCCCTCCCGGAATTGGATCCGGCGGACCTGGTCCGCCACCTCCCGCCAGGGGGCGTTCGTCACCAGGACCCCATCCAGCCGGGAGGCGCTGAAGTCATCGATCCGGCTGCCCCAGCCGGGACCCAGGACCAGGGTGCCGTCCTCCTCCAGGGTATAATTCGGGTTCTCCGGGTCCTTCTTGGCCAGAGGGTAGCTGGTAGAAAAGTCCCCGTCCTGGAATTGGTCTCCCAGGGTGCTGACGCCGTTGCTCCTGTGCTTTTCCAGCCAGTATTCGCTGCCTTTGAGGTAGTACAGGTAGGGGTCGTGCTCCGCGTCCCAGGTAGCGTCCAGGCAGTAGTAGAATTCGCCCAGCTGCACAATGTTCCAGGCGTGGTTCATGGCCTTGCTGGAGATCACCCGGGCATCCACGCCGGATTCCAGGCACAGCCGGTAAAAGGCCGTGGCGTAGCCCTGGCAGACGGCGCTGCCCCGGATCAGGGCGGCGTAGGCCGTGTATTTCAAGGTATAGGTCTTGTCGTTGAGATTCTTCCGGTCGTAGGTCACGTTCCGGCAGAGATAATGGTAGATGGTGTCGATCTTCTCCCGGTTGTCCTTCCCCTCCAGGTTTAATTCTCCCAGGAGCCGGTCCACGGCCCCGTCCAGCTCTGCCTCCTGGTCCTCCGTGGTGTAGTAGAGGAAGTTGAAGGTGAACTGGCAGGAGAATTCCTCATCGGATATCTGCTCAAAGCGGTAGGAGCCCCGATAGCCGCCGAACTCGTAGCGCAGATAGTCCCCCTCTGTGGGGACCCCGGTATGGGCCACGGCCCCGGCGTAGATGGACCGCATGAATTCCGCCGCCACCGGCACACCCGCCAGCCGGAATTCCGCATGAAAGCTGGGCTCCCGGTTCTTGAGGCTCTGGCGCATGGCCTGGGAGGCCTCTGCTACGGTGGCGTAATAGCTGTCTTCCAGGGCGGCGTAGGCCGCCACCATGGAAATGGCCGGAATGTCCGCCTCGGTGAGCACATCCTCGTAGAGAGGGTTGATGAAGACGATTTCCTCCGGAAGGGGCAGCTCCTCCGTCTCTGCCGCCGCCGTTTCCTCCGTCGGCTCCTCCGTCGGCGGCTCCGTGGATTCCTCCGTCGGCTCTGGGGCTTCCGTAGATGCCTCCGTCGGCGCTTCGGTTTCCGTAGCTGCTTCCGTGGGTGCCTCGGTTTCTGCCGGTGCCTCGGTAGTCTCCTCCGGCTCTGTGGGTGCCTCCGTCTCCATGGTTTCCAGGGTCTCCGGGGCCGCCTCCGGCCCTTCCTCTGCCCAGGCAGGCACCAGGGGCAGACACAGGCTCAAAGCCAGGATCAGCGCAAGTATCCGTTTCATCCGGCCTCACCTCCTTCGAAGGTATAAACCTCCTCTACGGTCCCTTCTTCCACAACCGTCGGCCCTGCCTCCGTCTTCTTCCCAACGCAGCCGGACAGCAGCACCGCCGCCAAAACCAGAGTCAGTATTCGCCGCATGGCATCTCCCTCCTGTTTTTCTTCTTTTTGATTATTATAATCGGAAAAACAGGGAAATGCAATAAGGAAAGTTCTACCCGCTGTGCCGGGGGAAGGGTACACCGGTGCCCGGAAAGTATGAGGAAAAAGGAGGATTTACAGAACGGATAACACCCGGTATAATAGAAGTGCCCAAGTATGAATTGGAATGAAGACCGATTAAAGGAGGAACGCAACTGCCAGTAGTCGTAGGAGGCCGCCCCCCCAGGGCACCTCCGATGGGGCAGTATTGCTGTATTTTTTATTTGACAAATCGGAATTTGCATGCTAACATATACATACAATAGGTTTGTGGTACTGGTACTGCAAGCTTGGGCTGGTCGTAAGACCCTGGTCCACCGAGCGGCGGGGAGATTCCCCGCCTTTTTTATACAGAAAAAACAGGGGATGATTTCGTGTCCGAGAGAATCTTAAGCGTTTTTATTGATGAATCCGGAGACTTTGGACCATATGATAATCGTGCTCCCTATTATCTGATCGCAATGGTTCTTCACAACCAGGACATAGATATCTGCAACGACATATCCAAAATGGATGAACGGATGCGCAATCTCGGCTACGAGCACCACGCCATACATACAGGGCCACTGATTCGAAGAGAGTCTGTCTATGCGAACGATCTTGTGGAGGATCGAAAGCATCTGTTTAACATTCTCTATCACTTTTCACGCAAATTAGACTTTCGCTATATTTGCGTCTCCGTCAAGAAAAGCGAATGCCCCGATGTTGTTGCCATGATCGCCAAAGTGTCAAAGGCAATTGCGGATGCGGTGCGTTCGAAGGAGCAACTCTGGGGCGTGTTCGACCGTGTCATTATTTACTATGACAACGGGCAAATCGAATTGACAAAAATTCTTACATCGGTATTCAGCACGCTTTACACAAATATCGAATTTCGAAAAGTGTCACCGGTGGATTATAAGCTATTTCAGGTGGCGGATTTGGTCTGCACCTTGGAGCTGCTGGCGTTAAAAGCGGAAAGCAATGGCTTTACAAAATCAGAACAGGATTTTTTCGGTTCACCCAGAGATTTTCGTAAAAACTTTTTGAAAGGTTTTCGTGAGAAGGCGTTGTGACGCCCCCCCCCCCCAAGAGGGCTTTGGTTGGCCGCAAAAACCGATTGACAAACCCTGCAAAACATGGTACACTCTATAAATAAAATAAACAAACCAGGAGGAATTTTTCCATGAAGCATATTCAGACCATCGAGACCCGCAATCTGTGCCAGAGCGCCAAGAACGGCGGCTGCGGCGAGTGCCAGACCTCCTGCCAGTCTGCCTGCAAGACCAGCTGCGGCGTGGCAAACCAGAAGTGCGAGAACACCAACAAGTAATCAATTGCAATTTTCAAAAAGCTGCCGCCTGTTCAGGCGGCACTTTTTCTGTACGAGGAGAACGGAAGAATGGTACATCAGTATCAACTGAACGGCTACAACATCGTGCTGGACACCTGCTCCGGTGCCATTCATGTAGTGGATGAGGTAGCCTATGACATCATTGCGCTTTACCCGGATCACACGGCGGATGAGATCGTAACGGCAATGATGGAAAAATACGGCGCACGCGAGGATGTGACGGAGAAGGATCTGCGGGACTGCATTGATGACGTGGAGGCGCTGAAGCAGGCCGGGAAACTCTATACCCCCGACACCTTCGCGGACATGGCCGGCACGTTCAAGGAGCGTTCCGGCGATGTGGTGAAGGCGCTGTGCCTGCATGTGGCGCACACCTGTAACCTGAACTGCTCCTACTGCTTCGCCAGCCAAGGAAAATACCACGGGGACCGCGCGCTGATGAGCTTTGAGGTTGGCAAGCAGGCGCTGGACTTTCTGATGGATCACTCCGGCAGCCGCACCAATCTGGAGGTGGACTTCTTCGGCGGTGAGCCGCTGATGAACTGGGACGTGGTGAAGCAGTTGGTGGAGTATGCCCGCAGTGTGGAAAAGGAGCGGGGCAAAAATTTCCGCTTTACGCTGACCACCAACGGTATGCTCATCGATGATGACGTGATCGACTTCGCCAACCGGGAAATGAGCAATGTGGTGCTGTCGCTGGATGGCCGCAAGGAGATCCATGACCGGCTGCGGGTGGATTATGCGGGCAACGGCAGCTACGAGCGCATCGTGCCTAAGTTCCAGAAGCTGGTAGAGGCCAGAGGCAACAAGAACTATTATATGCGCGGCACCTTTACCCATGCCAATCCGGACTTTACGAAGGACCTGTTCCACATGGCGGATCTGGGCTTCACCGAGCTGAGCATGGAGCCGGTGGTGTGCGCGCCGGAGGACCCCGCCGCACTGACAGCGGAGGATCTGGAGATCGTGAAGGACCAGTACGAGCTGCTGGCCAAGGATATGCTGCGCCGGGAAAAGGAAGGCAAGCCCATCACCTTCTATCACTACATGCTGGACCTGACGGGCGGCCCCTGCATTTACAAGCGGATCTCCGGCTGCGGCTCCGGCACGGAGTATATGGCTGTCACCCCTTGGGGCGATCTGTATCCCTGCCATCAGTTCGTGGGCGAGGAAGCCTACAAGCTGGGCGACATCTGGAACGGCGTGACCAATACGGCCCTGCGGGAGGAATTCCGTTCCTGCAACGCCTACGCCCGGCCTGAGTGCAATGACTGCTGGGCGAGATTCTACTGCTCCGGCGGCTGCGCGGCCAACGCCTTCCACGCCACGGGTTCCATCCGCGGCGTCTACGAGGCAGGCTGCGAATTGTTCCGCAAGCGTATTGAATGTGCCATCATGATGAAGGTGGCGGAAGATTCTGCCAAGGCCAACGGCTGATGGAAACGCCCATTGCTGATTTTGTCCGGCGGTACGCGGATTCCGGGATGGTCCGGGCGCATATGCCCGGCCACAAGGGAAAACCCTTTCTGGGCTGTGAGGCGCTGGACATCACCGAGATCCAAGGCGCGGACAGCCTGTATGAAGCGGAGGGCATCATCCGGCGCAGTGAGTCCTATGCCGGGGAGCTGTTCGGTTCCGGCCGGACGGTGTACTCCACGGAGGGGTCCAGCCAGTGCATCCGGGCGATGCTGTATCTGGCGCTGAGCTGCGGAAATGGGTCCCGGACGGTGGTGGCTGCCCGGAATGTACACCGGGCGTTTGTATACGCGGCGGCCCTGTTGGATTTTGAGATCGTCTGGCTGTGGCCGGAGCGCAGCTCGTCTCTCTGCGGCTGCCCGGTATCGCCGGACACATTGGAGTGGACGCTGGCGACCCTGCCTGCGCCGCCGGCGGCGGTCTATCTCACCAGCCCGGACTATCTGGGCGGCATAGCGGACATTTCCGCTCTGGCAGAGGTGTGCCGGAAACACAGTACGCTTTTGGCGGTGGACAACGCCCACGGCGCCTATCTGCGGTTTCTGGAACCATCCTGTCACCCGCTGGATTTGGGCGCAGACCTGTGCTGCGATTCGGCACACAAGACGCTGCCGGTGCTGACCGGCGGCGCGTACCTGCACATCAGCCGTGCGGCGTCGGCATCTCTCCGGGAGAGTGCAAAAACAGCGATGGCCATGTTTGGCTCCACCAGTCCGTCCTACCTGACGCTGGCGTCGCTGGATCTGTGCAACCGCTATCTGGCGGATGGGTACCGGGATCGCCTGCGGGAGATGTGTGGGCGTCTGGAGGAAGCGCGAAAGGCGCTGACGGCTGCCGGTTGGCAGATGGAACCGTCGGACCCGCTGCGGCTGACTGTCAAGGCCCCAGCTGGGATGACCGGCGGGCAGTTGGCGAACCGACTGCGTGAGAGCGGTGTGGAATGTGAATACGCCGATCTGGACTTTTTGGTGCTGATGCTGACGCCGGAGAATCGTGCGGCGGACATCGAACGGCTTCTGCATGCTTTCGGAACAAATGATGCCGCTTATGCGCCGCAGCCGACGCTGCCGCTGGCCCGTGGAGAACGGGTATGTTCCGTGCGGGAGGCACTGTTTGCCCCACGGGAGACTGTACCGGCGGCACGGTCGCTGGGCCGGGTCTGCGGCGCCCCTACCGTGGGGTGCCCGCCTGCGATCCCCATTGCGGTGTCCGGTGAGCAAATTGGCCCGGAAGCGCTGGAACTGTTCCGGCGGTATGGCGTGGAGCAGGTGGAAGTCCTGCGCTGAAAACGGTTTTGAGAAAAGCAAGACCGGCAAATCTGAACACTGACAAACCGCAGACCCGGCAGTATTTACCGGGTCTGCGGTTTGTTTTCTTGCTGTATGCATCCGGCTTGTGAACTGTGGAGTCTTGCCAACGGCGCGTTTTGGGGATGGCCTTCTGCCGATGAGGGAAAATAAGACGCCCGCTGTTATAGTAGGAATGCGGTCTGGCAACTGCAAGGTGTAAAACGAAGGGAGACCACACAAGAAGGAATACCACAAACAGTTTATCAAAAATCTTCCAGTGTGCCTCTTGGATAAATTACCAGAAAGTCCAAAGACTAAGCGTAGTTTCACGAGGATAAGGAGATTTGAAATA
>URGL01000081.1 GCA_900547405.1 uncultured Eubacteriales bacterium
TTTTGTCCATCTGCACGTCCATACGGAGTACAGCTTATTAGACGGTGCCTGCCGCATCGATTCCATGATGGACCGGGTCAAGGAGCTGGGCCAGACTGCCGTGGCCATTACGGACCACGGAGTCATGTACGGCTGCATTGACTTCTACAAAGCCGCCAAGGCGGCAGGGATCAAGCCCATCATCGGCTGCGAAGTGTATGTAGCCCCCCGCCGGATGACGGACCGGACCCACGGCATCGACAACGAGAGCTATCACCTGGTGCTCTTGTGCGAAAACCGGAAGGGTTATGAAAACCTGTGCTATCTTGTGTCCGAGGCCTTTCTTCACGGCTTTTACAGCAAGCCCCGGATCGACCTGGAGCTGCTGGAGCAGTATCACGAGGGCCTTATTGCCCTCTCGGCCTGCCTGGGCGGTGCCATTCCACAGGCGCTGCTGGCCGAGGATTACGAAGGCGCCAAGGCCTATGCCCTGCGGATGTCCCGGATGTTTGGGCCGGAGCGCTTCTACCTGGAATTACAGGACCACGGCATTGACAAGCAGCGGCCTGTGAATCAGGGCTTGCAGCGGCTGGCCCGGGAGACAGGGCTGCCTCTCGTCATCACCAACGATGCCCACTATCTGCGCAAAGAGGATGCGGACATTCAGGATGTGCTGCTGTGCATCCAGACGGGAAAGACCGTAGACGAGATCAACCGGATGCGGTTTGAGACCCAGGAATTCTATTTGAAAAGTGAACAGGAGCTCCGGGAGCTGTTCCCCAACTGCCCGGAGGCCTTTGACAATACGGTGAAGATTGCCCAGATGTGCAATGTGGATTTTACCTTCCACGAGTACCATCTGCCTGCCTACCCGGTGCCGGAGGGCTGCACAAACGAAGAATACTTCCGCAAACTCTGCGAAGAGGGATTCCGGGAGCGGTATCCTGACGAACCCAAGGAGTACCGGGAGCGGATGGAGTATGAGATCAGCGTCATCAGCTCTATGGGCTATGTGAACTACTATCTCATCGTCTGGGACTTTATCCACTATGCCAAGTCCGTTGGGATTCCGGTAGGCCCAGGCCGTGGCTCCGGCGCAGGCTCCATTGTGGCCTACTGCATCCACATCACGGAAGTGGACCCCATGAAGTATAACCTGATCTTCGAACGGTTCCTGAATCCTGAGCGGGTGAGTATGCCCGATTTTGATACAGACTTCTGCCAGGAGCGACGGGGAGAGGTCATTGACTATGTCTACCGGAAGTACGGCTCCGACCGGGTGGCTCAGATCGTCACCTTCGGCACCATGGCCGCCCGAGGCGCTATCCGGGACGTGGGCCGGGTGCTGAATTTCACCTTTGCTGAGACAGATGTGGTTGCCAAGCAGGTTCCGGCAGGGCCCCATGTGACATTAAAATCCGCCCTGGCTGAGTCCCCCAGGCTCAAGGAAATGTACGACGGGGACCCTAGAGTTCATCAGCTCATCGACACCGCCATGCGCCTGGAGGGTATGCCGCGGAACACCTCTACCCATGCCGCCGGTGTGGTCATCACCGCCCAGCCGGTGTGCTCCTATGTGCCATTGAGTAAAAACGACGATACCATTGTCACCCAGTACACCATGACCACCATCGAGGAACTGGGACTGCTGAAAATGGACTTTTTGGGACTGCGGAACCTGACAGTGATCCAGGATGCGGAAAAGCAGATCCAATTGCTGGAGCCGGATTTTCGAATGGATCGGGTGCCGGACAATGATCCGGAGACCTTTGCCATGCTCTCCGAGGGCAAGACCCAAGGCGTTTTTCAGATGGAATCCGCCGGTATGACCGGCGTGTGCGTCAATATGAAGCCCAGCTCCATCGAAGACATCACCGCTATTGTGGCCCTCTACCGCCCCGGTCCCATGGACTCTATTCCGAGATTCATTGCGAACAAGCTGGATGCCTCCAAGGTCACCTACAAAACGCCTCTGCTGGAGCCTATCCTGAAGGTGACCTACGGCTGCATTGTCTACCAGGAGCAGGTTATCGAGATTTTTCGGAATCTGGGCGGTTACACCATGGGTCAGGCAGACAATATCCGGCGGGCCATTTCCAAGAAGAAGCTGAAGGTTATTGAGGAGGAGCGCAAGGTCTTCGTCTATGGAGACCCCGGTCAGAATATCAGCGGCGCCATTGCCAAGGGGGTATCCGAGACGGCGGCCCAGTCTATCTACGATGAGATCGTAGATTTTGCCAACTATGCCTTCAACAAATCCCACGCGGTGTGCTATGCCGTGGTGGCCTATCAGACGGCTTACCTCAAGTGCCACTATCCGAAGCAGTATATGGCGGCCCTGATGACCTCCGTGCTGGACTCCGCCGTGAAGATATCCACCTACATTGCCGAGTGCAAGGAGCTGGGCATTGCCCTGCTCCCGCCGGACATCAACCATTCCGAGGACCACTTCTCCGTAGAGGAGGGGGGCATTCGCTTTGGCCTGGGTGCCGTGAAGAACATCGGACGGGGCCTCATCCGGTCCGTCTCCGCCCAGCGGAAGGAGAACGGGCCCTTCAAGTCCCTCCAGGATTTTCTGGAGCGGATGGAGGAAGGAGAGCTCAACAAGCGGGCAGTGGAAAACCTGATCCGCTGCGGGGCTATGGACTGCTTCGGCAATCACCGCAGCGAGCTCATCGGGGTCTATGAGGCTCTGATGGACAGTATTGCCTCCAGCCGGAAAAAGAACCTGGAGGGGCAAATGGGCCTGTTCGCCATGCTGGAGGAGGACACGCCTGCCGCCAGGATCGAAATCCCCCGTAAACAGGAATTTACCAAAGCCGAGCTTATGGCCATGGAGAAGGAGACCACCGGTATCTACCTGACGGGCCATCCTATGGACGATTACCGGAAGTATCTGAAAAATACCCATGTGAAGCCCATTGGGGAGCTTATGGAGGAGGGCAGCCCCTATCATGATGACGATGTGGTCAGCGTGGCGGGCATCGTCCAGGTGATGAAGACAAAAACCACCAAGAATAACTCCATGATGGCCTATGTGACGGTGGAGGACGATACCGCCTCCATGGAGATGCTGGCCTTTTCCAATGTCCTCAACCAGTATGGCAGTATCCTTCGGGAGGGCAGCGCCTTGGTCATCACCGGGCGGCTGTCCATGCGGGATGACAAGGATCCTCAGATCGTGATCAACCGGATCCGGCCTATGTCCGATTTCTCCCAAGCCAGGGAGCCGGAAGGGGCGGGAAAGCCCCCTGCCATGGAAACTGGCCAGGGAAAGACGTTGTATCTGCGTTTGCCTGGGGAATCGGATCAGCGGTATCCCAAGGTGAAAGCCATTCTCAACATGTTCCCTGGGAACAACCCTGTGGTGCTCTTTTTTGCCGATACCAAAGCCCGCCGGGGCACCCGGTGCGTTTACTGGGACAGTATGCTGGGGGAGCTGGAACGGGTATTGGGAAAAGAGAATGTTGTGCTGAAATAGCTTTTCATTTGAGAATATTTGTGTTATAATACCAGAAACGAAAGGAAGCTGATGCCTTGAAAAAGAGATGCCTTTTTGGCGCGCTGCTTCTGGCGGCGAGTCTGTCCCTCAGCGCCTGCGGCTACCGCACGGTGCAGGAGATGTATCGCTTCCCAAAGCGGACCCAGGAATATACGGCGTTGCAGTCCACCATTGAGCAGGCCATGAGCGGCATGGAGTTTGCCTCCCCCGTTACGGGGGAGAATCAGCAGACGGTCCAGACTGCGGACCTGGATGGGGACGGACGGCAGGAATACTTGGTTTTTGCCAGAGAAAATTCGGAAAAGCCCCTGAAGATCCTGATTTTTCACGAAACCGAGGATGAGCAGTATTATCTCATGGAAACGCTCCATATGAACGGCTCTGCCTTTGAGGCGGTGGAGTACGCGGATATGGACGGCCGCCCCGGTAAGGAGCTGGTTATCGGCCGCCGCCTGAGTAATCAGGTGATGCGCATTGCTGCGGTCTACTCCTTTGCCGACGGGCAGAGTGACCAGCTCATCAACACCATCTATACCAAATTTTTAACTACCGACCTGGACGAGGATGGGATCCAGGAGCTGGTGGTCATCCGGGAGGGGGACACGGATGTGTCCGCCGGGTCCAGCGTGATCTATACCCTCCAGGGGGAGAGTATGGAACGGTCCCGGGAGGTCCGGCTCAGCCAGCGGGTGGAGCAGATCAAGCGGGTGAAGATCAGTCGCCTGCAAAGCGGGGAGCCTGCCGTGTATGTTTCCAGCACCATCAACGACAGTGCCATTGTGACGGATGTGCTGATGATGAAAAACGGAGAGTTTATCAATCTCAACAGCACAGGCCGCCTGGCCTACTCCGTGAAAGCCCTGCGCAACTACTACCTGTATATGAGCGACATCGACGAAGACGGCGTTATGGAGCTGCCCAGTCTTCTCGACATGCGCAGTGTCCACCCGGAGCTGGAGAGCACCGAGCCCCAGCAGCTGGTATACTGGTATGCCATCGATTCCGAAGGCCGGCAGACGGAAAAGCTCTATACCTTCCACAATGTGGAAGGAGGCTGGTATTTAAGACTGAACATCGATGCCAACCAGGCGGACCGGATGAGCGTGGAGCGGGACGGCCAGAAGCTGAATTTTTACATATGGGATGAGGGCTTTGAGGACGCAAGGCTCCTGTTTTCCATCCGGACCCTTACGGGAAAGGACCGGATCCAGGAGGCCAGCAAGGACAATCAAATCGTCCTGTATCAGACGGATTCCGTGATTTATACGGCCAAGCTGGAAACAGGCGGCCTTGCCAGCGGCATTACCCAGGAGTATCTGGCGGATAGTTTCCGGCTCATGGGAATCGATTCCAAGAAGGAAGGATAGTAGGGCTATGAAAAAAGTGCTTATATTGGAAGATGAAGAGAATATCCGCAGCTTTGTGGTGATCAACCTACGGCGGGCCGGATACGATGTGCTGGAGGCCGGCACCGGCATGGATGCTCTGGACCGGCTGGCAGAGAATCCGGACATCACAAAGGAAGAAGCATTTGCACGCAGCAAACAGATGATGAGCGGAAATAAATGGAAGGCATTTGTACTGGATTTATCTTTCCTTGGCTGGGAGATTTTAAACACCATGACAATTGGAATTCTTGGTATCTTCTATGTAAAGCCATATGAATACCAGACAGAGGCAGCTTTTTACGAGGCATTAAAGCAGGAAACAATGAATTTAGAGGCAAGTGAGAACCTGTTACAGTAAATAGTCTTTGGAAGCAGAAGGTAGGAGGAGATTATGGCATATACGGTTCTGGTAGCAGATGATGAGGCGGAAATCAGGAGCCTTCTGCGGCTTTATCTTGAAAAAGATGGTTACCGTGTGTTGGAAGCGGGAGACGGTATACATGCCGTCTCTCTGCTGCAGAAAGAAGAGATTGACCTGGTGCTTTTAGACATTATGATGCCGGGACTTGACGGTTACCAGGTGCTTCGCAAACTGCGGCAGCAGAGCAACATTCCGGTGATGATTCTGTCTGCAAAGGGAGCAGATGAGGACAAAATCTTAGGGCTTGACTTAGGGGCAGACGATTATCTGGCAAAACCGTTTAACCCGCTTGAAGCGATGGCGCGGATTAATTCCAATATCAGACGGTTTTATTCGCTTGGCGCAAAGGGCGGCGGCATTAAGGAACTGAAGGTAAGGGATTTACGTCTGGATACGGAAAGCTGCATGGTTTACCGCGGCGAAACACCGATACAGCTCACAGCAATCGAATACAAACTGTTACGCCTTTTTATGGAAAATCCGGGAAAAGTGTTTACCAAACAGCAGCTTTATGAAGAGGGCTGGGGGGAACAGTTCGTGGTGGCAGATAACAATATCATGGTCTGCATCAGCAAACTCCGCTCGAAGCTTTCAGAGGATGCGAATGAGTATATTAAGACGATACGTGGACTCGGCTACCGTCTGATGGCATAGCCTGACGTCATAGAAAGGTTTGAAATGAACGAGAAAAGAGAACTGCGGACATTTTTAATCAAACGTTTTTTACTGATACTTGCATTTATAGGAATCACGGAGGGACTGCTTAATACACTTTTTCACAGGATGGTCTATCCGTGGATGAATCAGGTATTTGGATTGAACAGTTATCTCGAATCAATATCATTATCGGAAATAGGGGCGCTCATGGCAAAGAGCGTCTTTTTCTTCTGTGCGGATAAATTACTCGGCGCATTTCCAGTGGGAATCCGGCAGTATTTACGTGGGGAACTTTCGGAGTGGGCAGGGGAGGATTTGTTTTCCCAGATTGGAACTTATGCGGGAAATATGCCCGGAAATCAGAAACTTCTCTATACAATCGGACTGTTTGGAATTTTAGCGGGACTGCTTCTGTTATGGCTGATTCCGTATGTGATAGCGGCGTTTGTGTTTGGAATTATGGTGTCAAAGAAAGCGGCAGAGCTTGAGGAGGCAAACAGAAAGAAAAAAGAACAGTACGAAAGGCAGCGGAATCTCCTGCTCTCTGATGTTGCGCACGATTTAAAGACACCAATTACGACTGTAGTTGGCTATGCAAAGGCATTGTCGAGAGGGGATGTGACAGGGGAAGCGCAGACGAAGGAATATCTGGATGCGATTGCAAGAAAATCCATGCAGATGAGTGAGCTGATACAGCTTTTGTTTGAGTACGTGAAGTTGGACAGCGAAGGATTTTCCCTGAAAAAAGAGAAAAAAGATTTGACGGAGCTGCTGCGGGAGGTGGCGGCATCGCTCTATATGGATTTTGAGGAAAAAGAGATTGTATTTGAGGCGGATATTCCGGAGAAGCCTTGCATTTTATCGTTGGATGTCATACAGTTTTCAAGAGCGGTCCACAATCTTTTGCTCAACATCATAAGGCACAATCCGGCAGGAACCGAAGCAGGAATTGTGATGGAGGAGACAGACGAAAAGATTACCTTAAAAATCTGGGACAACGGCACGCCGATTCCGCCTGAGATTGCAGAGCATCTCTTTGAGCCGTTTGTGCAGGGAGACGCTTCAAGACAGAGCAAGAGTGGAAGCGGGCTTGGACTCAGCATTGCTGCAAAGGTCATCGCCATGCATGATGGAGAACTTACGCTTTTGCAGGAAAACGGAAAGAAAATATTTAAAATTACACTCGTAATTACAGAAAAAGAGCACTAAAACAGGACAGGAGACTTACACGATATGACAGAGCTTGAACAGTACTACAATAAATTCTGCGAAGAGAAACGTTTAAACAGCAGGCATGGAAGGGTGGAATTTCTTACCTCCATGAAATATATCCACGATTATCTCGACGAAGAAAAGCAGGCAAAGATTCTGGATATCGGTGCAGGCACAGGGCGCTACAGTGTTGCGCTTGCGGAGGAAGGATACGATGTGACAGCGGTAGAGCTGGTAAAATATAACCTTGGCATCCTAAAACAGAAGGGCAGCAGTGTGAAGGCATTTCAGGGAAATGCACTGAATCTTTCCCGGTTTTCATCCGATACATTTGATGTGACGCTTTTATTTGGACCGATGTACCACCTGTTTACATTTGAGGATAAGGTGACTGCGCTGGGGGAGGCAAAGCGCGTGACAAAACCGGGCGGTGTGATTCTTGTTGCCTATTGCATGAATGAGTACGGAATCATCACCTACGGTTTTAAGGAAAATCATATCAGTGAGTGCCTTCGGGAGGAAAAGCTGACAGAGGATTTTCATTGCAGGCAGACCCCAAAAGACCTTTATGATTATGTCAGGGTGGAGGACATT
>URGL01000082.1 GCA_900547405.1 uncultured Eubacteriales bacterium
CACTGACGGCAGGGAAGAGCTACAGCGTCCAGCTGGAACTCACCCCTGAAAACGCAGCGGAAAACACGAAACCCACCACCATAAAGCTGACCGTAAAGGCCATGAAGTAAATGGATGCCCCGGAAGGCTGGACCTTCCGGGGCATCTGCTTATCTTATGTCAGGCTTCATCCGCTTTTGGCGGTGTTTCCTTTTTTCCCTTCTTCTTGCGCAGCTTCTTCACAAGCCGGAACAGACCAAAGCCGACCAGGCCGATGACGATCAGGTAGGGCAGCTCCACCAGGATCCACACGCCGAAATCCAGGATCCCGTTCCCCAGGTCCTTCAGGCTCTTCACAAAGCCCTCACCGATTTTTTGCAGGCGGGTCTTTTCTGCTACGGGGGTGTATTCCGTCACCTCACTGAGGTTCAGGTACATGGTGGCGTAGTCCACCTGGTTTTCCAGGACCTTCAGCTGGGAGGTGTAGCTCTCCAGGTCGCTGCGGACCTGAGTCAGGCGGGACTCGATTTCCAATAGGTCTGCCATGGTTTCGGCCTGGCTCAGGAGCTCCATGAGGCGGTCCTGCTCGGTTTTCAGGGCGGTGATGCGGCTTTCTGTGTCCACGTACTGCAGCGTCACATCCTCGGAGCTTCTGCTGGAGGAGGTCACGTTGGCCAGGGATGCCACATCCGCCTGAAACCCATCCAGGCTGTCCGCGGGGATCCGCAGAGTCAGGCTGGCGCTACGGTAGCGGCGGCCGGAATAGTAGGCGCTTCCGTTGTAGATGTTCTGGTCCTGGATATAGCCGCTTACCTCTGCCAGGGCGGTGTTGAGGCGGTTCAAGGCGGAATCCAGGTCATCGGTCTCGGCATCTACGTTCATGGTGATGATGAATTTTCGTCCCTGGGGGAGCTCCGCGCCGCTGCCGGAATCGCCGGAGGCTGCATCGTAGCTGCCCGTATCGTAGGCTGCCGCGGTTTCGGCTGGGTAGGCCTGGTCGTTGGATGCGTAGGACGATTTGCTGGCACCGCAGCCGGAGAGCAGCAGGGCGGTGCAGAGCAGAAGAATGAGGACTTTTTTCATAGTGGATTCCTCCTTTTTTGTTTGGTACTATAAAAGAGCAAATTTGTTAAAATGACGAAAAGACATCATTCCCAAAATCGTGTATACTGAGGTTACCACACGCCCAACAACACGACAAGGGAATGATGTCTATGGAACTCAGTATAGTACACAATATCGATTTGGTCAAGACTTTAAACGAACTAAAATCTTTCAATACCTATACAGCGTGTGTGCGTAATAATATCCTGCGAATAATCGAATCCTGCTTTTTTCGATGGATACCGGGGAAAAACGGTGGATTTTGTCCGGTATAGCGACCGACACCGTACATCTTTGGCCCATTTTCTGAGCAAAGGGAAATGGGATCCTGCCGCATTGGAAAAGAATCTTCGTGAATCTATTATTGAAAAGGTCTATCAACATGGCCGTGAAACCAAGCAGCCGGTTCTTTGCATCATCGATGACACGATTGCTTCTAAAACACGGCCTTCGTCACAGGCGGTGCATCCCATGGAAGCTACCTCTGACCATATGTCTCATTTGAAGGGACGGATGGACTATGGGCATCAGGCGATCGGTGTCATGCTGGCTTGCGGAGAACTGGTTCTGAACTACGCGATCCTTCTTTACGATAAAAGTCAGAGTAAGATCGATATGGTAAGCAGCATTGCGAATACACTTCCAGAACCTCCGAACATTGGCTATCTGCTTTGTGACAGCTGGTATACCTGCGACGTTGAGGTGTTTTTCCGAACGACCAAGGGGAAACTTGCGCTGGACAAATATCAGCTCCGTTCCGCAACCGGAATACGCCGGTTCTGGCTGCTGATGTCGCTCACCCACTTCCTGTGCTGTGTGGGCAGCGGTGTACTGCGCTCTTTTTCAGAGGGTTACGAATACTGGCAGACGCTTGTTCTGCGTAACGTTGTGCAGCATGTTTATAATTGCGGCAAGAACGGAACGCCTCTCGCTATGCTCGGTATGGGGTAACTTTCGGCATTTTCACAAATTTGCTCATTTATAGTTTGGTACTGGAAGCATAGCACAGCTTTTCCGTATTTTCAAGATGGGGGAGGGAAAATTAAGAAAGATGTAATAACATAGGCATTCCCTGGACCGGTTCTGCCTGCCGCCCCACACCCGGCCCGGCAGAGAGGTTTTCGCTGGCACAATGCACGGAATTGGGCTTGCAATTATTCCAACCTTTCGGTATAATGGAACAAGAAAAAAAGGGAGGCAGTTCGGCTATGGCGAAGCTATATTTCAAATACGGCGCTATGGGGTCCAGCAAGACCGCCCAGGCTCTGATCACCAAATACAATTACGAGGAGAACGACCTGCGGGTGTGGCTGCTGAAGCCCAGCGCCGATGTGCGGGACGGGGAGCATATGCTTTCCAGCCGGATCGGCCTGACGGCCCGGGCGGATATCCTCACCCCGGAGACCGATGCTTACCAATGGTTTCGCAGGGATTTTGAGGGCCAATGCGATGTGATCATAGTGGACGAGTGCCAGTTCCTTACTGTGGACCAGATCGACCAGCTTCGGCAGATCGTGGACGACTGCAATATACCCGTCATGTGCTTCGGACTGCGGACGGACTTCCAGACCCATCTGTTCCCCGGCTCCCTGCGGCTCATGGAGGTGGCGGACACCATCCAGGAGATCAAGACCATCTGCGACTGCGGAGCCAAAGCCACCGTCAATGCCCGGATCGACAGCACCGGCCACATTGTTACCCAGGGCGCTCAGGTATTTCTGGGGGGCAACGACAGCTACATCGCCATGTGCCACAAGTGCTATGTCCGGGGCATCAAAGATCACAAGGTCATTCGGCTTCACGGCCAGAATAACTGATAAAAGTTGCTGATAAAGGAGTGTATTCCCATGGAACTATCTGAAATTCTCGCTGCCTGCGATCATACTCTGCTTGCCCAGACCGCAACCTGGGCCGATATCCGGGCCGTCTGCGATGACGGCATGAAGTACCACACCGCCTCTGTATGCATTCCTGCTTCCTTTGTGAAGCAGGCCAAGGAGTACGTGGGCGACAAGCTGACTATCTGCACCGTCATCGGTTTCCCCAACGGCTACGACACCACCGCCGCCAAGTGCTTTATGGCCACCGACGCCGTGGACAACGGGGCCGGGGAAGTAGACATGGTCATCAACATCGGCTGGGCCAAGGAAGGCAAGTGGGACGAGATCACCGCTGAGATCGCCGCCATCAAGAAGGCCTGCAAGGGCCGCCTCCTGAAGGTCATCATTGAGACCTGCCTGCTCACCGACGAAGAAAAGATCGCCCTGTGCAAGTGCGTCTCCGACTCCGGCGCGGACTACATCAAGACTTCCACCGGATTCTCCACTGCCGGTGCTACCTTCCACGATGTGGAGCTCTTCGCCAAGCACGTTGCCCCCCATGTGAAGATCAAGGCCGCCGGCGGCATTTCCAGCCTGGAGGACGCGGAGAAATTTATGGAGCTTGGGGCTTCCCGGCTGGGCACCTCCCGGATCGTGAAGCTGGCCAAGGCTATGGAAAAGAATTAAAAGGAGAATTTTTGTGATGCTTTCTACCCCTACCCCTCATATTTCCGCCAAACCAGGCGATTTCGGTAAGACCGTCCTGATGCCCGGTGACCCTCTGCGGTCCAGGTTCATTGCCGAAAACTTCCTGGAAAACCCCGTTCTTGTGAACAATGTCCGGGGCGTCCAGGGCTATACCGGCACCTACAAGGGCGTGAAGGTCTCCGTCATGGCCTCCGGCATGGGCATGCCTGCCATCGGCATTTATTCCCACGAGCTTTACAATGGCTACGGCGTGGAGAACATTATCCGGGTGGGCTCCGCTGGGGCCATCCAGGAGGACATCCACCTGTATGACCTGGTCATCGCCCAGGGAGCCTGCACCGATTCCAACTGGGCCAGCCAGTACCATCTGCCTGGCACCTTCGCCCCCATTGGCTCCTGGGAGCTGATCACCGAGGCTGTGAAAGCCGCCGAAAATAACGGAGCCCAGTACCATGTGGGCAACGTGAACTCCTCCGATACCTTCTACGGGGACCACGAAGGTGTGCCCGAGGGGCTGGACAGCGTTTACGGCCTGAAGAAAATGGGCGTTATGGCATTGGAGATGGAGGCTGCCGCCCTGTACATGAACGCCGCCCGCTACGGCAAGCGGGCCCTGTGCATCTGCACGATTTCCGACCACATTTTGACCGGCGAACTGACTACCTCCGAGGAGCGGCAGAATTCCTTCACCACCATGATGAAGGTTGCCCTGGATGTGGCGGTCGCCATGGAGAAAAAGTAATATGAAGCGTGTATTTCTGATCGTTCTGGATTCCTGTGGTGTTGGTGAGCTGCCGGATGCCCCCAACTTTGGGGACTACGGTGTCAACACCCTGCGCTCCTGCGCAAGCTCTAAAAAGTTTTCTGTGCCCAATTTGCTGAAAGCTGGGCTTGGCAACATCGATGGGGTGGATTTCCTCCCCAAGGAGCCTCACCCCAATGGGGCCGTTTGCAAGCTGGCGGAGGCCTCTATGGGCAAGGACACCACCATCGGCCACTGGGAGATCGCCGGCGTGGTTTCTCCCAAGCCCATGCCCACCTATCCCCAGGGCTTCCCTCAGGAGGTTCTGGAGGAATTTGAGAAGGCTACGGGCCGGGGGGTCCTGTGCAACAAGCCCTACTCCGGCACCGCCGTCATCCACGACTACGGTATGGAGCAGAAGGAAACGGGCAAATGGATCGTTTACACTTCCGCCGACTCCGTCTTCCAGGTGGCGGCCAACGAACAGTGGATCCCGCTGGAGGAGCTGTATGAGGGCTGCCGGAAGGCGAGAGCCATTCTCCAGGGGGACCATGGCGTGGGCCGGGTCATTGCCCGTCCTTACGTAGGCGACAGCCCTGAGACCTTCCAGCGGACCTCCAACCGGCACGACTTCTCCCTGGAGCCTCCCAAGGAAACCATGATGGACGCCGTGAAAAAGGCTGGGCTGGACAGTCTGGCTGTGGGCAAGATCTTCGACATCTTCGCCGGACGGGGCACCACGGATCATGTGTATAACAAGAGCAATGCCGATGGCATGGACCACACCATGGACTACGCCAGGAGGGACTTCCACGGCCTGTGCTTTACGAATCTGGTGGACTTTGATATGCTCTACGGCCACCGCCGGGACATTGACGGCTACGCAAATGCCTTAACGGAGTTCGACAGCTGGCTGGGAGAATTCCAGAAGGTCCTGGGCCCGGAGGATATCGTCATGATCACCGCCGACCATGGCTGCGACCCCGCTTACACGGCGACTACGGATCATACCCGGGAATACATCCCCTTTGTGGCCATCGGCCAGAAGGTGAAGCCCGGCAACCTGGGCACCCGGAAGACCTTTGCCGACATCGCCGCTACGGTGACGGAGCTGCTGGGAGTTCCCTACGCGTCGGACGGTGAGAGCTTCGCCAAGGAGCTGGTGGAGGAATGACCATGGAACCCAAAGAACTGATCGCCCGGGCCATTGCCGCCATGGACAGAGCCTATGTGCCATATTCCGGCTACCGGGTGGGGGCGGCGCTGCTGTGCGCCGACGGCAAGGTCTATGAGGGCTGCAATATTGAAAACGGTTCCTACGGAGCCACCAACTGCGCCGAGCGCACCGCCTTCTTCCGGGCCGTCTTCGACGGGGAGCGGGAGTTCACCGCCATCGCCGTCTGCGGCGGCAAGGACGGCATCATCCGGGACTACTTCCCGCCCTGCGGCATCTGCCGCCAGGTCATGCGGGAATTCTGCGAGGACGACTTCAGGATCTACATGGTGGGCAAGGACGGTGTCTACCTGGAGCGGACACTCAACGAGATTTTGCCGGACAGTTTTCGGCCGAAGGAGCATATGCAGGAGGGCTGAAGGGTGCCGAAATGAGAAAAAAGTGTGACGCAATATCTGGACCCTTTCGGAAAAGATGGGCGATAGCCCTTATCATCATCGCATTGCAGTTGTGCTTACTGCTAATTGCGGGGGGACGTAAAGCTGACCTGAACATTGACGAAGTATATAGTTACATTATATCCAACAGCTATCGTGCGGACAAGATTACCCATGATGACCGTGTGTTTGGGCAGTGGTTTTCGGGCAATGAGATGGATGAATTTGTGGAAGTATGCGCTGACCAGCGCTTTGCTTATGGGAAAGCATATTACAATACCTCTCAGGATTGTCATCCGCCTTTGTATTACTGGTCGCTGCACACTATTTGTTCTCTGTTCCCGGATACGTTCAGCATTTGGATGGGGTATGGGCTGAACATATTCTTTTTCGTCATGACTCAAATCTTGGTATTTGCCATATCAGATAAGTGGATAACGGGCCGAAAATGGTCTTATTTGCCGTTACTGTTATATGGTTTTTCCCCCGTGGCAATGGGCTGCTGCCTATTTATCAGAATGTATATGCTTCTGACCATGTTTGCTGCCTTGTTTATTTACGAGCATGTACTGATGTTTTCCAGTGGAGTCAGAGGAAAATACTTGCTTGCCGTTTGGCTGACGATTTTTCTTGGATCGTTTACGCAGTATTACTTTGTGATCTTCAGTTTTTGGGGCGTTTTGCTATATGCGCTTTGGCTCCTGCGGAAAAAAGAAATCAAGCACTGTCTGCTGTATGGTTTTGGCGCGTTGATGAGTGTCGGACTGATGGTACTGCTATTTCCGTATGTTATTCGGCAGGCCACTGGGTCGGAAACCAACAACGTGGGCAAAGAGGTCATGCGCAATTTGTTTAACGTGAAGCTGTGGCTCAGAATGACAGTTTCCTTGCTGAAAGAGCTATTGAGGTCGCTCAGCTTCCAACGCATCATTTCTGGGGCGGTAGCAGTCGGGACGGTTCTTTTGACCGGATATGGTGTGCTTGACCGACTTAAAAAGGGTGCCCGCATTCCGGTTGAATACGGGTATATGGTGACGGTGTTTGCATTGACCTTTTTGTCGATCTCCTTCATAGGAGGGGAATACGTATATTTGAGGTACATCTACTTCATCTGTCCGCTACTGTATATTTCTGTGGCTGCTTTTCTGGAGTTTGTCCCCGGCCAGAAGCTGCAAAAAACGGTTATGGTTGCTTTGGTCCTGTTTTCAATAACAAATGGTGTCTATGGCGTGTTTGCGGACAAGGTGGAAGGGCTGGAGTTGAATGCCGCAAGGGAAAGGGAGAAACTGTCTGCATATACAAATTATCCACTGGTTGTCATGATGGAAAAAAGGTCGACGGCGATTCCAACGGGAAATTTCTCAAAGATCAGGACTTTTGACACGGTCTATATGGATATCCGGTCGAATATCGAGAAAGAACATGTGATTAAAGAGGGACTGGAAATATCCGAAAGCGGGAAGTGCGTAGTGTATGTTCCTACCGATCGAGAGTGGATTAAGGGATATGAGGCTTCTGAACTTTTCGAAGAACTCCAGGATACAAAGGGGTTACCCGTCCGGAGTATCGCCAGGGGGTCTTTGGGAGAGTACTTTTTGGTTGGCTGAATTGGAAAAGAATCCGAAGCAACGCAGAAAAAACAGTTGATTTTTTGGACGGAATGTGCGACAATAGAAGAACAGCTGTCTCTTATACACATCTGACGCTGCCGACGAAGAGGATA
>URGL01000083.1 GCA_900547405.1 uncultured Eubacteriales bacterium
GCCGCAGTTTGGACAACTGTAGGCCTTCAGCTTCTGGGCATCCTGCCCCCAGTCGTCTCCGGCGGCATTCACGTTCCAATCTCCCTCCTGGGAGACGTTCTGCTCTTCCTTTTCAAAGGCCTCGATGGCCTCCTTGGTAGAGCCGCGCTGCATGGCCTCGATCTCTTCCAGGGTATAGCTGCTGCCGCAGTAGTCGCATTCCAGCTTCCCGGAGCTCCCTACAAAGTGGAGCGGACCCGTACAGGCCGGGCACTTGTATTGGACGGTTTCATTGGGCATTGCCCTCTCCCCTTTCTTGCCGTGAGAAACGGTTTATTTGACAATATCCGCCTCGGAGAACCGATTGCCGCACTCCGGGCAGAATTTCGGCGGATGCTTCGGATCCTCAGGATCCCAGCCGCACTTGCTGCACTTGTAGCTCGGCTCCGCGGAAGGCCGCTTGGCTCCGCACTCGGTGCAGAATTTGCCGGTATTCACCGCACCGCAGGCACATTTCCAGCCGGTGTCCGGCTTCTTGGCGCCGCACTCCGGGCAGAACTTTCCCGTGGCCTTGGTGCCGCACTCCGGGCAGGTCCATCCATCCTCTGCTTCCTTTTGGGTATTGGCAGGGGTCTGGTACACAGGCTGCTGAGAACCCATCTGGAACAGGTTCTGGGTGTTGACACCGCCGGCAGAGCCTGCCATATTCATGCCCGCAAAGGCCATCATGGGGCCGGTAGCGGTATTCTTGGCCGCGGCCTCCATGGCGTTGGCTGTGGCATCCACCATCCGGCCTGCCGCCGCGTTGCCGCCGCCCAGGAAGGCGGACTGCTGCATGGCCTTCAGCCGCTTCTCATCCTCTTCCGTAGCGTTGACGGAGGACACACCGAAGGACACCACCTCGATGCCCCGCTTCTGCCGCCACTGGCTGCTGAGGACCTCGTTGAGGGCCGTGGCAATATCCACGGTATGCAGAGGCAGCTCCGTATAGCCAATGCCCATGGCGGACATCTTGCCAAAAGCGGGCTGAAGAGAGGTCATGAGCTCGGACTTCAGCATGGAGTCCAGCCGGTCCCGCCGGAATTCATCGGTAATGTTTCCGCAGACATTCTTATAGAAGAGGATGGGGTCACAGATCCGGTAGGAATACTCGCCGAAGCACCGGACGGACACCGTGGTGCGGAAACCGATATCCTGATCCACTACCCGGAAGGGCACCGGAGTGGGGGTGCCGTATTTATTGCCGTAGAGCTCCTTGGTGTTGATGTAATAGACCCGCTGGTCCTTGCCCGTGTCCCCACCGAAGGTGAACCGGCGGCCAAAGGAGGCGAAGCTGGCCTTGACACTCTCTCCCAGGGCCCCGGAGAAGATGCTGGGCTCGGTGGAGGCATCGTAGACGAATTCGCCAGGCTCGGCGCAGACCTCCGCGATCTTCCCCTGATCCACGATCAGCATACACTGACCGTCTGCCACGGCGATCACGGAGCCGTTGGAGATGATGTTATCGCTGCCCTTGTTGGAAGACCGGGAGGACACCCGCTTGCGCCCCTTTACCGCCAGAACCGTTTCCGGCAGAGCGTCACAGTAAAAATACTCCTTCCACTGGTCAGCCAGAACACCGCCCGCGGAAGAAAGCGCCGCTTTGATAAGACCCATAACCATTCGCTCCTTTAATTTTCAGATGATATAGAAAACAACTGTTTCCTTCTGTTTCATAATACCAAATTTCTTTACAAAAATCAATCCTTTTCTGACGGGACGCGGAAGGTTGACTTTTTCTGGGTCCCGCTGTAATATGGCTGTAGAAACAACCACGCTCCCATACCATTGGAACGGCAGAATCCTGGAGCTGACAGGCGGTCATTCTTGACTTCCCCTGCCCCAGGGCTTATAATGAGTGCAAACAAGCCTTTTTCGGAGGTCTCTATGGATACTTCTTCCCTTCGCCACAAAATGCAGGGGGAAACCCTTTGGTTCTGCGCCCTGGTGCTGCTGCTGATCCCCGTATACCTGGGGCAATTCCGCCTGGGGCGGATCTCTACCTATTGCGTATATGCCGCGTCCTTGCTTGCTTACCTGGCGCTTGCCTTCAAACTGTATATGCTGGATGGGCGAAGCCGGAAGGAACTGGCCCTGATCACCCTGGCCCTGGGACTTTTGGCCATTGGCGTTGCCGTCTCCGGTACCCGAAGCCTTTTCAGCACCGCCTTGCTGGCCTTTAGCGCAAAAGACGTACCCTTTTCCAAAATTGCCCGGGTCTGCTTCTGTTTCTTTGCCGGTGCCATTCTCCTGAACGCCATTCTGGTGCTTCTGGGCATTCTGGAGGACACGGTGATCATCCGGGGAGAACTCATCGGCTACGGGAACCGGCGGCACACCCTGGGCTTCGGCTACCCCAATACGCTGGCTCTGTGGAGTATGGTGACGGTTTTTGCCGCCCTGCTGATTCCGAAAAAGGGATGGAAGGCAAAAATACTCTGCGCCCTGTTTGCCCTGAGCACCTTTCTGCTGACCGACTCCAAAGCGGCTTTCCTCAGCTCCGCCCTGGCCGTTGCCCTGTGCTCCCTGGCACCGGTGCTGGAAAAGCGGCCGAAGATCAGCCAGGCGGCTCCCTACATCGCCGCGGGGCTGGTGGCTCTGGTTGCGCTCCTATTCATCCTTCTGTCCCTTCTCTACCGGGAAGAGAGTCCCCTTTTTGAATTGCTGAACACGCTTTTCTCCCAGCGGCTGGGCTATGCCGGTCAGGGATTCCGGCTTTTCGGCGTCTCGGCCTTCGGGGCCCATGTGGACTTCGGCTGGGACCCGGTGGACAGCCTGTACGCTTACGGTCCCATCTGCCTGGGGGTGCTCCCCTGCCTCATTTATCTGTGCCTGGCCGTGTACGGGGCCTACCGCGGCGCAAAGGCGGGGCGGTGGGAGATCGCGGCAATCGCCCTTGCGGGGATGCTCTATTCCACAATGGAATACTCCCTCATCAATCCCATTTTCCCGCCCCTGTTCGCCGTCTGCGCGGATCTTGAAAACCGTTCCCAAAATATCTAATCATATCCGTCGGTTTGCCACAAGTCCCCTGGGCTTTTTCCGTTTTTTTCAGTAGATTTTTGTCGATTTTTCTATTGCATTGCCCCAAGTCCCAATGGTATAATGGTAGTGTACGTTGTCCGGGCCACCGGATGAAATAGATTTTGAAGCGAGGTAAATCATTGATGATTACGTACGGAGAGAATATCAAGATTTTCTGCGGCAATTCCAATCGCGCCTTCGCCGAGGGCATTTGCAAAAACCTGGGCGTAGAACTTGGAAAGGCCGAGGTGAAGACCTTCGCCGACGGTGAAGCTTCCGTCAGCCTTTTGGAAACCGTCCGCGGTGCCGATGTTTTCCTGGTTCAGTCCACCTGTAAGCCCGTGAACGACAATCTGATGGAGCTGCTGGTCATGTGCGACGCCTGCCGCCGGGCTTCCGCCGGCAGAATCACCGCCGTGATTCCCTACTTCGGCTACGCCCGTCAGGATCGGAAGGCCAAGAGCCGCGATCCCATCTCCGCCAAGCTGGTGGCCAACATGATCACCGCCGCCGGTGCCGACCGGGTGCTGACCATGGACCTCCACGCCGCCCAGATCCAGGGCTTCTTCGATATTCCTCTGGACCACCTGCTGGGCAATCCCACCTTTGTCAATTATTTCCTCGATAAGTTCCCCGAAAACCAGTACAACCATGAGGAGTTTGTAGTCGTCTCCCCGGACGTTGGTTCCGTGGGCCGTGCCCGGGCCTTTGCCGCCAAGGTCCATATGGGCCTTGCCATTGTGGACAAGCGCCGCCCCAAGGCCAATGTCTGCGAGGTCATGAACATCATCGGCGACGTGAAGGGCAAGACCTGCCTGCTGTTCGATGACATGGTGGATACTGCCGGTTCTCTGTGCAACGCCGCCCACGCTCTGGTGGAAATCGGCGGTGCCAGAGAGGTCTATGCCTGCGCCACCCACGGCGTACTGTCCGGTCCCGCCTACGAGCGGATCGAGCAGAGCCCCATTAAGGAAATGGTCTTCCTGAACACCATTCCCGAGATGAACAACACCCCCAGCCACAAGATCAAGTTCCTGGATGTTTCCCACGTGTTTGCCCGGGCCATCGAGCATGTCCACGGCGGCACCTCCATTGCGGATCTGTTCTAAGCCATGCAGGATAACAGCTGGCTGATCGTGGGCCTGGGCAATCCCGGCCCCGAATACGCCAAATCCAGGCACAATATCGGCTTTCGCTGCATCGACGTCCTGGCGGACAAGCTGGGGGTCAAGATCGACCGGGCCAAATTTGAGGGGCTCTACGGGCAAACGGAGTACCAGGGGCACAAGCTGTACCTTTTGAAGCCCCTGACCTATATGAATCTCTCCGGCCGGTCCGTGCTGCAGCTGAGCAGCTTCTTCAAAATTCCGCCTGAACGGATCATTGTCATTTTTGACGATATCTCCTTAGACCCCGGGCGGCTGCGGGTCCGGGGCAACGGCTCTGCCGGAGGCCACAACGGTATCAAATCCATCATTGCCGAGCTGGGAAGTCAGGAGTTCCCCCGGGTCAAAATCGGCGTAGGCGCCAAGCCCCACCCGGATTTCGACCTGGCAGCCTGGGTGCTCTCAACGTTTTCCGCCAGCGAGGAAAAGGCCCTGGCCGTCTCGCTGGAAAACGGAGCCAAGGCGGCGTTGACCCTGATGACCCAGGGTGTCAGCGAAGCGGCCAACAAATTTAACGGAAGCCATCCCTGATCGCTTCTGAGTAGCACGAAACGGAAAGAGATTTCTTCTCTTTCCGCTTTGTGGCGTGTTGAGGTAATTCTTATGGAACAACCCCTTCTTTTTATGCTGAAAACCATTCCGGAGTATGCCATCCTGGCGGACACGCTGAAGGCGGGCCGATCCGCCGCTGTCACCGGCGTGGGACAGATCAACCGAAGCCACATGATCGCCGGGCTCTCCAAGGATCTGCAAAAGCCCTTTGCCATTGTCTGCCAGGACGACATGACTGCCCGGCGGATCCAGGAGGAGCTGAAGTGCTTTCTGGGGCTCACCGCTCCCATCCTCCCAGGCCGGGACCTGACCTTTTATGATGCTGCCGTAGCCTCCAAAACCTGGGAGCAGAAGCGGCTCCGGCAGCTGCGGGACTGGAGCAGCGGCGCTGTGCCCATCCAGATCCTCACCTGGGAATCCCTGAGTCTGCGGACCATGCCCTGGGATGTGCTGCAAAAAGCCTCTTTCACTCTGGAGGTGGGCCAGGAATACAGCCTGGATGACCTGGCCTCCCGACTCACCGCCGCAGGCTACAGCCGCTGCGGTATGGTGGAAGGTCCGGGACAGTTCGCCTTCCGGGGCGGCATCGCCGATATCTTCTCCCCCGGTGAGGACAGGCCTGTGCGGCTGGAGTTCTTCGGCGATGAGCTGGACACCATGGGCTACTTCGACCCGGACACCCAGCGCCGCAGCGACAATGTGGACAAAATTCAGATCCTTCCCGTCTCTGAGGCCCTGCCCGGAATGCACCCCAAGGGCATTGCCGGAATGGAAAAGGACCTGCAAACCCTCATTTCACGCCAGCGCCGCCGGAAACACCCCAACGAGCTGCTGATTGAAACCCTGACCAAGGACCTGGAAAAGCTCCAGAATGGACTTCACAACTCCGCCTGGGACCGGTATCTGGCCCTCATGTACCCGGAAATGGCCTGCGCCGCGGATTTTGCCCCCAAGGACTGCGTCTGGGTCCTCTGCGACCATGCCAATCTCTCCCGTGCTGCCCGGACCCGCACCGATGAAATGGGCCTCCAGCTGGACAGTTTGCTAAACGGCGGCCAGGTAGCGGGAGAGCTCTGCGACTTCGTCATCCAGTGGGAGGACTTTACCAAGCGGCTCCGGGGAAAATCTACCGCCTATTTCGATACCTTCGGCGGCAGCGCCTACCCGGAGGAAAATCCCCCCAGCCAGCTTCTGCCCGTTACCGCCAAGCAGCTGCCCAGCTACGGCGGCAACCTGGATGCCGCCGTAAGCGACATGAGCCATTACCAGAAGATGCAGTTCGGCACCCTGGTGCTCTGCGGCACAAGGCACCGGGCAGAACTCATGCAGCAGATGCTCCGGGAAAAGGGACTTTCCGCATTTCTCGCCATCCCTCTGAGCACCCTGCCAAAGCCGGAACAGATCCTACTCACCGACGGCACCCTGCCCTACGGCATGGAATATCCTCTGTCCAAGCTGGCAGTACTGACGGAGGGCCAGCTCATTGCCAAAACCGCCCCCCGGCGAAAGGCACCGGCTACCAAGAAATCCGCCACCAACCGGCAGAAGCTGAACGCCTTCACAGACCTGACTCCCGGAGACCTGGTGGTTCACGAAAACTACGGCATTGGCCGGTTCGTGGCCATGGAGCAGATCAAGGTGGGGTCTGCCGTCAAGGACTATATCAAAATCGCCTACCAGGGCTCGGATACCCTTTTCGTCCCCGCCACCCAGCTGGATCTGGTGAGCAAATACATCGGCGGCGGCGAGGACGCCAACATCCGCCTGAACAAAATCGGTTCCGACGCCTGGCAGAAGACCAAGGCCAAGGCCCGAAAGGCCGCCAAGGATATGGCGGGAGAGCTCATCCAGCTCTATGCCGCCCGAAAGCGGCAGTCCGGCTACGCGTTCTCTGCCGACGCCCCCTGGCAGCGGGAATTTGAAGACAATTTCCCCTATCCGGAGACGGACGACCAGCTGCGCTGCATCGCCGACATCAAAAAGGATATGGAGTCCCCCATCCCCATGGACCGGCTTCTCTGCGGCGACGTGGGCTTTGGCAAAACGGAGGTGGCCCTCCGGGCCGTCATGAAAGCGGTTATGGACGGCAAGCAGGTGGCCATTCTGGTGCCTACCACAGTGCTTGCCCAGCAGCACTACCAAACCGCCGTCTCCCGATTCCGGGGCTTCCCGGTAAATGTGGATGTCCTCAGCCGGTTCCGGACTCCCAAGCAGCAGGCGAAGACATTGCAGGATGTGAGAAGCGGCAGTGTGGATGTGATCATCGGCACCCACAAGCTGCTGCAAAAAAGCGTCCAGTTCAAGGATCTGGGGCTTCTTGTGGTGGACGAAGAGCAGCGCTTCGGCGTGACCCACAAGGAGCGGCTGAAAGAGATCTCCAAAGGCGTGGATGTACTGACCCTCTCCGCCACCCCCATCCCCCGGACCCTGAACATGGCCCTGTCCGGCATCCGGGATATGTCCACCATCGAGGCCCCCCCTGCCGACCGGTACCCGGTGCAGACCTTTGTCATGGAGTACAATACCGCCGTCATCGACGATGCCATCCGCCGGGAGGTGGACCGGGGCGGCCAGGTATTCTACCTCCACAACCGCACCGAGACCATCGACCAGTGCGCAAGCGCCCTGCTCAAGCGCATCCCGGGCCTTCGCATCGGCATCTGTCTCTTATACACATCTCCGAGCCCACGAGACTCCTGAGCAT
>URGL01000084.1 GCA_900547405.1 uncultured Eubacteriales bacterium
ACGAGATGCTCAGGAGTCTCGTGGGCTCGGAGATGTGTATAAGAGACAGGGTCCACCCTCTCCCAGGAGAGGGCCCTTACTAGGAGGTATATCATGATGAAGCGTTTTCTTTTCAAGCTGGCATTCCTTGCCGCGGTCCTGGCCGCCCTGGCCCTTCCCACCTTCGCGGACACGGCCTCCGGCACCTGCGGAGAGGGCATTTCCTGGGGCCTGGAGGGCAGCACCCTGGTGATCTCCGGCAACGGGCCTATGGAGAACTTTGAGGACCAGGCCCCCTGGGCGGCCTACAAGGATGACATCACCGCCGTGACCCTTTCCGGCAACGTGACCACCGTAGGCGACAACGCCTTCAAGAATTATGACAATATTACAGAGGTGGACTTTGGCTCCGCCCTGCACACCCTGGGCAAGCACAGCTTCCAGGGCTGCGGCGGCCTGACGAGCATACACCTGCCCGGCTCCTTCCGGATCTTTGACGAGGAGTGTCTGCGGGACTGCTCGAAGCTGACGGCCATCCACTGCGAGGGGCCCTTCCCCTCCTTCAAGCAGAACTGCCTGTGGGGCAGCGCCGTGAAGATCTATTACCCCGCGAAAAGCCCCTGGTCCGTGACCCTCATCCAGCAGCTGGAGGAGGCCTTCAGCGGCCGCATTGAGTTCCTGGATTCTGACGGAAACGATCACTACACCCCGGAGGAGACCACGGAGCCCACCACGGAGGCAGCCACGGAAGCGACCACTGCTCCTACCACCGCCCCCACTACGGAGGCTGCTACCCTGCCCACCACGGAGGCAACTACCGCCCCCACGACCCAGGCCCCCACCCAGGCTCCTGCCACCGAGGAGACCACCTTCCCCTTTACCTTCCCGGAGACCACGGAAGAGACCCAGCCGGAGAAGCAGTCCGGCGGTGCCGGTATCGGCCTGGCCCTCATCGGCGCGGTGCTGTGCTTTATCGGTCTCGGCATCCTCATTTTCTGCAGACCGGGGAAAAAGGGAAAATACAGCAGGTAAAAACTTCATACCTTTTTAATACTTCCGGGAGAATTACCCTAAATTTGACTTCTCCCGGAAGTATTTTTGTCCGGAATGGAAAAAATAAAAAAAGAGTTGTAAGTTTACCGTTTCTGTTGTAAAATAATATGACTGAAATAATGCTCACAAACTTCTGACTATGGAGGTAATTACTTATGGAAAAACCCATTGTACTTGTGATCATGGACGGTGTCGGTAAGGGAGACGGCGGCAGCGGAGACGCGGTCAAGAACGCCAAGACCCCTACCCTGGACCGCCTGCTGGCTACCTGCCCCCACACCTATCTGAAGGCCCACGGCACTGCCGTCGGTCTGCCCACCGATGATGATATGGGCAACTCCGAAGTGGGCCACAACGCTCTGGGCTGCGGCCAGATCTATTCTCAGGGTGCCAAACTGGTCTCCGAGTCCATCGAGTCCGGCGCGCTTTACCAGTCCGCTACCTGGAAGAAGCTGCTGGCCAACGCCGTGTCCGGCAAGGCTCTGCACTTTTTGGGGCTGCTGTCCGACGGCAACGTCCACTCCAACATTGCCCACCTGATCGCCATGCTGAAAGAGGCCCACAAAGAGGGCGCGAAGAAGGTTTACTGCCACATCCTGCTGGACGGCCGTGACGTGCCCGCCACCTCCGCTCTGGACTATGTGCAGCAGCTGGAGGATGTACTGAAGGAGCTGAATACCCAGGGCTGCGACTACGCCATCGCCTCCGGCGGCGGCCGTATGAAGATCACCATGGACCGCTACGAGGCCAACTGGCCCATGGTAGAAGCCGGCTGGAGGACCCATGTGGAGGGCCAGGGCCGTCAGTTCGCCTCTGCCAAGGAGGCCATCGAGACCTATCGGGCCGAGACCGGTTGCATCGACCAGGACCTGCCTGCCTTTGTGGTGGCAAGAGACGGTCAGCCTGTGGCGAAGATCGCCAACGGCGACAGCGTGATCCTCTTCAACTTCCGGGGCGACCGGGCCCAGGAGATCTCTCTGGCCTTCGACCGGAAGGACTTTGACAAGTTCGACCGGGGGGACTACACCGGCGTGCTCTTTGCCGGTATGCTCCAGTACGACGGAGACCTGAAGATCCCCACCGACTACCTGGTCCAGCCTCCCGTCATCACCAACACCCTCACCGAGGTCCTCTGTGCCGCCGGTATCCATGAGTATGCCCTGTCCGAGACCCAGAAGTTCGGCCACGTGACCTACTTCTGGAACGGCAACCGGTCTGGCAAGGTGGATGAGAATCTGGAGGTTTACGAGGAAGTGCCCTCTGATGTGATCCCCTTCGAGCAGGCCCCTGCCATGAAGTCCAAGGAGATCACGGAGAAGATGGTGGAGAACATGGCTTCTCACAAGTTCCAGTTCCTGCGCTGCAATTACCCCAACGGCGATATGGTGGGCCACACCGGCGTGTATGATGCCGTGGTCTACGCCATGGAGTGCGTGGACAAGAGCGTCCAGGCCATCATCGATGCCGCCGACAAGTACGGCTACACCGTTCTGGTCACTGCCGACCACGGCAACGCCGACCAGATGACCGAAACCAAGAAGGGCAAGACCTCTGTCCGGACTGCCCACTCCCTGAATCCTGTGCCCTTCATCATCTATGACAAGGACCACCAGTGGACCATCAAGGAGGGCCACTTCGGCCTTGCCAACGTGGCTCCTACCATCGTGAAGATGATGGGCCTCACCGCTCCCGACTGCTGGGAAGAGAGCATGGTGTAACTCCCCAACCTTCCCCCTGGGGAAGGCAGAGCTTATAAGGAGGTATTTTTATGATCCGTCATGAAAATGAAAACGGCAGCGTGAACGTCAGTACCGGTGTCTATACCGGCATTGTGGGTACGGCTGCCTCCAACTGCTTCGGCGTGAAGGGCATGGCTGCCCGCAGCATGAAGGACGATGTGTACCATCTGCTGCGCAAGGAATCCGTGGACAAGGGCGTGCGCGTCACCTTCAACGAGGATGATTCCATTTCTATCGACCTGCACATCATTGTGGATAACGGCGTGAACCTGTCCGCAGTCGGAAATTCCATTATTTCCGAGGTCCGCTATGTGGTCACCAAATGCACCGGCACCCAGGTTCGTGCTGTAAACGTCTATATTGATTCCATGATGATTGGATAATTTCGGAGGTGTAAACATTTTGAGGCAAACCATCAACGGAGCCGAGCTGAGACGCATGATCATCAGCGCGGCCGCCTCTGTAGAGATCCACAAGCAGGATCTGAATGAACTGAACGTATTCCCGGTGCCTGACGGCGACACGGGCACCAATATGTCTATGACCATCCATGCCGCCGCCGCGGACCTGCGGGCGGCAGAGGATCCCGGCCTGTATGCCGCCTCCAAGGTGGCGGCCTCCGCCATGCTGCGGGGTGCCCGGGGCAATTCCGGCGTGATCCTGTCCCTCCTGTTCCGGGGCCTTTCCAAAAAGCTCAAGGGGAATGAGGAGTGCGACGGCGTACTGTGGGCCCAGGCCCTTCAGGCCGGTGTGGATGCCGCCTACAAGGCGGTCATGAAGCCTGCCGAGGGCACCATCCTGACGGTTTCCCGGCTGGCTGCCGCCAAGGCTCTGGAAGCCGCTGAGGAGAACAACTATATCGAGTTTGTCCAGGAGGCGGCCATTACCGAGGCCAAAGAGGCTCTGGCCAATACCGTCAATCAGAACCCGGTGCTGAAAAAGGCCGGTGTGGTGGATGCCGGCGGCAAGGGCTGGCTCTACGTGCTGGAGGCCATGCTCAGCGCCCTGCGGGGGGAGGATGTGGTGGCCCCTGAGGCGGGAGAAGAGACCGCCACTAAGGAGCAGGCAGACTTCTCCGACTTCAACACCGAGGACATCAAGTTCTCCTACTGCACCGAGTTTATTGTCTCCCGGGAGAATAAGAAGGACCCCGAGGCCCTGCGGGCCTTCCTGAACGAGTTGGGCGACAGCCTGGTCCTCGTAGACGATGAGGAGATCATCAAGGTCCATGTGCATACCAACGACCCTGGCGCGGCTCTCCATGAGGCTGTGAACTATGGCTCCTTCGTCACCGTCAAGGTGGAAAATATGCGCCTGCAGCACACCGAGAAGGTCATGAACGAGAAGGACATGGCCCCCAAGATCGCCGAGCCTGAGAAGCCCATAGGCGTGGTTTCCGTCTGCGCCGGTGCCGGCCTTGCCGATGTGTTTATGAACCTGGGGGTGGACCAGATCATTTCCGGCGGCCAGACCATGAACCCCAGCACCCAGGACATCCTGGAGGCGGTGAACAAGGTTCCCGCGGAGACGGTCTTTGTGTTGCCCAACAACAAGAATATTATTATGGCCGCCCAGCAGGTGGATGCCCTGACCCCCAAGAACGTGGTGGTCATCGGCTCCAAGACCGTGCCCCAGGGCGTTACCGCCATGCTGAACTTTAACCCCGAGGGCTCCGTAGAGGAGAACACCCAGGCCATGACGGATGTGCTGGGCTCCGTAGAGACCATGCAGATCACCTATGCCGCCCGGAATTCCGACTTTGACGGCTACGACATCCACGAGGGGGATTACCTGGCTATGGACGGCAAGGGCCTCTTCGGCACCAGCAAGGACATCACCGTGCTGCTGAAAGGCCTGGCCGAGAAGGCCCGGGATGATGGCCGGGAGTTCATCACCATCTACTACGGCGCGGATACCAAGGAGAAGCATGCCCAGAAGGCGGCGGACCTCTTTGCTGATATCTGCCCCAATGCCGACGTGAACCTCATCAACGGCGGTCAGCCCGTGTACTACTACATGATCTCCGCGGAATAAGGTAAGGTACTGTCATTGCGAACCAGTCCCCAGACTGGTGTGGCAATCTCCTTGACCGGGGGATTGCCACGCCGGTGACATCGGTCACTGGCTCGCAATGACGGTTTTTTCATTCAGGGAAAGGAGCACCCCATGAAAGACTTCCCCAAGGGCGGCCTCATCGGAAAGACTCTGGAAGGTGCCCGGATGATCTCGGCCATGCACATTCCCTTCCGGGCGGCCTACGGGGCCTACTTTTTGATCCTCTCCCTGTTTCCGGCTCTGCTGCTGGTGCTCAGCTCCCTGCGGCTCACGGGCCTGACGGTGGAGGACCTGGTGGAGCTGGTCAGCGGCATTCTGCCTGCCGCCATGGTGGAGGGGGCGGAAGGGCTCATTTACAGCACCTACCGCAATGCCAGCTCCGCGGTCACGGGACTGTCGGTTGTGACCCTGCTCTGGTCATCCAGCAAGGGGGTCTATGGGCTTCTCACCGGCCTCAATGCCGTCTATGACGTGGAGGAGGACCGGAGCTATGTCTTCACCCGGGCCATCAGCGTGGTCTATGCCCTGCTTTTTCTGGTGGTGCTGGTGCTGACCCTGGTGCTCCATGTGTTCGGCAATACCATCCTGGATATGCTTTACGGCATCCAGAATCCGGTGGTCATGTTTCTGGTGGACCTGATCGACCTCCACGGGGTGTTTTTGCTGACGGTGCAGACCCTCCTGTTCACTGCCGTGTATATGTTCCTGCCCAACGGGCAAAACGGCTTCTGGGACAGTCTGCCGGGGGCCCTGTTCAGCGCCGTGGGCTGGTCCTTGTTTTCCACTGCATATTCCTTCTATATTACCCATTTTACCAGAATTTCCAATATCTATGGCTCTGTCTACGCCGTGGCCGTTTCCATGCTCTGGCTTTACTGCTGCCTGTGCATCCTTTTTTACGGAGGCGCGCTGAACCGCTGCCTGGCGAAGATACGGGGGAGATAAGCCCTCCCCTCCGGGGAAGGTGACACAGCCAGGGCCGTGACGGATGAGGGGAAAGCTATGTTCGGATATATTACCGCCAATCTAAGTGAACTTACCCCGGAGGAAAAGACCCGCTATACCCAGGTCTACTGCGGCATCTGCGCCGCCATGGGCCGCCAGGAGGGTCAGCTCAGCCGGTTGGGGCTCCAGTATGATATGGCCTTTCTGGCACTGACCCTTATGAGCCTTTACGAGCCGGAGGAGGAACAAAGCCTCAGGCGGTGCCTCCTGCACCCGGGAAAGCGCCGGAGCCGGACGGACTGCGGGATCATCGGATACACCGCGGATATGAATGTGGCCCTCTTCTACCGCAAGTGCCTGGACGACTGGCAGGACGACAAAAAGCAGGGGGCAAGGCTCCTGGCCAGGCACCTGGAGCCCCATTACAGCCAGATCGCAAAGAAATACCCCAGGCAGTGTAAGGCCATTGACACCGGGATCCGGGACCTGTCCCAATTGGAGAAGGACAACGTCCAAAACCCGGACCTGGCGGCGGCTGCCTTCGGCAGGCTCATGGGGGAGCTCTTTGTCTGGCAGGAGGACCTGTGGCAAGACACCCTCCGGGCCATGGGAGAGGCTCTGGGCCGGTTTATCTACCTGATGGACGCGGAGCTGGACCTGGAGGAGGACCGGAAGAAGGGAAGCTACAACCCCCTTGCAGATCTTCCGCAGCAGGACCATTTGGAGCAAATTCTCACCCTGACCATGGGCAGATGCGCCTATTACTACGAAAAATTGCCCCTCGTACAGGACAAGGGGCTTCTGGATAACATCCTTTACAGCGGCGTTTGGGTCCGCTACCGGGAGAAATACCGAAAGGAGCGGAACCAATGATCGACGATCCTTACAAAGTTCTGGGCTTGGAGCGAGGGGCTTCCGACGAGGAGGTCAAGCAGGCCTACCGCCGCCTGGCCAAAAAATATCACCCGGATCTGAATCCGGGGGATCAGGAAGCGGCCAAAAAGATGCAGCAGATCAATGAGGCCTACGACCAGATCAAAAATCCGGAGAAGTATGCCCGCCAGACCGGCTACGGTCCTCAGGGCGGCTACGGCTCTCAGGGCGCCCAGGGCACCGGCGGCTACGGGAATCCCTTCGGGGGCTACGGCCCCTTTGGAGGCTGGTACACCGGCTGGCAGGAGACCTATCAGGAGCCGCCCCGGCAGGACAGCTACCAGCAGTCCGCCTACCAGTATATCCGCTTTAACCGCTTTCAGGAGGCCCTCAATGTGCTGGAAAACTGCCGGGAGCGGAACGCCAACTGGTACTATCTCAGCGCCCTGGCCAACAACGGCCTGGGCAATCAGGTCACGGCTCTGGAGCACATCCGTAAGGCCGTGAGCATGGAGCCGGACAACCAGCAGTACCTGTGGACCCTTCAGCAGCTGGAGCACGGCGACAGCAGCTACCGTCAGACCGCCGGAAATTACCGGGGCTTCACCTTTGGGGATGACCTGTGCACCCGCATTTGCCTGTGCTCGGCGCTGAACATCTGCTGCTTCGGCGGAAGAGGGATGTTCTGCTGTATCTGAGCCCAAGCCTTCCCCTACGGGGAAGGTGGCAGGGCCAAAGGCCCTGACGGATGAGGGGCC
>URGL01000085.1 GCA_900547405.1 uncultured Eubacteriales bacterium
CGAAAATCGGGGGGATTGCCACACCAGTCTGCGGACTGGTTCGCAATGACATTTCCTCTGTTTGGGCACCTTGTCTTTTTGAGACGGCCCCATCTTTTTTGTTTGGACAGGTTGCTTGTTTGAGACGGGCCCTCCTGAAATTTCTACAGCAAAATCAACAAAAAATGATTGCAATCCAAAAAACCTCATGTTATAACACACGCGTGACGTGAGGGACGAAACCGCACGAAACGTGATGAGCCTATTTTGCGGCAACGCAAGGATTACGGCCAGAGAAAGGGGAGCGGATAAGGCGATATGAGCGGACCGATCAAGAAAATCTGGAATGTAGTCAGCAGCATCCTGGTTGCGCTGGTGGTGCTCCTGGCGCTTTTGCTGGTAGGGGCCCGGCTGGTGGGACTGCAGGTGTTTGTGGTGCTGTCCGGCTCTATGGAGCCGACCTACCGTACCGGCTCCCTGATCTATGTCAAAAAGGTGGACCCCTATACCATCCAGGAGGGGCAGCCCATCACCTTCATGATGAATGAGACCACTGTGGCGACCCACCGTGTGGTGGGCATTGTCCCGGACGAGGAGGACCCCACGGTGATCCGCTTCCGCACCAAGGGCGATGCCAACGATGCCGAGGACGGCGGACTGGTGCACTATAAAAATGTGATCGGCAGGCCGGTGTTCTCCATCCCATATCTGGGCTATGTGGCGGACTATATCCAGCATCCCCCCGGCAGGTATGTAGCCCTCTCCGCCGGGGCGGTGCTCCTGCTGCTGGTGTTTCTCCCGGATGTCTTCTCGGAGGACCCGGACAAAAAGAAGAAGGCCGAGGCAGAGGACGGGGAAAGGAGGGAAGGAGCATGAAGTATCAGGGGAAGCACTGCCGCCGGGGCTCGGGCGGCAAAGCCTTCACCGCCATGCTGGCGCTGACGCTGGTGCTGGCGGCCTACTGGGCAGTAGGCGGGACGGCTGCCTGGCTGGCAGCCAAGAGCGACCCCATTGCCAGCACGTTCACCTTCGGAGATATCAACATCACCCTGACAGAGACGAACCACCAAGAGGGGCCGACCAAGATCATCCCCGGCGTGGACATAAAGAAAGCCCTGAAGGTGACGGTCCAGGCCGACTCCGTGGACTGCTGGCTGTTTGTCAAGGTAGTGGAAACCGGTACATTTGTGCCAGACAAGGTTACATATTCCATGGATAACGACTGGATAAAGGGGGATGGCTCCCAAATCCCGACGAATGTCTACTATCGCGAAGTCAACACGGCCACGACTGACAGTGTCTTCTCTGTTCTGAAGGATGACAAAATCACCGTCAGCAGTGAACTGACAAAGGAGGAGATCCAGAACATCACCGATCCCACCCTGACCTTCACGGCCTACGCGGTTCAGAAGGAAGGCATCAACACGGCGGCAGATGCCTGGGCAGTGGCCGCACCCTGAATATCCATCTGTACGCAAACCCGAAGCCAATCCCGAATATGAATAAGGAGTATGGTGCATTATGAAGAAGAAAATTACCGCAATCTTCCTGTGTGTGGCTCTCTTAGCCATCGCCATCGTAGGCGCATCTCTGGCCTACTTTACGGACACGAAGACGGCAACCAATACCTTCACCGTGGGCAATGTGAAGATCAAACTGTTGGAGTCCAGCCTGCACCGTGAGAATGCCGGCGTTGCCAACGGCGAAACTTCTACCTCCGAGCTGTGGTCTGATGTTGCCAAGGAAGGCTCCGGCAACACCAGCAAGTACAAGGCTGGCGATACCTTCTACACCGACGCGCAGATCGAAGCAAACGCGGCAGAGTATACTTGCGACAACGTGCAGCTGATCCCCGGCCGCTCTTACCACAAGATGCCCTATGTTAAGAATGTTGGTAACAACGATGCCTACATCCGCATCCGGGTCATGATCCCTGCCAATCTGGACACCGCGGTTCTGAACAGCAGCATGTATACTTCCAGCGCCATGGATAAAAAAGAATTCATGGCAATGGATAAGACCGGCCCTGTGGTCCGTGAGGGCATCAACTACAACGTCTATACCTTCACCCGCATTGATTCTCTGGCTCCTGGTGAGATGACCTACTGGAATGTCTGGGGCACCATCCACATGGATACCACGGTTACCAGCGCCCAGAGTGAGGCGCTCTTCGGTGAGAACGGTCCCTATCCCAACGGTGTGTTCCCCGTTCTGGTGGAGGCCGATGCTATCCAGGCGGAAGGCTTTGCCAACGCCACCGAGGCTTGGGCTGCTTTCGCCGCCCAGCCATAAAGACCCCTCCCAAGGGCCTCGCAATCCGTTTTCTCCTGCGCAAGGGCGCGGAACAAATACACCACCATTACATATCAAGGAGTGAAAGCAAATGAAGAAGAAAATCACGGCAATCTTCCTGTGTGTGGCTCTCTTAGCCATCGCCATTGTGGGCGCATCTCTGGCCTACTTCACGGACACGAAGACGGCAACCAATACCTTCACCGTGGGCAATGTGAAGATCGACCTGATCGAGTCCAAGTTCCACCGCCAAGGCTCCGGCGGAACCGGTGATACCACTATTCCGGCACCTGACCAGACCGCCAGCGGCATGAAGTATATTTCTGACGGCGCAAAGGCTTTCACCGATGAGCAGATCCAGAATGATGCCAAAACCTATCAGGAAGAATATCTGGCTGTAAAGGGCCAGAACATGGTCCCTGGCCGCCGTGTTGCCAAGAGCCCCTATGTGGTCAACGTCGGTGCCAACGATGCTTTCATCCGTATCCGTGTGATGCTCCCCACCGCAGCCAACAATGACTATGTTAACGTGCATGACGGCGGCGTGATCACCAACGTATGGTGCAGCACCTCCATGCTTAGCGGCGAGTTCTTCAATACCAAGAGTGGCGGCCAAGCTAATGAGCCTTACATCAAAAAGGCGGCGGTTACCAGGGACGGTGTAACCTACGATGTGTATACCTTTGTCCGCAACGAGCCGCTGAAGGCCGGTGCTATGACAGAGTGGAACGTCTGGAACAACATCGGCATCAACGAGAAGGCTACCGACGCCGATATTCAGAAGGCCATCGACGCCGGTGCCATCAAGGTGGCCGAAACTGACAGCGGTGCCAAGACCATGACCCTGAACGTTCTGGTGGAGGCCGATGCCATCCAGGCCGAGGGCTTTGCCAGCGCTGCCGCCGCCTGGGATGCCTTTGACAATTAAAACCAATTATTCCTTCCCCATGGTCTGCGCCCTTCGGGGCGCAGGCCGTATGAGAGCACCCGGCCCCTTCGCCGGATGTTCTCATATGGTCTGTCAGGACCGGTGTATTCTCATGCTATCCCGGACCGGGATTTTTCTGATAACGGCTAGAGAGGAGCAAGGACAATGAAGCGAAAACTTTTGATTCTGTCGGTGCTGGCCATCTGCCTCTCCACCCTTGCCGCCGGAACCCTCGCCTACTTCACCGCGGAGGACAAGGCGCACAATGTGATCACCACCGGCGGGATCGACATCACGGTGCAGGAGTGGGCGGATGCGGAAAAAACCAGGCCCTTCCAGGACCTGGCCGGTGTGATGCCCAACACCACCGTTACCAAAATCGCGGAGGTCAGGAATACCGGCGGGGCCGAGGCCTGGGTCCGGGTGAAGGTGGAAAAGAACATCCGGCTGCAGGGCCAAGGCACGGCGGATGCCGGGCTGGTGGAGCTGACCCGCAACACTGTCGACTGGACGGAGAAGGACGGCTACTATTACTATACCAAGGCATTGAAGCCCGGGGAGGTCACCGCGCCGATTTTTACCGCCGTGACCTTCAAGGCCGACATGGGCAACGAGTACCAGAACGCAACGGCAACCGTAGACGTCTCTGCCCAGGCGGTGCAGACCGCCAACAATGGCGCTACCGTCATGGATGCCCAGGGCTGGCCAAACGCATAAGGAGGATGAGCGCCTATGAAGAGCAAAAAAGTGATCGTTCTGCTGATCAGCCTCACTCTGCTCGTCAGCATGACGCTTCCCGGCAGGGTGGTCGTCTACGCCGACCAGGCTGCCGACAGCGGCGACAGGAACCTCCTGTCTGAGAACGAAGAAAAAGACACTTCCCCGGAGGGTGCGGGAGATCCTGACGCCTCTGGGGCGAACCAAAGCGAGGACCCTCCTGAGCCCTCTGGGGCGGCCCAAAGCGAGGACCCCCCTGTGCCCTCTGGAGCGGCCCAAAGCGAGGACCCCCCTGGGTCCTCCGGGGCGGACCAAGGCGGGGACTCCTCTGTGCCTTCCGGGCCGGACCAGAGCGCAGACCCATCCCAACCGGAAGAGCCTGGGAACACCGGGGAGCAGAATCCCTGCACCTGCGGCGTGGCCCAGGGCAAGGCCCACGGAGTGGGATGCCCCCTGTATGACCCGGCTGATGTGATCGAGACATTGCCGGCAAAGGAATGCACCTGCGGCCATGAGGACGGCACCCACGCTGAAAACTGCCCGATGTATGAGGTCCCGGAGGGGCTGGTGGAAGAGGAAGAGGAAAGCGAGGGGGCCAGCCTGACCGTTTCTGTGCAGGTTTCGGGAGCAGATAATGGGAATGCTGTTCTGAATCTGACCGGCCCGGAGGGCTATCGCAAGCGCATTGTGGTCCATGGCAGCCGCATCGTGACCCTCAGCGGCCTTGGGGCCGGGGCATACACCGTCTCAGATGGTGAGGTCTCCCAAAGCGTCACCCTGGAGGCTGGGGAGAGTAACCGCGTGGACATCACGGTCATCCGGAGCAGCCACGGATGGCTGACCGGCGAAGCATATCAGGAATTCACCTTTGGCAGCTGAGAAAGGGGGCGGCAGCTATGTATCAGGACCCACAGGAAAAAGGCCGGGGGCCCGCGGCCCGGGTATACAGGACGGCAGTCCTGCTGATCGCCGTCCTTCTGCTCATCACTACGGCAGTCGGCTCTACTGCCGCGTTCCTTGTGACCAAAACGGGGCCGGTGGTGGAGGACTTTGCCTATGCCCAGGTTTCCTGCCAGGTGACCGATACCATGGGCGTAAAAAACACCGGCACCGCCCAGGCCTACATCCGGGCGAGCTACGCTGTCAACTGGCGGGACGGGGAAGGGAAGATTGCGGCTGCTGCGCCGGAGGGCTACAGCTGTGACATGGACGAAAACCAGGGCGCTTGGGTAGATGGCGGGGACGGATATTTCTACTATCCTTACCCTGTGGACCCCGGCGATGAAGCGCCCAGCCTGCTGACTTGCATCGTTTCCTGCCCGGAGGATCCGGAGTACACCCTTTCCGTTGAAGTTGTGGCCGAGGCCATCCAGAGCAACCCGGCAGGGGCGGCGGAGGATGCCTGGGGCGTTAGAGTCAGCGACGGCGTGCTGACCGTGCAATAAAGGGGACGGCGATATGAAAAAGTCACGCAAAGCGATTTGCTCGCTGATTCTACTGATGCTCATGGCCATGAGCCTTGCCACCAGAGCCTTTGCCGACGCCCCCTCCATTACCTTTCAGGGCTTCTCGAAGGGCTTCGACTTCCGGCCCGGCAGCGAGTACACGGAAACCGACCTGTTCGGCAATTTCAAAAATCTGATGCCCGGCGATGCGGTGACGGAGACCATTACCTTCACCAACGCTGCCACAGACTGCGACTTTGTAAACCTCTATCTGCGGGCCGAGGCCCACAGCGAGACTGCCAATCCCCTCAGCCCCAAGGTGGCGGCGGGGGAGACCCTGGCCACTATGACGGAATTCCTTTCCCAGCTTTCTATGAAGGTCTGGAATGGCACGGAGCTGATCTATGAGGCCTCCCCCGATGAGCTGGACGGCCTGAAGAGCAACAAGCTCCTGGGGGTTTTCCGCACCGGCCAGTCTGCCACATTGAAGGTCCAGCTGAGTGTCCCCCTTGCCCTGGATAACCGGTTTGCCAACCGGGTGGGGGAGGTGGACTGGGTCTTCCACGTGGAGGCCTACAATGAAAATCTGCTTTCCGTCCGGAAGGTTTGGTCTGACGGCAACGAAAACCATAGGAATGACAGCGTCACCGTGAACCTGCTGAAGGACGGCAAGGCGGAAAAGGCCCAGGTGCTGCATGGGGAAAACGGCTGGGCATACACCTTTGACGGCCTCCAGGCGGGGCATACATGGACGGTAGAAGAGGCCGCCGTTCCGGAAGGGTATACCGTCACCTACAACACAGTGGGCACGGCCACCACCATTACCAACACCCGGAAGGATACGCCCCCTGGGCCATCGGACACTCCGCTGGACATCACGGTCCACAAGGTGTGGAGCGGGGACGGCGGGAAAAAGCGCCCCACATCGGTGACTGTGACCCTGTATAAGGGCGATCAGGTCTACGATACCGTGCGCCTTGGGGACTGGAACAACTGGACCCACTCCTGGGTGGACCCCACCGCCTACGGCAACTGGCAGGTCATTGAAACCAACATCGCCAAGGGCTATGTCCCCTCCTACCATGTCAAGGACGGCGTTGTGACCATCACCAACACCCGCAGCCTGATCCAGACCGGCCAGCTTACCTGGCCCATCTGGGTGCTGGGCGGCCTGGGACTTGCCCTTGTAGCTCTCGGCGGGGCAATGCTGGCGAAGAAAAAGAAACAAAACCGTGACTAAAAAAGCAGGGATCGCCATTGTGGCAGTGGGAGCGGCGCTGATCCTGTCGGCGCTGGTCCTGCTGCTGCATAACCGCTATGCGGACGCGCGAGCCGGACGGGAAGCCGAGACCCTGCTGGCGGGCGTAGAGGCTGCCATCTCCTCCCAGGCGGCTGAGCAGGAAAAAGTCCGGCCCCGGGGACAGGAAACCCGGCCAACCGGGGAGAAAAACGGGACGGAACCCACTATAGCGGAAGCCCTTGACCCGGAAATGCCGGTGGCTATGCTGGAGGGCTACGGATATGTGGGCTATGTGGAGATCCCGGCCCTGGGGCTGAAGCTGCCGGTCATGTCCGACTGGGACTACACCAGGCTGGAAATCGCCCCCTGCCGCCAGTTCG
>URGL01000086.1 GCA_900547405.1 uncultured Eubacteriales bacterium
CCCAGCACCACCCCGGCCATCTGTAACCAGGCGAAGAGCCGAAAGAAGCCGGGGCCGAACAGGAATTCCCCGCACCGGGCCCCATAAAGCCCCCAGCCCAATACCGTGGCAAAGGCGAAGACACACAAAAAGGCCGTCAGCGCCACCCCTGCCCAGCTGCCGCAGACGGCGCTGAAGGTTTTGGCCGCCAGGTCTGCCCCGGCATCGGCGCCATAGGGAATGGGCACGCCGCCGCAGAGCACCGCCAGAGCCGTCAGGGTGCAGATCACAATGGTGTCCGTGAAGACCTCCATCAGGCCCAGAATTCCCTTCTCCACACTCTCCCCGGGGGCGGCGGAATAGGCCATAGAGGCCGTACCCATCCCCGCCTCGTTGGTAAAGATCCCCCGGGAGCAGCCCACACCCAGGCACCGGACCCAGGAGAAAATGGCCCCGCCGGTGACCGCCTTGGGGGAAAAGGCCCCCCGAAAAATGGACCGGACCGCCGGAGCCAGAGCCTGCCGCCGAAGACCGATCACCAGCAGACACAGGGCCACATAGCCAAAGGAGGCCAGAGGCACCAGCTTTTCCGCCACACGGCCGATCCGCCGGACGCCGCCTAAGAGCACAGCCCCCAGGCAGGCCGCCAGCAGCAGCCCCAGGAGAAAGTCCCCTCCAAGGCTGCCATGGCCCAGGATCTGCCGGACACCGGAGACCACGGCGTTGATCTGGGTGGCATTGCCTACCCCAAAGGCCGCGGCCAGGCCGAAGAAGCTGTAAAGCTCTGCCAAAAACCGCCACCGGGGAGGCATTCCCCGGGAAATGGTATACATAGGTCCCCCCAGCTGCTGGTTCCCACGGGTGATCTGATATTGGCCCGCCAGGGTCACCTCGGCAAACTTGGTGGCCATGCCCAGAAAGCCGGACACCCACATCCAGAAAACCGCCCCAGGGCCCCCAAGGCAGATCGCCCCGGCCACCCCGATGATATTTCCGGTGCCTACGGTGGCGGCAAGGGCCGTACACAGGGCCTGCCGGGGTGTGACCTCCGCCCCCTTGGGGGCAGACAGGATCTGCCAGGCCTTTCCCAAAAGCGTCAGCTGGGGAAACCCAGCCCGCACCGTCAGAAGCAGCCCCGTGCCCAGAAGCAGCACCATCATAGGCGGCCCCCAGATGATATCCCGCAAAAGCAAAAGTCCTTCCGTGACAACACCCCCTTAGAATACCACGATTTGCCCAAAACTGCAAGATTGGATTTAAAAAATTTCATTTCTATACAAAAAAGCAGCCCTGTATAGGACTGCTTTCGTAAAATACCTTATTTCCACTCTGCCCAGATTTCCGGGCAGTAGCCCACCGTGGCCTGTTTGCCGTTGCGGACCACCGGCGTCTTCATAAGCATAGGGTCATCGAAGACCTTGTCTTCCTTGGTCCGGTCGTCGGCCATGTACTTCATGTTGGTGATTTGCTGGTCTTTTCCTTCCCAGTCAATGAGCTTGTCAATGCCTCCCAGGGCCTTCAGAACGCTGTCGAACTCCCGGCCGGACATACCGTAGCGCTTCAGGTCGATCATCTGGTAGGGAATGCGCCGCTCCTTAAAATACCGCTCTGCTTTCTTTGTATCAAAGCATTTGCTTTTTCCGAAAATCTGAATGTTCAATAAAATACCTCCATCAGGCACAGTCCCTGGCCTGGGGCCAGGAAGCCCGCCTGCTCTCTTTTGCCGCCGAAGAGGGCCGGGACGGATCCCACAGCCCGGTCTCCCCTGCCCACCTCTACCAGGGTCCCCACCAGGATCCGGACCATGTTGTAGAGGAAGCCGTCCCCGGTAACGGTGATGGTGATTTCCTTCCCCTCCCGGCGGATGTCCAGCCGGTGGATCCGCCGGAGGGTGGACTTTTTCATTTTTTTGTTGCCGCAGAAGGCGGAAAAATCGTGCTCTCCCACCAGCAGGGCCCCTGCCGCCTGCATGGCTTCCAGGTCCAGCCCCTCCGGATCGGCCCACACAAACCGCCGCTGGAAAACGCAGGGCTCTGGGCTGTTCCAGATCCGGTAGCGGTAGGTCTTGCCCTTGGCGTTGAGCCGGGCGTGAAACCTGGGGGCCGCCTCCTGGCAGGAATATATGCCGATATCCTCCGGCAGATACCGGCGGAGCTCCTCCAGAATTCTGTCCGGGGGCAGCTCGCTTTCGCAGTGAAAGCTTGCGATCTGATGGGCGGCGTGGACCCCGGCATCGGTGCGGCCGGAGCCGGAAACCTCGATGGGCTCCCCCAAGATCCGGCTGAGGGTACACTCCAATTTTCCCTGAATGGTATTCTCCACCCCGGGCAGCCTTTGCCAGCCCCGGTAACGGGTGCCGTCGTAGCAGATATCAAGCCGCAGATTCCGCATAGTCTTCCATTTCCTTCCTGGCTTCCCGCTCGTTGTCGGCGGAAAACAAAAATCTGCCCTTTTGATCGTACACCTGAACATGGCCTCCAACGTAGCGCATGGTAAACATAGCTTCTGCCTCCTGTTTTGCTTTCTGAAAACAGGATACCGCATATTGTGTACGATAAATGGGATATTTGGCTCCCTTTATCCAAGGGAGGCTTTGCTCTCCATCCAGCTGGAAATAAATTCGTAGATCTCCTGCCGGTTGATCTCGTTGAGTATTTCATGGCGGCACAGAGGGAACAGCCGCAGCCGGACATCCTCCATCCCCGCCTTTTGGAATTCCTCCGCCGCTTTTTTCACGCCCTTGCCGTAGGAGCCCACCGGGTCTTCCCCTCCGGCCACAAAGAGTACGGGCAGGTCCTTTTTCATGCGGCCCAGATTTTCGGGCTGCTCCACGTAGAGTATCCCCTTCAGCAGCTCCCGCAGCAGGCCGCTGCTGGCCGTAAAGCCGCAGCTGGGGTGGGCAATATAGGCATCTACCATATTTTTATCCCTGGTAAGCCAGTCGTATTCCGTCCTGGGGTGCTCTACATGGGCATTGTAGCCCCCAAACACCAGGTTCTGGAGCCAGGGGCTGGGGTTCTGCTCCCCTACCCGGCTGCACACCGCCTGACACACCCGGATCGCCACCGGCAGCAGGGGCCTGGGCTGCCAGCCGGTGCCGCAGATGACGGCAGCGGTGATCCCGGTATCCGGGTACTTGGCCAGGATGGTTCTCGTCATAAAGGAGCCCATGGAGTGGCCGAAGAGAATATAGGGCACATCCGGGTATTCCTCCCGGGTTTGCCGCAACAGATTCACGCTGTCCTCCACGGCGGCGAACCAGCCCCCATGGAAATACCCCTGGATCCCTTCCTTTCCCACGGACTGGCCGTGGCCCATATGGTCCTCAGCCACCACCAGGAAGCCCAGGCTGTTCAGATATCCCGCAAAGTCATCGTAACGCTCGATGAACTCGGCGATGCCGTGGATAATCTGCACCACGGCTCTGATTTCCCCCGCCGGCGTCCAGCGGCAGCAGTGGAGCCTGCCCACTCCCACAGAGGGGATAGTAAATTCCTTCCGGATCCCTGACCCACGGTTTTCGGTTTCCATTGCCGGTCCCTCCTGAAATTCAAAGACGTTCCCTAAAAAAAGATTGACACCTTTCTTTGGGTATGGTACTATTCTACCATGTATTCGGGAGATTACAAGTGTTTCTTTTGCGCTTTTCCCTCCCCTGCGCTTACCGAAAGGACTGGAAGAATGAACATCAAAGTCACCTCCGACAGCACCTGCGACCTGCCCAAGGAGCTGCTGGAACAATACAACATTGATTTGGTTCCTCTCATCATCATGAAGGAAGAGGAAGAATTTTTAGACAACGTAACCATCACCCCCAACGACATCTTCTCCCATGTGGATGCCGGCGGAAATCTCTGCACCACCGCTGCCAGAAGCGTTGCCGTTTATGAGGAGCTGTTTGCCAAGTACGCCAAGGACTACGACGGCATGATTCACATCAGCCTGGGCTCCGGCTTCTCCTCCAGTTACCAGAATGCCTCCATCGCCGCCCAGGGCTTCGACAACGTTCGGGTGGTAGATTCCCGGAACCTGAGTGCGGGCCACGGCCTTGTGGTCCTGCAGGCCTGCCGTCTGGCAGAAGCTGCCCAGAGCCTGGAGGAAATTACCGCCCAGCTGGAGGAATACGCCGGGAAGGTGGAAACCAGCTTCGTATTGGACCGGCTGGACTATATGGTCAAGGGCGGCCGCTGCTCTATGGTGGCAGCCCTGGGCGCGAATCTTCTCCACCTGAAGCCCTGCATTGAGCTGGAAGAGGGCAAAATGGGGGTAGGCAAAAAGTACCGGGGCAAATACGATAAGTGCCTGGCCAGCTATGTCAAAGACCAGCTCCAGGACCGGGAAGACATTGACCGGTCTACGCTGCTCCTGGTCCACACCCGCATCGATGACCCCGCCTGCATGAAGGCGGTGGAAGAGCAGATCGCCGCCAGCGGTGAATTCGGCACCGTCTACAGGGCGATGGCCGGGTGCACCATCTCCTGCCACTGCGGCCCAAACACCCTGGGCGTGATTTTTGCCAGAAAATAACATCAGAATGAAACCATGAACGAATACTTACTCCTAGACTTCGCCGCGGACCTGGGCTACCATTTGGCCGTCAGCGGCGCGGAGACCTACCGGGTGGAGGACACGGTCCGGCGGATCCTGGAGGCCTATGGATTGCAGCCGGAGGTGGCGGCAGTGCCGGGGTACCTGATCGTCAGCATTCTCACCCCGAAGCAGGAGCCCATCACGCGGATGCGGCGGATCGGTTTTCACGGCAACGACCTGGACACCGTGGAGCGGCTTAACGCCCTGTCCCGGAGGCTCTGCGCCCAACGGCCGGAGCCGGAAGGGGCCCAGCAAATGCTCCGGGAGGTGCTGGCCTCCGTCCCCCACTATTCCCCCGGCCTGCGGCTTCTGGGCCACTTTCTGGGGGCGGCGGGCTTCGGGGCCTTTTTCGGCTGCTCCCTGACGGATGCTCTCTTGGCCGGGCTCTGCGGAATGGTGGTCTTCTTTGTCAGCGGCATTCTGGACCGGCTGGAGGTCAAGCCCATGTTCAGCACTCTGGCCTCCGCCTTTTTTATGTGCTGGCTGGCCTATGGGCTGAACGCGGCGGGGATCGCCCAGAACAGCGACACCATCATCATTGGCGCTATGATGCTTCTGGTGCCGGGCCTGGTATTCACCAACGCCCTGCGGGATATGATCTACGGGGACACCAGCTCCGGCATTAACAAATGCGTCCAGGTCCTGCTCATTGCCAGCGCCATGGCCCTGGGCTCCGCCGGAGCCAGAAACACCGCCGCCCTGCTGTGGGGCCTGCCGGAGAGCGCTGCTGCCGTGCCTCACAGCCTGCTGTTCAACTGCCTGGCTGCCTTCACCGGCTGCATCGCCTTCTGCATCCTCTTCAATATCCACGGCCCGGGCACTTTGCTCTGTGCCCTGGGCGGCATTGGGTCCTATGCCATCTACGATCTGGCCCTGGGGCTGGGTTTCAGCACCGTATGGGCTTTTTTCTGGGGCACCACCCTGTCCGCTTTTTACGCCGAGCTCATGGCCCGTCTCCGCCGCTACCCCACCACCAGCTACCTGGTCGTGTCCATCATCCCTCTGATCCCCGGGGCAGGGCTCTACCATACCATGTGCTACGCCGTGGACGGCAGCATGGCCCTGGCCGCCACCCAGGGCCTGCAAACCGCCGAACTGGCCGGCACCATGGCGGCCAGCATCATTCTGGTGTCCAGCATGACCAAAATCGTAATGAGTCGGAAAAAGATATAAGTCCTTTTCCTGGCTATAGGCGCAGAAGAGCCACGCAAAAAAATCTTTGCGTGGCTCTTCTGCTTTTATAACCGGCTCAGGACCTTCCCCAGGCTGTCGTGGATCACCAGATCCGCCCGGTCATCGTAGGGCGTTGGATCCCGGTTGATGAGAACCAGGCGGTTTCCACGGTAATACCGCAGGAATCCCGCCGCCGGGTAAACCGTCAGGCTGGTCCCCGCCACCAGCAGCATATCCGCCTGGGAGATGGCCTCCAGGGCACCCTCCACGACGCTGTCATTCAGGCCCTCTTCGTAGAGCACCACATCAGGCTTGACAATGCCGCCGCAGCCGCACCGGGGAATGCCATTGCAGTTTTTCACATACTCCGCCGGATAGAATTTCCCGCACTGGGTGCAGTAATTCCGCAGGATCGACCCATGGAGCTCATAAACCCGCTTGGAGCCTGCCTTCTGGTGGAGTCCATCGATGTTCTGCGTCACCACCGCTGCCAGATGCCCCTCCCGCTCCCATTTTGCCAGAGTGAAGTGGGTAATATTGGGCTGAACCTCCAGGGGCATCATCTTCTCCCGGTAAAACCGGAAAAAATACTCCGGATTCCGAAGGTAGAAGCTGTGGCTGATGATGGTCTCCGGCGGGTACTCAAACTTCTGATTGTAGAGCCCATCCACACTGCGAAAATCCGGCACGCCGGACTCGGTGCTGACTCCGGCTCCGGTAAAGGCCACCATCTGATTGCTCTCGGATACCCACCGTCTCAATGTCTCGATTGCGTCCATACAGACCTGCCTCCTGAGGCCGCTGGCGCGGCCCTGTAGCAGGGGCCGCGCCGAAAACGATCAGATTTTCTCGTTGACGAAGTCGTCCACCATGGCCAAGGCGTTATCGACCTTCATAAGGTCCTTGCCGCCGCCCATGGCGGAGTCGGGCTTGCCGCCGCCAGAGCCGCCGGCAATGGCGGACACCT
>URGL01000087.1 GCA_900547405.1 uncultured Eubacteriales bacterium
CCGCCCCACACCCGTCAGGGCTTCGCCCTGCCACCCTCTCCCGGGAGAGGGGTTTATTTATAGATCCGGTCCCGCATTTTCAGGGCGGAATTTCGCAGGATCACCGCGCACCGGGCCAGCTTTTCGTCCGTCATGGTGATGCTGGGGCCGGAGGTGCTCATGCCTCCCACCAGCTGGCCGAAGGCATTGTAGATGGGAACGCCTACGCATCTTACCTCCCGGTCCCGTTCCCCGTTGTCCAGGGCGTAGCCCCGCTGGCGGGTGGTCCGAAGCTCTTCTACGATGGCGTCGTAATCGGTGATGGTTCCGGGCTGGTATTTCCGGCGCTCCCGGCTGATGCGCTGGGGCCATTCGCTTTCCGGCAGATGGGCCAGGATGGCCTTGCCGATGCCGGTGCAGTAAAGGGGGGCGGTCTCGCCTAAGATGTCCCGGTAGGGGAGGACCCCCATCCGGTCTATGGGGTGGGCCACGTACAGGTAGAGCACCCGGTCCCCGTAGGGAAGGCCGAAGTAGACGATCTCGCCGGTCTGGCTGGCGGTCTCCACCAGGATGTCGTAAATGGATTTGGGGTAGCCCAGGTTCTGGTTGATGATGAAGGCGAACTCCAGCATCTTCAGCCCCAGCTGATACCGGCCGTCCGGCAGCCGGTCCAGATAGCCCATGGTGGTGAAGGTAGAGAGGATATTGTGGACATTGGACTTGGTGACGCCCATCTTCTCCGCGATCTCCGTGACCCCAAGGATGGGCTTCTGGGAGGAAAAGCAGGAGAGGACATCCAGGGACTTTGCCAGGGATTTGACCTTAATGCCGTCTTCGTATTCCACCGGAGTTCCTCCTCGTCCGTTCTGCATTTGAGAACGCTTTTCTCTATCTGGGAATAGTATAGCGTTATTGTGCAAAGAAGTCAATCACCGCCGAGGGTTTTTGGAGATACTGACAGATTTGACGGTCACGGTTTGTTAACATCTCCCAAATCGGTTTTCCAATGGTGAACGCTCGTTTCTCATCAGATTATTTTCCGAAACAACTTGCCCTTTCCCTGGAAAGGCGCTATAATCGAGACACCCCAGAACCTTATATTTCACAGGAGGAAGCAGCCATGATCTTCGACACCCTGGACCACATTGATACCTACAAAAACATCCACCCCGGCCTCTACAAGGCCCTGACCATCCTCCGGGACACGGACTTTGATGCCCTCACCGCCGACCGGGTGGAGGTAGACGGCAAAAACCTGTTTTTCTTTGTCCAGAATTACGAAACCAAGGTAAGCAACGACACCCCTGAGGCCCACCGGGCCTACGCCGACATCCAGGTGGTGCTGGAGGGCCGGGAGAAGATGGGGGTTGCCCCCCTGAAGGACATGACCCAGGAGGTGGAGGCCCGGCCTGAGGGAGACATCTGGTTCTACCGGGGCCCTGTGGACTGCGTCACCCTGACCCCCGGCAAATTCGCCGTCCTCTTCCCCCAGGATGCCCACGCCCCCTGCATCGCCGTGGAGGCCCCGGAAAAGGTCAGAAAGTGCGTGTTTAAGGTAAAGCTGTAAAAATATACCCGCCGCGTAGGGGCCGATGCCCACATCGGCCCGCGGGTTCGAAATCTGAGTGGTAGGTCTTTGCGCTGAAACCTACAGGTCCGAAACCGTCAGGTCTCGGGGCGATGTGGGCATCGCCCCCTACGCGTATAGCCTTCTCCATCGGTGAGAAGGCGTTTTTCTTTATATCTGTTGACAAGCCGCAATACCCTTTGCTATAATGCTAGACGTAAATCTGGGCCAATACTGGTAAAGGATGAAAAACTATGAACAACATTCTGAAATATCTGGAATCCAGTTATAGCACCTATCCGGACCGAGAGGCGGTGCTGGACGATCAGAAGAAGTACACCTATGGGGAATACTACCACCTGACCCGGCGCATCGGCTCCGGGCTCTGCGCATATGTGGGCCAGCGGCAGCCTGTGGGGGTGTATATGGAGAAGTGCGCCGATGCCGTGGCCGTCTTTATGGGAGCCGTCTGGGCGGGAGGCTTCTACTCCTGCCTGAATACGGAGCTCCCCGGCTCCCGGCTGGAGCAGATCGTGTCCGTCCTTTCTCCCAGCCTCATCGTCACCCAGCAGGCGCTGCTGGAAAAGGCACAGGCTCTCTTCCCGGCCCAAAGGATCGTGACCTTCGAGGACCTGGAGAGATCCTCTGAGGATCCGGAGGCACTGGCGGAGCGTCAGGCCAGGGCCTGCGATACGGACGTGCTGTACGTCAACTTCACCTCCGGCTCCACCGGCGTGCCCAAGGGCATTGCCGTAGGCAACCGCAGCGTGCTGGATTTTCTGGACTGCTTCGTGCCCCTGTTTGGCATCGACTCCACCGATGTGATCGCCAACCAGGCCCCCTTTGACTTCGACGTATCCGTCAAGGATATTTATTCCGCCCTGAAGGCCGGAGCCTGTCTGGCGGTGGTGCCCCGGCGGCTCTTCTCCCTGCCCACTCAGCTCATCGACTTCCTCTGCGACACCGGAGCCACCACCATGATCTGGGCCGTGTCTGCCCTGTGCCTGATCACCGGCTTCCACGCCCTGGACTACCGGACCCCGGAGACGGTGAAGCGGATCCTCTACTCCGGAGAGGTCATGCCCCTGAAGGCCCTGAAGGAATTCCGGAAGCATCTGCCGGATGTGACTTATGTAAACCTCTACGGCCCTACGGAGATCACCTGCAACTGCACCTATCACGTCCTGGACAAGGACCGGGACTATTCCGCCGGTATCCCCATCGGCAAGCCCTTCCCCAACGAGGATGTGTTCCTGCTGGACGGGGAGGACCGGCTGGTGACGGAGCCCGGTGCCGAGGGGGAGATCTGCGTCCGGGGCACCTGCCTGGCCCTGGGCTACTACAGAAACCCGGAGCAGAACGCCGCCCACTTTGTCCAGAATCCCCTGAATCCCCATTACCCTGAGCGGATCTACCGCACAGGCGACCTGGCCAAGTACAACGAGCTGGGGGAGCTGGTATTCAGCGGCCGGAAGGACTTCCAGATCAAGTACATGGGCCACCGGATCGAGCTGGAGGAAATTGAGCGGGCCATGAACGCCATCGAGGGCGTAGAGCGGGCCTGCTGCCTCTTCGACGAGAAGAAATCCCGGCTCAGAGGCTTCTACGTCGGTACCATTGCCAAGGAGGAGCTCCACGCCGCCATGAAGCGGGATCTGCCTGTATTCATGGTCCCCGGCATTCTGCGGCAGGTAGAGGCCATGCCTCTGACCAAAAACGGAAAGATCGACCGGAAAGCTCTGGCCGAGATCACGGGAGGCAGATAATGGAAGACTTGACAAAGCTGCAGGATACGGCCTACTATGTCTTTGACTGGCGGATCCTGCGAAAGCGCGTGGCCTATCTGCAAGGCCTCCTGGGCAGCAGCGTAAACCTGGCCTATGCTATCAAGGCCAATCCCTTCCTGGTGGATGGGGTTCGGGACCTGGTGGCCCGGCTGGAGATCTGCTCCCCCGGCGAAAGCTACATCTGCGATGGCCTGGGCATTGACCCCAAAATGACCGTCATCTCCGGCGTGAACAAGACCCCGGCCTTTATCGAGGAGCTGGTCAGCTCCACCGATGGGCGGATCTACACCGTGGAGTCCCTCCACCAGTTTGAGCTGCTGGAATTCCTCTCCCGGAAGTACGAAAAGCGGCTGACGGTGCTGCTGCGCCTCACCAACGACAGCCAGTTCGGCATCAACGAGGAGGACATAGAAGAGATCATCGCCGCCCGGGATACCTTTGAGAATCTCCACATTCAGGGCATCCAGTTCTTCTCCGGCACCCAGAAGACCTCCCTGAAAAAGCTGAAGCGGGAAATCAGCCATCTGGACGGATTTTTGGGGCAATTGGAGGAAGAATACGGCTGGCACAGCCCGGAGCTGGAATACGGCACCGGCTTCCCTGTGGCCTACTTCGGGGAGGACCTGGAGGAAGAGGCCCTGATCCTGGGATTCCGTCAGCTCCTGGAGGACATGACCTGGCAGGGGGAGATCACCCTGGAGCTGGGCCGGTCCATTGCCGCCTCCTGCGGCCGGTTTTTCACCCACGTTGTGGACAAAAAGCGGAACCACGGCCAGAACTACCTGATCGTAGACGGGGGCATGCACCAGATGGTCTACTACGGCCAGTACATGGGCATGAAGATCCCCCAATACGCTCTGTGCGGCCGGGAAGGGGAGGCGCCCACCGACACCTGGAATGTCTTCGGCAGCCTGTGCAGCATGAACGACATCCTGGTGAAGGCCCTGCCTCTGCCGGAGCCGGAGATCGGGGATACCCTCCGCTTTGACAATACCGGCGCTTACTGCGTCACCGAGGGAATTGCCCTGTTCCTCAGCCGGGACCTGCCGGCGGTTTATATCATCGATTCGGAAGGTAAGCTTTTCCAGGCGAGAAAAACCATTGAAACCTTCCCTTTCAATACCATACATACATCTGAAAGGAATTGAACATTATGGAAGAACTGCTTGAGATTTTGAACGACATTCAGCCCGGTGTGGATTTTGAACACGAGACCCACCTGATCGACGACCACCTGCTGGACTCCCTGTCCATCATCTCCCTGGTGGCGGAGCTGGAGGACACCTTCGACATTACCGTCCCCGCCGTGGAGATCATCCCCGACAACTTTAATTCCACCGAGGCCATGATGGAGATGATCCAGCGGCTCCAGGAAGACTAAGGGATGGACAAGCTTCTGAGCCTGCTTCACGCAGGCGCGCACCCCGGGCTGACGGCCTTTTTCTCCGTCCACTACCTGGCCCTGTTTCTGCCCGCGGCCCTGGTCCTCTTTTCCCTCACCCCGAAAAAATGGAAGCGGTACAGCCTGTTAGGGTTGAGCCTGGTGTTTTACTGGCTCATCAGCGGCACCCTGATCGTCTATCTGCTTCTCAGCGCCCTGACCATCTGGGGCCTCGGCCTCTGGATGGACAGCCTCCAGAAGAAGCGGGACATGGAAGCGAAGGCCGCCGAAAGATCCCAGCGGAAGGCCATTAAGAAGAAATACAACGGCTGCTGCCGCTGGGTCCTGACCCTGGGGGTCTGCCTGCACATCGGCCTCATTCTGGTCCTCAAATATTCCGGCTTCTTTATGCAGAACGTGAACGCCCTGTTCCATAAGGGCTTCCCCATTCCGGAGTTTCTGAAGCCCTTGGGACTGTCCTTCTTCATCCTGTCCAGCGTCTCCTATCTGGCGGACGTGTACCACCAGAAGGTGACGGCGGACCGGAACCTGGGGCGGCTCACCCTGTTTCTCGGCTTCTTCCCCCAGATCGTGGAGGGCCCCATTGTCCGTTACAGCGACACGGCCCAGGCCCTGTGGGAAGTGGGGCCCATCACCTATGCCAATTTCACCGGCGGCATCCAGCGCATCGGCTACGGCCTGATGAAGAAGCTGGTCGTTGCCGACCGGCTGGACCCCATCGTGGCGGAGCTCTTCAACGGCGGCGCTTCCTATCCGGGCTTCCTGTCCCTGCTGGGAGCGGTGCTCTACACCATCCAGCTGTATATGGATTTCTCCGGCTCTATGGACGCGGTCTGCGGCACCGCCCAGATCTTCGGGCTGACCATGCCGGAAAACTTCAGGCGGCCCTTCTTCTCCAAGAACATCTCCGAATTCTGGACCCGGTGGCACATCACCCTGGGCACCTGGTTCCGGGACTATATCTTCTACCCCGTGACCATGTCCGGCCCCCTGAAAAAGCTCACCGGAGCGGCCCGGAAGAAGCTGGGCAACCACTTCGGCCCCCTGGTGGCGGGCTCTATCGCCCTGCTGTGCGTCTGGTTCTCCAACGGCCTGTGGCACGGGGCGGCCTGGCACTATGTGGCCTTCGGCCTGTATCACTTTGTGCTGATCCTCATGGGCAATATCTTTGCCCCCTACCTGAAAAAGGTCAATGACCGGCTGGGCCTCTCCTCCGAGAAGAAGCTCTTCCACCTGTGGCAGATGGTCCGCACCACGGTACTGGTGATCTTCGGTGAGCTCATTTTCCGGGCGGACTCCATGTCTATGGCCTTTACTCTGCTGAAGAACATCTTCGCCCATTTCGATCTCACCGGCTTTGCCTACAACGACCTGAAGGCCGCTCTCTCCGCCGCCGACTGCGACGTGCTGGATCTGCTGATCGTGGGGATCACCACGGGCATTGTTCTGGTCATCAGCATTCTCCAGGAGAAGGGCATCCGCATCCGGGAAACCCTCAACGAGAAGCCCATTGCGGTCCGCTGGGCCGTCTGGTACGCCCTGATCCTCTTCGTCATCATTTTCGGCGCCTACGGCGTAGGCTATACCCCCATCGACCCCATGTACGCCAACTTCTGAGTCTTTGCCCCCGCCTCGGCGGGGGTGTTCCTTTACTCTCCCCCGCCGGAGGAAGCCTTCCCCTACGCTTAAGGTGGACCGGGCGCAGCCCGGGCCGGATGAGGGGCCAGACCCTCTCCTGGGAGAGGGTGGCAGGGCGAAGCCCTGACGGGAGTGGGGCGGTAGGCAGAACCGACCTGGTACCGCCCCTCATCCGCCGCTGCGGCGGCACCTTCCCCCAAGGGAAGGT
>URGL01000088.1 GCA_900547405.1 uncultured Eubacteriales bacterium
ACCGTGACCTGCCCATGAAGTATAACCAGTGGTGCAGCGTGCTGCGCTGGGAGAAAACCAGTCGCCCCTTCCTGCGCCATCGGGAGTTTTTGTGGCAGGAAGGCCACACCATGCACGCCACCGCCGAGGAGGCCAAGGCGTTCACCGAGCAAATGCTGAATCTGTATGCCGATTTCTGCGAAAATGTGCTGGCTATGCCGGTCACCCGCGGCCAGAAGACCGATAAGGAGAAGTTCAACGGTGCTGAGGCGACCTATACCGTGGAGTGCATGATGCATGACCGCAAGGCACTCCAGGCCGGTACTTCCCACTATTTCGGTGACGGCTTTGCAAAGGCCTTTGACATTACCTTCACCGATAAGAACAACCAGCGCACCAACCCCTTCCAGACTTCCTGGGGTGTTTCCACCCGGCTGATCGGCGGCATCATCATGACCCACGGCGACAACAATGGTCTGGTGCTGCCCCCCAAGGTTGCACCCATCCAGATTGTGATTCTGCCTGTTGCCCAGCACAAGCCCGGCGTTCTGGAAGCCGCTGCCAAGCTCAAGGAGCGGCTGGAAAATGCCGGCTTCCGGGTGAAGGTGGACGATTCCGATAACTCCATGGGCTGGAAGTGCGCCGAGTACGAGATGAAGGGTGTGCCTCTGCGGGTGGAATGCGGTCCCCGTGACCTGGAAAACAACCAGTGTGTGCTGGTGCGCCGTACCGACCGGGAGAAGGTTGTGGTCAGCCTGGACGAGCTGGAGGCAGCCGCCAAGGAGCAGCTGGAGCTGGTTCAGAAGGGAATGTACGAGCGTGCAAAAAAGAATCTGGACGACCATATCTATGAAGCTCATAGTCTGGAAGAAGCCAAAGAACTGCAAGAGAAGAACGGCGGCTTTGTCAAGACCATGTGGTGCGGAGACCTGGCTTGTGAGCTGAAGATGAAGGAAGTGGCTGGGATGTCCTCCCGCTGCATCCCCTTCCAGCAGGAGCACCTGGGCGATACCTGCGCCTGCTGCGGCAAGCCTGCCAGCAAGATGATCTACTGGGGCGTGGCGTACTAAATAAAAATCAACCGGGCTGTCCTTTGATCGGGATGGCCCGGTTTTTGAAAACTTAAGAAAGGATTAATCCCAGCCCTGGTTGACTTTTTGCCGGGAGTTTCGTATGATAGCGCTAGTATAAAGGCGGGCTTCGGGAAAAAAGCCGGATGCCCCCATTTGCTCCATAGGAGGATGAATATATGAATAAAAAACGTTTGGCGGCCTTTGGCGCGGCTGTTTGCCTGGCGGCTTCTCTCGCCGGCTGCGGAAGCGACAAGACGGCCGTATATGTCCAGCAGGTCAGCGTGCTGTCCGGGATCTCGTCCACGGATAAGTTCTCTGCTATGGTGGTATCCGAAAATATTACGGAGATCAAAAAGGATTCCGACAAGGATGTGTCTGAGCTCCTTGTGAAGGAAGGCCAGGACGTAAAAGAGGGAGATCCCCTCTTTACCTATGACACGGACCAGCTGCAGCTGGCGGCGGACAAGCTGGACCTGGAGCGGGAGCAGCTGAATTCCAGCATGTCGGACTACGACACCCAGATCGGCGACCTGGAGCGGGACCGGGATAAGGCCAGCGCTGACCGGAAGCTTCAGTATACCATCCAGATCCAGTCCCTGCAGGTCAGCAAGAAGGAAGCTGAGCTCAATATGAAGACCAAAGTGGCGGAGCTGGAGAAGGCCAAGAAGCTATTGGACAATGCCACCATCACGTCACCCGTTACCGGCCGCATCCAGTCCGTCAACGAGAACGGCACCGACAGCCAGGGCAATCCCGCGGCCTATATCACCATCCAGCAGGCCGGGGCCTACCGGGTCAAGGGCATCATTGGAGAGCTTCAGCAGAACGCCCTGCGCCAGGGGGATAAGGTCCTCATGACCTCCCGGGTGGACAGCAGCAAGACCTGGACCGGCACCGTCAGCCAGATCGACTACGAAAACCCGGTGAAGAATGACAACAATGGCTACGTGATGAGCAGCAGCTCTGACTCCGTAAACCAGTCCAGCAAGTATTATTTTTACGTGGAGCTGGACAGCATGGACGGCCTGATCATGGGCCAGCACCTGTATCTCCAGCGGGACAGCGGAGACGGCACCGTCTCCGGCGTGCCGGTGCAGAGCGCCTATATCTGCTTTGAGGATGACGGCAGCGCCTACGTCTGGGCAGAGGGCAGCCACGGCAAGCTGGAGAAGCGGACCGTTACTCTGGGGGAATACAACGAGGAAACGGACCTCTATGATGTCACCGGCGGCCTCAGCGAAACGGACTATATTGCTTTCCCGGATGCGGAGCTTTGCAAGCCCGGTGTGGCGGTGTCCCATACCCCGGTTGTTTCTGAGGAAGACGAGGGGACGCCCGATGCCGGCATGGATGGCGGTATGTCCGACGGCGGCATGGTTGACGGCGGTATGGATGCCGGTATGGTGGATGGAGGCATGGCGGATGCCGGTATGGAGGACGCCATGAACTCTGAGGAAACCCAGATGGACCCGGAGCAGACTGCTGAGACTGCGGACAGCGCCGGAGAACTCCAGGCGGACCCGGAATCTGTGGTGGATTCCTTCACGGAAGCGGGGTGACACCTTGAGCATTCTAAAACTGACAGACATCTGCAAGGATTATATGCAGGGCAAGGAGCCTGTGCGGGTGTTGAAAAACGTAAATCTGGAGGTCCAGAAGGGGGACTACATTGCCATTATGGGCCCGTCCGGCTCCGGCAAGTCCACCCTCATGAATATCATCGGCTGCCTGGATGTGCCTACTTCCGGCACCTATGAGATGGACGGAAAAAACCTTCAGAATCTGAACGATGACAACCTGGCGGAGATCCGGAACAAATATCTGGGCTTCGTGTTTCAGAGCTATTACCTGATGCCCAAGATGGAGGCTGTGGATAATGTGGCCCTGCCGCTGCTCTATGCCGATGTGCCCCTGAAGGAGCGCCGGGAGCGGGCAGAGGAGGCCCTGAAAATGGTAGGACTGGAGGACCGGATCCATTTTCTGCCCAACCAGATGTCCGGCGGCCAGTGCCAGCGGGTGGCCATTGCCCGGGCCATTGTTACAAATCCGGCACTGCTGTTGGCGGATGAGCCCACCGGCGCTTTGGACAGCAAGTCCGGCAAACAGGTCATGGAAATTTTTGACAGCCTGAGCGCCAAGGGCATGACTATCCTGATGATCACCCACGACTCCGATGTGGCTAAGTGGGCTAAGAAGACCTATCACATTCTGGACGGTGAGCTCTTCACCACATTGGAAGAAGGGGGAGCCTCTCATGAAGCATAAAAAGAAAGCGTTTGTTATCGGCGGTTCCGTTTTGGGAGCTCTGGCGATTGGCCTGGGCATCTTCGCCGGGGCAGCCAACTCCGGGAAAAAGCCCGTCTATGTCTATCCCTTTGATATTGCCGGTATGACTGACTACTGGGGGGACAGCCAGGAGAGCTATGGCCCGGTCCGTTCCGACAATATCCAGACCGTCATGCTCTCAGACACGCAGACCGTCACGGAGATCAACGTGAAGGTTGGGGATACGGTCAAGAAGGATGACGTGCTCATGTCCTACGACTCCACCCTGTCGGATCTGGCTTTGGAAAAGAAACGGCTGAAGGTGGAGCAGCTGAAGCTCCAGCTCCAGCAGGAAAAGGACCGGCTGGCAGAGATCAACAACCTCCAGCCCTATACTCCCCAGCAGGGCGGCAGCACCTATATTCCGCCGGATGTAAGCGGCGACGATGCCTTCCAAGCCGGGGAGACCTATCTGCCCAATACCACCTATACGGATGTGACCACCTGGTCCGGCGGATCCGGCAGCAGCAAGGACGATCCTGTGATCCTATGGGTCCGGCAGGATGGCAGCGTCTCCGCCAATATGGTCCGGGATGTGGCGGCCTTCCTGGAGGAAGCTCGCTACCGGAGAGCAAAGGCAGAGTATGATTCCGCCTATGAGGCCTACCTGGAGGCGAAAAAAGCCTATGACGATGCGGTTGCCGCCGGAGAGGACCCGGGAGAAGCGCCTGTGGCACCCACGTTGCCGGAGCGGGAAAGCATCACCAACTTCTATATGGTCCTGAAGGAGGCCTACGGTGACCACACCAAGGCCTACGCCTATGTCTATTTCGGTATGCACGTCTATCTGACGGACAGCGGCTACTATTTTACCCCCTTCGATGCCTCCAATGTGAACGACTACACCAAGGATGCCGTGGACTACGGCGGCACCGTTGTTGACGAGCCCGATGTGCCGGAGGGAACGGTATACACCCTGGCGGAGATTGTGAAAATGCGGGAGGATCAGCAGAAGACCATCCTGGATGTGGAGTACAATATCAAAGTTGCCGAGGCGGAATACAGCATCGCCCAGCGGGAGACCAAGGACGGCAAGGTCCGTTCCGAGGTAGACGGCAAGGTGGTCTCCGTCCTTACGGAGGAAGAGGCCAGAGAGAACAAGCAGCCCATTATCAAGGTTTCCGGCGGCGGCGGCTACTATGTGGTGGGCTCCGTCAGTGAACTGGTCCGGGACAGGCTGGCCATCGGCAGCGAAGTGACCATCAACGATTACCGCAACGGCAATATGTGTACCGGTACTGTGGAGGCTATCGGCGATTACCCCACGGACAGCGGCTACGGAAACGGCAACCAGAACGTGAGCTACTATCCCTTCAATGTCTTCGTGGATGAGTCCGCGGACCTGGTGGGAGGCAGCTACGTCAACATCAGCTATTCTCTCAACGATGACGAAGGGGGCATTTACCTGGCAAATGCCTTTATCCGCAAGGAAAACGGAGAGAATATCGTCTATGTCCAGGGACCCAACGGCAAGCTGGAGAAGCGAACCGTAGTGACCGGCAAGACCGTCTGGGGCAGCTATAAGGAGATCCTCTCCGGCATCACCACCGAGGACAAGGTCGCCTTCCCCTACGGGAAAAATGTGAAGGTCGGAGCGTCCACGGAGTTGGGTGACTACAGCACCCTCTACGGGAACTAAGGAGGTGCATCTATGGTAGAAAATATTCATTTGGCCTTTGAGGGCATTTGGAGCCACAAGCTCCGGTCTGTCCTGACCATGCTGGGTATCATCATCGGCATTGCCGCCATCATCACCATTGTTTCCACCATCAAGGGCACCAACGAGCAGATCAAGCAGAACCTCATTGGCGCAGGCAACAACGTGGTCACGATCCAGCTGAACCAGAACGGCAACCAGTACGATCTGGGCTGGAATCAGGTGCCGGACTGCGTTCGCCCGATTTCGGAGGAGACCCGGCAGGAACTGAAGGACATCTCCGGGGCAGAGGAGGTTTCTCTGTACACCTATCGCCAGTACGTGGACGGATTTTATTATCAGGATACCTCCTTCAACGGCAACCTGATCGGTGTGGACGACCATTATATGAGCGTCTACGGACTGCAGGTCCGTTCCGGCCGGGGTTTTACCCAGAGGGATTTCCAGAATTGCAGAATGGTGGCACTGGTGGACAGTACCGCGGCGGAGGCGCTCTTTAACGGCGTGGATCCTGTGGGTCAATGCCTGGAGTATGGAAAGCAGGTCTTTACTGTGGTGGGTGTCGTGGGCGCCCGGAAGGAATTCACGCCCACCATCAACTCCATCAGCGACTACAACCTGTATGTCAACGACAGCGGCGGCAGTATCTATATCCCCAGCAGCGCCTGGCCCAGTATCTATGCCTTTGACGAACCTACGAGTGCGGCCATCAAAGTGAAAAATACGGATGTGATGGCAACCGTTGGCAAGAAGGCGGCGGATATCCTGACCCAGACCCAGATCACCGGAACGGATACGGGCTTTGATTACCGCAGCTCCGGTATGCTGGAGCAGGCCCAGCAGCTGCAAAGCATGAGTAAGTCTACCAACACCCAGCTGATCTGGATCGCCAGCATCTCTTTGCTGGTAGGCGGCATCGGCGTTATGAACATCATGCTGGTGTCTGTCACCGAGCGGACCAGTGAGATCGGCCTGAAGAAAGCCATCGGTGCCAAGAAGAAACGGATCCTCTTGCAGTTCCTCACCGAGGCGGCTGTGCTGACAAGCATCGGCGGCATCATCGGTGTTCTCACCGGTGTGGGCCTGGCAGAGCTGATCTCCACCATTATGCAGATCCCGGTGGCCATCAGCGTTCCCGCCATCCTGATTGCGGTAGTGTTCTCCACCCTGATCGGGGTGGTTTTCGGACTGCTTCCCGCGACCCAGGCCGCAAATTTGAACCCCATTGATGCATTGAGAAGGACCTGAGTATACACCCCCTGTGGAAGTTTTTCGCAGGGGGTGTATTGTTGCCAAAATTTGTTAAAAAGTGCTTGACAAATAGGCCTTGCGGTGGTATCATATGCAAGCTGTCTGATGAACGGCATCGAAAGAGGCCGGGAGGACACAAAAACAGCGAAAAACCTTGAAAAAACTTCAAA
>URGL01000089.1 GCA_900547405.1 uncultured Eubacteriales bacterium
AGCTTATAGTGCCAGTCGCCGGTTTTCGGGTTAAGCATCTGCGTGGTGGATACCTCGGTATATTCCGCCCGCTTCACCCCGGTCAGCAGATAGGCGAACAAATCGGGCATGAGCAGCATGGTATCCGCCAGAGCCAGTGTCTCCGGCTCATTCTGCACCAGGCTGTACAACTGAAAAATGGTATTTAAGCGGGCCATCTGGATACCGGTCTCATCATAAAGTTCTTTCTGGGGAACGGTCTGGAAGACCTTCTCCATCATCCCCACCGTGCGGGTATCCCGATAATGTACCGGGTTGTTCAGCAGCCGGCCCTTTTTATCCAGCAGACCGAAGTCAACCCCCCAGGTGTCAATGCCGATGGCATCAAAGCCGCCCTGATGAACCGCTTTGGTGATTCCCTGCTTAATCTCAAAGAAAAGCCGCAGCACATCCCAATAAAAGGTACCGCAGACGGTAACCGGATCATTGGAAAAGCGATGGACCTCCTCCATCTTGATCTTCTCTCCGTCATAGGTGGCCAGGATCGCCCGGCCGCTGGACGCGCCGAAGTCAAAAGCCAGTATGCGTTTGCCTGCCAATGCCAGTCGCCTCCCGATTATCTTTTAGAAAGGACGTCCGCCTCATATTTTTTTACCTGATCCAGCCATTCCAACTCGGTGCCGGCATTATTCCGGCTGCAATAGTAGTTCCACACCAAAGCAAAGGGCTGCGCTTTAAACTCCTGTACATACGCCAGACGGGCACTGTTGTCTCCAGCGGCCTCCAGCTTCTTCATGGTATCCACCGGCTGGAGCAGCGCCTCCAGCAGAGCCTTGCGGACGCCGGGCAGGTAGACGTAATCGCCGTTGTCCAGCGCGCCAGGGTTCTCCACCAGGAACGGCAGCATGCCCCAGTTGATGCAGTTGGAGCGGTAGCGCTTGGTGGCGTAGGCCTTGGCGAAGTTGGCGGAGGCCCCCATGACTCTCTGGCAGGAGGCGGCCTGCTCCCGGGCGGAGCCGTCGCCGGGCATGTTGGCGAAGATGGTGGAGCCCAGGTCCGTGCCTTCAGGGTCAACGGTGAGACCGGCCTTCCGGAGGGAGGCGTAGACGGCCTTGACTTCCTCCGTCAGGCCCTTTCCGGCCCGGCGGTCCCTCTCGGCCTGGCGCATTTCCTTGCTGCGGGAGACGTACTGGGGGTCCCGGCGGGACAGGGCAAATTCGCTCAGGCGCTCAGGGTTGGAGCGGTAGGAGGAGGTCTCGCCGGAGGGGATCAGCTCGTCGGTGGTGGTGACGGGGTCCGTAATGTAGGAGCAGACCTTCACCAGCAGGTCTTTTGTCAGGGCGGGCATCTCGGGCCAGTCCTTGATGTTGGGGCCGAACTTCAGCTCATGGTCAGGCTCGGGCCGCCGCCAGCCGTTGTAGACCCGCTTCTCGTAAATGCCTCCGTCGTAGTGGTACTCCGGATTGGTGTATTCCACGTCCAGGTCCGTAGCGGCGGTGAGCCTGCCGCCGTTGGCGGCAGTAGCGGCAATGGACCGGGCGTCCATCAGGGCCACGGCAGCCATCTGGCCCTCGCCGGGCTTGGAGCCCTCCCGGTTGGGGAAGTTCCGGGTGGTGTGCCGGATGGAGAACTCGCCGTTGGCGGGGGTGTCTCCCGCGCCGAAGCAGGGTCCGCAGAAGCATTCCCGGAGGATGGCACCGGCGGCGATGAGATCATGGGCCCGGCCATTCTTCATGAGCTCCGCCAGGGCGGGCATGGAGCCGGGGTAGACGCTGAGGGAGAAGGCCCCGTTGCCGCAGCTGCGGCCCCGGAGGATATCGGCGGCGGCGCAGATGTTGTCGAAGGTGCCGCCGGCGCATCCGGCGATCTCGCCCTGCTCCACCCAGATGGCCCCGTCGTGGAACTTGGACACAATGTCCATCTTCGCGCCCTTGATCTGCTTGTTGGCGTTGTCCTGAATCAGGTGCAGGATGTCTTCGGCGTTCTCCTGGAGCTCGTGGATGGTGTAGGTATTGCTGGGGTGCATGGGCATGGCGATGGTGGACTCGATGGCAGACAGGTCAATGTACACGCAGCCGTCGTAGTAGGCCACATCGGCAGGGCTCATTTCCTTGTAGGCCTCCGGGCGGCCATGGACGGTGAAGTAGGTCTTCGTCTTCTCGTCGGTGACCCAGATGGAGGACCAGCAGGTGGTCTCGGTGGTCATCACGTCAATGGCGTTCCGGAATTCCATGGGCAGGCCGGCAATGCCGGGGCCTACGAACTCCATGACCTTGTTCTTCACATAGCCGTTCTTGTAGACCGCGCCGCAGATGCTCAGGGCCACGTCGTGGGGGCCGATGCCTGCCTTGGGGGTGCCGGTGAGGTAGATGGCGATGACACCGGGCCGGGCGAAGTCGTAGGTCCGGCCTACCAGCTGCTTGGCCAGCTCGCCGCCGCCCTCACCGATGGCCATGGTGCCCAGAGCGCCGTAGCGGGTGTGGGAGTCGGAGCCCAGGATCATCCGGCCGCAGCCGGCCATGGTCTCCCGGTTATAGCTGTGGATATTGGCCATGTTGGTGGGCACATAGATGCCGCCGTACTTGTGGGCGGCGGAGAGGGCGAACTTGTGGTCGTCCTCGTTGATGGTGCCGCCGACCGCGCAGAGGGAATTGTGGCAGTTGGTCAGTACATAGGGCAGGGGGAACTGGGTCATGCCGGAGGCCCGGGCAGTCTGGATGATGCCCACATAGGTGATGTCGTGGGAGGTCATGGAGTCGAACTTCAGCTGGAGGTTGTCCATGTCTCCGCTGTGGTTGTGGGCCTCCAGGATGCCGTAGGCCATGGTGCCCTTCCGGGCCTCTTCCTTCACGGGGACCTTGCCGGTCTTGGCGGCCACCTCGGCGGCATCGGCAAGGATCTCGGTGCCGTTTACCAGGTATACGCCGGTATTATAAAGATGAATCATATCAAAGCCGTCCTTTCACTCTTTGGAGATCACAGCATTCCCTTACAGGATGAAGGAAACCGCCAGGTTGTACACGGCGCAGATGCCCACGCTGATGGGCACAGCCACGAACAGCAGCCGGTTGAACAGATGGTTCCGCTCCTCTTCCTGGCTGCAGGAGCCCAGGATCAGGGAGCCGCCGGAGGAGAAGGGGCTGATGGCAGAGCTCTGAGCGCCCAGCACGGTGCAGGTGAAGAGGGCCACGGGATTCAGGCCGGTGGCGGCGGCCAGAGCGGGGATCAGGGGGAACAGGGCGGGGCAAACCACGCCGGTGGTGGAGCTGAAGAAGCTCATGATGGCGCCTACCAGGCTGAAGGCCATGGGGATCAGGATGACGGGCACGTTGGAGCCGATCCAGGCGCTGAGCATTTCAATGGTACCGGCCTCTACGGCGACGGCAATGAGCATACCGGCACCGGCGATCATCAGGATGGTGTTCCAGGGCACCCGGGCAATGATCTCCTTCTGGGGGGCCAGCTTCAGCAGCAGCGCGATGACGGCGAAGACAATGGCCACCAGGCCCACATCGATCTTACCGGCCAGGGCAGAGACGGTCTTGCTGCCGGGGATCAGGAGCTTCAGCACGGGGAAGATCAGCACCACGGCCATCATCACCAGGATCAGGGTCAGGGTCTGCTTCTGCTTCTTGTCGTAGGTCTCGGGCTTCTCAAACTTCACGCCCTTGCCGATGTTCCGGTTGGTCTTGAAGCCGAAGCGGAACAGGGTGATGATGATCAGAGAGGACAGGATCGCCAGGCCGCACATGGTCAGAGAGGAGGAGAAGGAATCCACGGCGGTAAGCTCCGGGGTGCCCTCATAGGCGGTATCCATCAGTCCCCGGAAAATAACGCCCAGGGCCGCAGTGGGGAAGTTGCCTCCGGCCAGAGCGCCGCAGTTGATGGCCACAGCGCCGGTGAGCTTATCCATCCGGGCCTCCTCGCAGATGAGCAGGGTGATGGGGGCCAGGAAGGCCAGCACGGTGAAGTAGGCAGCGCCCATAACGGACAGGATCACGGCTACGAAGAAGAGGGCGTAGGGCAGCAGGCCCGGGAACTTCCGGCAGGCATACAGCAGGCTCCGGGAGATCTTTTCCAGGGTGCCGTTGGCGGCGGCTACGTTGTAGAACAGGCTCACCGCCAGAATGACGAACATGGTGTTGGTGGGCCAGTAGCCGATGAGGGCCTTGGGCTTCAGGCCCATGACGAAGCAGCCGATGACGTAGGCGAAGACGATGCAGAAGAATCCGGTGTTGATCTTGGTCTTATAGCCCAGGAACACGGCCAGGGCAATGGCCGCGATGATACAGATACTGAGGATAGAACCTTCCATTTTTTCTCTCTCCTTTTATGCTTCAATGCCCAGAAGATAGCTGGGCAGGTCGTGGCTCATGTAGCGGATGTGCTCTTCGGGAATGCCGTGGTCCAGCATATACTGGAGATATTCCTCCTCCGCCAGCTCCCAGTGGGGATTTTCCACCTGGCCGCCGTCGGTGCTGATGAGGACATTCTTGTAGCCGATCTCCCGGATGGTCTCCAGGTTGCCGGGCAGATTGCTGATGTAGCCGTGTCCGGCTCCCACGCCCTTGTTCTGGGCGTAGCACCGCTCCAGGATCACGTCGTATTCCGCTACGATGCGCTTCTGCTCCTCCATGGTCATGTTGACGATCCACCACTCGGGATGGGTGACCACGATCTTCTTCACGCCCAGCTCCCGGGCGGCCTTGGTGACGGTGAAGATCTCCTCTACGGAAATATGGCCGGTGCCCAGCACCGCGTCATAGTCCCGCACCAGCTCCAGGACCTTCTGAAGCTCCGGAACAATCTTGCCGTCCTTCACCACGTCCACGCAGCCTGCCGTGGGCTTGCCCAGCTTTTCCAGGTGGTTCCGGGCGGAGGAGGTAGGCAGCCATACCACCTTTGCCCCCAGCTTCAGTGCGTTCTCCACGGCCACGGGGTTGATGCCGCCGATGCAGCTGTTGAGCACCACGGAGCCGAACATGGTGAAGTCATTCTTCCCATGGACCCGCTCATTGTATCGGTTTGTCAGATAGGCCCGGTTGGCAGTGTAGCCCAGGTGGGTCTTAATGACAATGGCCCGGGCCCCCACCCGGACGGCTGCGTCGCAGAGCTCAAAATCATCGTATGCCCGGGTCCGCAGGTCCGGATTTGTGTGGACGTGCATGTCAATCACGCCCTTCATGGATACTTTCCCCATGAATTTGTCCTCCTTTGTGTTTCTTTCTCTTCGGAAAACCAAATCCCGCTTGTTTTCCTTGCAACCATATTATATAATGTCAAAAAGCCCCGCACAATGGCAATCCATGATGTGCCCTATCGGTTTATCCGATATTGCTTGACAGTTTTCACAGAAATATGTCTGGTTTTTGTACAACATTCACAGGAGGCCATTTATGGAACTGAAGGAACTGGAATACATCGTGGCAGTGGCGGAGGAGCAGAGCATCAGCAAGGCGGCGGACCGGCTGTACCTGGCTCAATCCAGCCTGAGCCAGTACGTCAGCCGCTACGAGGCGGAGCTGGGGGTGAAGCTCTTCCGCCGGACCTCCGGCGGTGTCCGGACCACGGCGGCGGGAGATCTGTTTCTCAAAAACGCCCGCCAGATGCTGCTGCAATACCATCAGGTCCGCCAGCAGCTGACGGATCTGGATGCCCCTATGGAGGGCCGGATCCACTTCGGCATCAGCACCTTCCGGGGCAGCTACCTGTTCCCCAAGGCCATGCACCTGTTCCGCCAGGAGTCCCCCACGGTGGACGTGGTCCTCCATGAGCACGACAGCATCTACCTTCAGCGGAAAATCGCCGGGGGAGAGCTGGACCTGGCCCTGGTGGCCTTCCGGGAGGACCAGTGGGAAAACCAGGGAAAATTTTTGATGAAGGACGAGGTTTTGCTGGTGGCCAACCGGGACAGCCCCGTCATGGAATACGTCCGGGAGGGCGGCGGCGGACCGGACCGGCCATGGGTAGAGCTGTCGGAGATCGCCCATCTGGACTTTCTCCTGTCCAGCCGCTCCGCCATGCTGGGCTCCATTGCCCAGAAGCAGTTCGACGACCTGGGCATCCACCCAAAATTCGTCTGCGGCACCCAGACTGCCTCCATGTCCGCCGCCCTGGCCCGCCGGGGAGTAGGCATTGCCTTTACCTACCGCTCCTGCATTGAGGAAAGCCGGGACGTGATCTACCTCAGCATCGGCAAAAGCCGTTGTTATGTAAATCTAGCCCTCATCTATCCCCAGGAGGGCTACCGCAGCCGGGCCATCCGGGCCTTCGAAAACGCCATTTGCCGGGTCCTTGCCTCGGAGGTGTTCTAAACAAGCAGCCCCCGCCGGAGGCAGCCTTCCCCTACGGGGAAGGTGGACCGGGCGCAGCC
>URGL01000090.1 GCA_900547405.1 uncultured Eubacteriales bacterium
CTTTCAGGGGTCCCCTCCACACCCGTCCCGGGCTGCGCCCGGTCCACCCTCTCCAAGCAGGAGAGGGCTTTTCTTTGTATCATCCCCAAAAACCTGGGCACCCTACAACCAAAGGGGGCCGAATCATGATCCTATCCTACACCCGGACCATCATTTTATATCTGGTGCTCATTGCCGTTATCCGGCTTATGGGCAAGCGGCAGATCGGAGAAATGGAACCGGCGGAGTTTGTGGTGACCATGCTGGTGGCGAACCTGGCGGCCATCCCCATGCAGGACAGCGGCATTCCGCTGCTGACGGGCCTGGTGCCCATTCTGACGGTGCTGGGGGTGGAGCTGGTGCTGTCCTTCCTCATGCTCCGAAGCGGTATCCTGCGCCGGTTCTTTTGCGGCAAGCCTACGATCCTCATCGACAACGGAAAGCTTTTGCAGGGGAACCTTCGCATGACCCGGGTGACCCTGGATGAACTGGCAGGAAAAATACGGGAAAAGGACATTCTGGACATTTCCCAGGTTCAGTACGCCATTTTGGAGACGGATGGGAACGTATCCGTCTTTCCCTTTCCCCAGTATGCCCCCCTTAGCGCCAGAGATGCCGGAGTGAAGGTCAAGGAGAGCTTTCTTCCCATTGTGCTCATTGAGGACGGACGCCTCTTTGAAGAGAATCTGGGAAAGTCCGGAAAAACAGAGCAGTGGGTGGAGGATACCCTCCGGGCCAAAGGGGCGCGGCGGACAAACACGCTGCTGCTGACCGTAGATGCTTTCGGGAAAACCACCTGGATCGGGAAGGAGGAGGCCCTATGACAAGAGGCATCATTGGGGTCGTTCTGCTGCTGGTCCTCCTGGCCGGAGGTATGTTTACCCAGTGGACCATGGACAAGATCCAATCTCCCATCACCCAGGAGCTGACCCAGGCTGCCCAGGCGGGAGAACGGAGGCTGTGGAACGCGGCCACGCTCCACCAGCAGACCGCCGCCAGAGCCTGGCGCAAGGGCTGGCGGGTCACGGCTGCCCTTGCGGACCACATGCCCATGGAGGACATCGACAGCCTCTTCGCCAGGCTCCCGGCCTACGCCGCGCAGGAAGAGACTGCCGAATATGCCGCCGCCTGCCGGGAGCTGGCCCGCCGCGTGGAAGCCGTGGCAGATGCCCACAGACTGACCTGGTGGAATCTGATGTAGAGCAGCCCCCGTCGCCTTCCCCTTCGGGGAAGGTGGCACGCCGCAGGCGTGACGGATGAGGGGAAAACCCAACGGTCCGCAAGGGCCTGGGTGAATGGCATAGGGGGTATCCCGGGTGCTCCCATTCCATCGCGCCTGGAAGGATTGGAGGGCTGGGCCCCTCATCCGGCCCGGGCCCAGCCCGGGCCACCTTCCCCGGAGGGGAAGGCTTCCTCCTGCGGGAGTTTTTCCCGCAATTTTTATTGCTTTACGGCCCGTTTCATGCTATAGTATTCCAAATACATACCCGGAGGCGCTTATGAAGACCCTGCTGCATATCTGCTGTGCTCCCTGTGCCAATCAGTGTATCGACGTTTTGCGTGGAGACCACTATGAGGTAACGGGGTACTGGTACAATCCCAATATCCATCCCTTTACCGAGTACCGGGCCCGGCGGAACTGCCTGCGGGAGTACGCCCAGACCATTGACCTGCCCCTGATCGAGCGGAACGACTATGGCCTGCGTCCCTTCGTCCGGGCGGTGGCGGATGACATCGAGCACCGGTGTGTCAAATGCTACGAGTTCCGACTCTTCGAGGCCGCCCGGATGGCCAAGGAGGGGGGCTTCGACAGCTTTACGTCCTCCCTCTTCATCAGCCCCTACCAGCAGCATGAGCTCATGCGGGAGGTGGCGGAGCGGGCGGCAGCGGAATACGGCGTAGAATTCCTCTACCGGGACTTTCGTCCCTATTTCCGTGCCGGTCAGGAGCGGGCCCGGGAGCTGGGCTTCTACATCCAGAAATACTGTGGCTGCGTGTTCTCGGAAGAGGAAAGATACTTAAAAAAGAGCAAAATCATCCCCTAACGGCTGTAGGGGCGCCCATTGGGCGCCCGCCAGGTCCGTAGACTGAGCGGTTCAGACCAAACTTCTGGCCCGTCAGGCTGCGGGCGGCCAATGGCCGCCCCTACGGGCAGAAGGATAGATTCCCAATGAAATCGGAAAGAAAGAGAGTAACCTATGGACAAAATGGAATTTTCCGTACCCTGCCTCTTTGGCCTGGAGGGCCTGGCAGGGGACGAGCTGAGACGGCTGGACATGGAGAATGTCCGGGTGGAAAACGGCCGGGTGCTGTTTTCCGGAGACGGTCTGGCCTTGGCCAAGGCCAACGTGTGTCTGCGCACCGGCGAGCGGGTGCTCATTGTGCTGGCGGACTTCAAGGCCACCACCTTCGAGGAGCTTTTCCAGGGGGTGTACCAGGCCAACCTGGAGGATTACATCCCGAGAGACGGTGTATTCCCTGTGAAGGGCCACTGCCTGAACAGCCAGCTCATGAGCGTGCCGGACTGCCAGGCCATTGTGAAAAAGGCGGCATCCCGCCGCCTGGGGGAGAAGTACGGCGTGAGCTGGCTGCCGGAGACGGGGGCCAAGTATCAGCTCCAGTTCTCCATTATGAACGATCGGGTCCAGCTGTATCTGGACACTACGGGACCGGGGCTTCACAAGCGGGGCTACCGGGCCAATGGCAACGATGCGCCTCTGCGGGAGACATTGGCGGCGGCTATGGTCATGCTGACCCACTACCGGGGCCGGGAGTTCCTGTGGGATGGCTTCTGCGGCAGCGGCACCATTCCCATCGAGGCGGCCCTGATCGCCAAGAACAAGGCCCCCGGAGCCTTCCGGCGGTTCTCCGCCGAGGCATTCTCCTGGCTGGATCCCAAGCTCTGGGGCCAGGTCCGCACCGAGGCCAAGGACAAGGAATTCCATGGCAGCTACCGGATCCTGGGCTCTGACAATGACCCCAAGTGCGTCTCCCTCTCAATGGCCAATGCCCGAAAGGCAGGCCTGGGTGACCTGATCGAATTCAAGGACGGGGACGCTACCAAGATGAGCCTGCCCACGGACGAGGGAATCTTCATTGCCAACCCGCCCTATGGCCAGCGAATGATGGAGCAGAAAAGCGCCCAGCGGCTCTATGCCGACCTGGGCCGGCACCTGCGCTACGCAGACGGCTGGAAGAAATACATCATTACCTCTGAGCCGGAGTTTGAGCACTATTTCGGCGCCAGGGCGGATAAGAAGCGGAAGCTTTACAACGGCATGATCAAGTGCGACTACTATATGTATCTGAACAACCAGAGAAAGAACAAGAAATGAAACATCTCTTCCTCATCAATCCGGCGGCGGGAAGCTATGACCGGACCAAGGCCGTGACCCGCCAGATCCTGGAATGCTGCCAGGACCTTGACTATCGGGTGGAGATCTCCCAGGGGCCTGGGGATTGCTTCCGGCTGGCCCGGCAGGCGGCGAAGAGCGGGGAGGACTACCGCATCTACGCCTGCGGGGGAGACGGCACCCTGAACGAGGTGGCTGCCGGGGCGGCCGGCTATGCAAATGCCGCCGTCACCGTTCTGGCAGGGGGCAGCGGCAATGACTTTGTCCGGCTCTTCTCCCAGCCAGAGGCCTTCCGGGATCTGCGGAAGCTCCTGGATCCGGAAGAAGTGGAGCTGGACCTGATCCGCTGCAACGATGACCTGTGCCTGAACATCTGCTCCGTGGGCCTGGATGCCCGTATCGGCACGGATGTGGCCAACTACAAGCGGTTCCCGCTGCTGCAGGGGTTCCGGGCCTACTGCGCTTCGGCGGTGGTCAACGTGGTCCGGGGGGTTGCCCAGCACCTGCGGCTGGAAATCAACGCAGAGACCCTGGACGGGGATATGACCATGGTCTGTGTCTGCAATGGCAGGTTTTACGGCGGTGGCTTTTGCCCCGTCCCGGAGGCAGACCCCACCGACGGGATCCTGGAGGTCCTGGCCGTGAAAAAGGTGACCAGACTCCAGGTCCCGGGCCTCATCGGCAAATACAAGGCGGGCCGCTACAAAGAGCTGCCCGGCTACATACGCCATTTCCGCACCGATCAGCTGACCATTACCGCCGATGCCCCTACCGCCATCAACCTGGACGGAGAACTGAGGCAGGCGCAGATCGTCCGTGTCTGCCTGGCTCAGGAAAAGCTCCGCTTCTTCTACCCCAGGGGGCTGGTGTGGAAGACCACATAAATGCAGAAAGGGAGGATGCGCTATGTCTGAACAAACCATCCTGGGTCTGGAGCTGGGATCCACCCGCATCAAGGCAACGGCCATCGATGGCCGGTATCAGCCTGTTTCCTCCGGAGACTATACCTGGAAATCGACTTTTGAGAACGGCATCTGGACCTATGGGTTAGACCATGTCTGGACCGGACTGAAGGCTGCCATTTCTGGGGTCGCCCACCGGGAGCGCATTGCCGCCATGGGTGTCTCCGCCATGATGCACGGCTATCTGGTCTTTGACAAGGACTGGAATCTGCTGGTGCCCTTCCGGACCTGGCAGAATACCATCACCGCCCAGGCCGCCGGGGAGCTGACGGAGGCCTTTCACTTCAATATTCCCCAGCGCTGGTCCATCGCCCATCTGTATCAGGCGGTGCTGAACGGGGAAGCCCATGTGCCGCAGATCGCCCATATGACCACCCTGGCGGGCTATGTCCACTATATGCTCACCGGCGTGAACGCCCTGGGTGTTGGCGAAGCCTCCGGAATGTTCCCCATCGACAGTGAGACCGGGGATTACGACGCCGCCATGCTGGCGAAGTTCAACGAGAATCTGGCATCCCGGCACCTGCCCTGGAGGCTTGAGGATCTCCTTCCCAAGGTCCTGACAGCCGGTGAGAAGGCCGGTGAATTGACCCCGGAGGGGGCAAAGCGGCTGGATGGCCTGCTGGCTCCCGGCATTCCCTTCGCCCCTGCCGAGGGAGACGCCGGTACCGGCATGACGGCCACCAATGCCGTGGCCCCCAGGACCGGCAATGTCTCCGCCGGAACCTCTATTTTTTCCATGGTGGTTCTGGAAAAGCCTCTGAAGAAGGTCTACCAGGAGATCGACCTGGTGACTACCCCCACGGGGAGGCCTGTGGCCATGGTCCACTGCAACAACTGCACCAACGATACCAACGCCTGGGTCTCCGTCCTGGGAGAGACCGCCAGGCTCTTCGGTGCCGCTCCCTCCACCGGAGAGCTGTATACCAGGCTCTATGAGAAGAGCCTGGAGGGAGACCCGGACTGCGGCGGGCTGCTGGTGTGCAACTACATGGCCGGGGAAGGCGTGACCCACATGGATGCCGGGCGGCCTCTGGTGATCCGGAAACCCGAGAGTAAATTCACACTGGCCAACTTCTTCCGGGCACAGCTCTACTCCACCATGTCCACGCTGAAGATCGGCATGGATATTCTGGCGAAGGAGCACGTGGCCATCGACTCTCTGACGGGTCACGGCGGCCTCTTCAAGACCCCTGTGGTGGGCCAGAAATACATGGCTGCCGCCTGCGGTGCCCCTGTGACCTGCATGGAGACCGCCGGAGAGGGCGGCCCCTACGGTATGGCATTGCTCGCCGCCTATATGCTGGAAAAGGCAGAAGGAGAGACCCTGGAGGATTACCTGAACACCCATGTTTTTGCCGGTGCCAAAGGCGTTACCCTGGCCCCGGAGAAAGGGGATGTGGAGGGCTTCCATGATTACATTACCCGCTATACCGCCATGCTGGACGTAGAGCGGAAAGCGGTAGAAGTTTTGTAAGGCACCTACCCGGGCCAAGCCCTAGGCGACCTGGCCTGGAAACTGAAATAAGGAACATGGGGCTGTCTCACTAAGGACTCAGATGGGTCAAAATAGCCCAAAAGAAGCTGTCATTGCGAACCAGTGACCGATGTCACTGGTGTGGCAATCTCCCGGATAGGAGTAAATCCCCTCGATTTTCGGAC
>URGL01000091.1 GCA_900547405.1 uncultured Eubacteriales bacterium
CACTGACGGCAGGGAAGAGCTACAGCGTCCAGCTGGAACTCACCCCTGAAAACGCCGCGGAAAACACGAAACCCACCACCATAAAGCTGACCGTGAAAGTCATGAAGTAAATGGATGCCCCGGAAGGCTGGACCTTCCGGGGCGTTTTTTGTGGTTAGAAAAGACGGCCAATCAAAAAATGTACTTATAACTCAGAAAAACCGCCTAAAAGGCGGTTTTCCAAGAAAAGTGGTCCGAGTGACAGGATTCGAACCTGCGGCATCCTGCTCCCAAAGCAGGCGCGCTACCAGCTGCGCTACACCCGGATACAGCTGCTATTATACCGGAAAAGAAAGGAAAATGCAATAGAAATTTTTGGAAATCTCTCCGGGATTGCCAAAGAGGCCGGAGGCTGGTATAATGGGCGAAAAAACAGAAGGGAAGACTGCTGATGGAACGAAAAAGAGGACTCAGTCAGGAGGCGCTGAAGGGCATCGCCTGCGTGACCATGCTGATGGACCACTATGCCGTGGTGATCCATTACAGCCTGTGGCTCCGGGTGGTGGGGCGGCTGGCGTTCCCGATTTACTGTTTCCTGATTTCCGAGGGCATGGCCCATACCCGCAATGAAAAGAAATACCTGGGAAGGCTTCTGGGGATGGCCCTGCTGTCGGAGGCGGTATACGACTGGGTGCTGTACCCGGGCGACAGCATCTGGGCCCACCAGAATGTGCTGTGGACGCTGCTGTTGGGGGCGGCTATGATCGCCTGTATGAAGCGGGCAGGGGAGAGCCCCTGGCGAATCGGGCTCATGGTCCCCTTTGCGCTGGCGGCAGAGGGACTGGGCAGCAGCTACGGCGGCTGGGGCATTGTCATGATCGCCCTGTTCTGGCTGACCCGGGAAGCACCCCGGGGGAATTGGCTCCGGCTGGCAGGACTTGCGGTGATCAACTGGTCCATCAGCAGCATGCATATGTCCCTTCTGGGCCTGAAAGTGCCTGTGCAGGCCTTTGGGGTCTTGGCAATGATACCGATCTGGGCCTACTCCGGGGAAAAGCGGACAGGGAGCAAGGCCTTGGCCTGGGGCTTCTACCTGTTTTATCCGGTCCATCTGCTGGCGCTGTACTGGCTGCGGCAGCTGGTGTGGGGATGACCGGAGACGGCTGTATATGCACAGACCATTTTGGACTCTTGCATAATGCCGTAAATCTTGCAAAAGGCCGTAAATAAAAATAGCACGGTTTGACTATGCTTGAACTGTAGAAAACAGATTGACATAGCAGCTATAAATTGGTGATAGTGACGGAAAAATAGCGCAATATTCACAATAATCATGTATATTTACGGCTATATGCAGTAAAAGACCGAAAACAAATGTCCTCCGTGAAAAAATCCTTGCAATTTTGCTATTGAAAAAATGCAAAAACTGTGGTATCATTCATCCATGAAGTTTTTGGAGCAGCCAAAAACAAGAAGGAGGAAACATCTATGAAAATGAAGAAGCTGTTCACGTTGGCCCTGAGTGCCGCCCTGACATTGTCCCTGGCCGCCTGCGGCGGCGGGAGCGCTGCCTCCGCTACCAAGATGACCATGGGTACCGGCGGCTCTGCCGGCACCTATTACGGCTACGGCGGAGTGCTGGGCCAGTATATTAAGAATAAGGCCGGCATTGATGTGACCGTGGTTGCCACCGACGGCTCCAAGGCCAACATCCAGGGCATTGCCGCCGGTGACTATCAGCTGGGCACCGTCCAGTCCGACACCATGTCCTACGCCTGGGAAGGCACCCGGGCCTTCGAGTCCACCGGCAAGGTGGATTCCTTCCGGGTGGTAGCCGGTCTTTACGCCGAATCCGTCCAGCTGGTGACCATGGATCCGAACATCAAGACCCCTGCTGACCTGAAGGGCAAGGCCGTTTCCATCGGCGCTCCCGGCTCCGGCGTTTACTTCAACGCCATTGACGTGCTGAATGCCGCCGGCCTGACGGAGAATGACATCAGCGCCCAGTACCAGAGCTTCGCCGATTCCGCCGATGCTCTGAAGGACGGCAAGATCGACGCCGCCTTCGTGGTGGCCGGTGCGCCTACCCCCGCCATCACCGAGCTGTGCACCACCAATTCCGCTTACCTGGTCCCCATCGACGGTGCCGTTGCCGACGCCATGATGGCCTCCTGCCCCTTCTACACGGCCTATCAGATCCCCGCCGGTACTTACCCCGGACAGGATGAGGACGTGACCACCGTTACCGTCAAGGCCACGCTGATCGTCTCTGCCTCCGCCTCTGAGGACGATGTCTACAAGCTCACCGCCGCCATCTTCGACAACGCCGCCGACATCGCCAAGGAAAACGGCAAGGGCGCGGAGCTGAGCCTGGAGAACGCCACCACCGGCATGACCGCCCCCTTCCACAAGGGCGCTGCCAAGTACTTTGCTGAAAAGGGCATTACCGTAGACGCGCAGTAAGCAAGACCCTCTCCTGGGAGAGGGTGGACCGGGCAAAGCCCGGGACGGGTGTGGGGCGAGAAGCAGGATCGACCTGGTGCCGCCCCTCATCCGTCTCGGCCCCGCCGAGCCACCTTCCCCCGGGGGAAGGCTAAGGGAACGCTGAAGAAATCGCCCTGCCCCAAGACGATTTCTCCAGCGTTTCAAATCAGGAAACGAGAAGGAGACTGTTATGAGCTTGTTCAAGAAGAAAAACAAAGCCGAGGAGCCCATGGATCTGGACTCCGTCATGAAGAAATATGACCAGGAGTCCAACGTCCGGATCTGGGAGGGGACTCCCCGGATCGTGGTCAATGTGATCCTGGCGACTTTTGCGCTGTTTTGCCTGTATGTGACTCTGTTTGCCAGCTGGCTGGAGGAGCTGCGGCTGACCACCTTTGTGGCCTGGATCATTTTCATAGGGTTCCTGGTGTTCCCGGCCAGAAAGACCCACCAAAGACCCAATCATATCCCCTGGTATGACATCGTGATGATGGTGCTGGGCACCGGTGCGTTCCTGTATTACGCCGCCAATGCCAAGACCATCATCCAGCAGGGCAGCATCTTCGCGCCCTATCAGATCATCATCGGTGTAGTGGGCGTTCTGGCGCTGGCGGAGGTCTGCCGCAGAAGCGTGGGCCTGCCCATCCTGATCGTGGCCGGGTGCTTCCTGGTGTACGCCCTGACTGCCGGACTTTCCAACCCCAGCCTCTGGGGCAAGCTGAACTACACCATCCGCTACCTGTTCTATGGCAAGGAGGGCGTTCTGTCTACCCCCATTAACGTGTGCTCCAAGTTCATTGTGGTCTTCATCGTCTTCGGGGCCTTCCTGGAGCGGACCGGCATTGCCGACTACTTCATCCAGATGTCCAACGGACTGGTGGGCCGGTTCTCCGGCGGCCCCGCCAAGGTTGCCGTGGTGGCCAGCGCCCTGGAGGGCGTTGTCTCCGGCTCTTCCGTGGCGAATACCGTGGGCTCCGGAGCCGTGACCATTCCGCTGATGAAAAAGGCGGGCTACAAGCCGGAGTTTGCCGGAGCCGCGGAAGCTGCCGCCTCTACCGGTGGGCAGATCATGCCCCCCATCATGGGTGCTGCCGCCTTCCTGATGGCGGACTATGTCCAGCTTCCCTACGGTCAGATCGCCCTGAAGGCGGTGCTGCCCGCCCTGCTGTACTTTACCGGTATTTTCATCTCCGTCCACCTGGAGGCCAAAAAGGTTGGGCTGAAGGGCCTGCCTAAGGAAGAATTGCCGAAGCTGAAGCCGCTGCTGAAAAAGAGCTATCTGCTGCTGCCTCTGGTTTTGCTGATCTACCTGGTCAGCACCAGCCAGAAGAGCATCCAGTACGCCGCCGCCCTTTCCATCGTGGCCTGCATCGTCGTCACCCTCTTCAGCCGGGAGACCCGGATCACCCCCATGCGCCTTCTGGAAGCTTTGGCCGCCGGAGGCCAGGGCTCCATCACTGTGGCTGCCGCCTGCGGCATTGCCGGAATCATTGCCGGTACCATTACCATGACGGGCCTGGCCAACGTGATCATCAACGGCATCGTGGTCCTGGCCGGTGACAGCGTGCTCATTGCCCTGTTCCTGACCATGATCTGCTGCATCGTCCTGGGTATGGGCGTGCCCACCACCGCCACCTACTGCATCATGGCCGCCACCTGCGCCCCCATCCTGGTCCGGATGGGTGTGCCAATGGTTGCCGCCCACTTCTTTGTGTTCTACTTCGGCATTGTGGCTGACCTGACGCCTCCTGTGGCCCTGGCTGCCTACGCCGGTGCCGCCATTGCCCAGGCCAACCCCATGAAGACCGCCATCCAGGCGACCAAATTGGCCATCGGCGCCTTCATCGTGCCCTATGCCTTTGCTCTGAGCCCCTCTATGCTGCTCATCGACACCACGGCCATGGAGGTCATCCTCATCACCATCACCTCCCTCATCGGCATTGCCTCCGTTTCCGCTGCCATGGAAGGATACATTATGGGTAACCTCAACTGGCTCCAGCGGGTTCTGATGCTGGTGGGCGGTCTGATGATGATCTACCCCGGTGCCACGACCGATGCCATCGGCATTGCCCTGTCCGGTGCGGTGGTCGTCCTGAAGCTTGTGCAGAACAAGAAAATGAAGGCCCAGCTGGCCTGACGGTTTCGAAAAAAAGCAGGTCCTTTCCAAGTGAAGGGACCTGCTTTTGCCATATCCTGGGGGGCGTTACGCCATCTGGGCAATCTCGAAGATCAGTCGTTCCGTCTTCTCCCAGCCCAGGCAGGCGTCGGTGATGGATTTTCCGTAGACACCTCCGCCGATTTTCTGGTTGCCGTCTTCAATGTAGCTTTCCACCATGAAGCCCTTTACCAGGCTGTGGATGCCGGAGTCGAAGCCCCGGCTCTGGAGGACCTCCCGGATAATGCGGCCCTGCTGGAAGGGGTCCTTGCCGGAGTTGGCGTGGTTGGCGTCGATGATGACGGCGGGATTCTGGAGGCCCTGCTCCTCGTAAAGCCGGTGGAGGAACATCAGGTCCTCGTAATGGTAGTTGGGCCGGGGGTCGCCGTGCTTGTTGGTGTAGCCCCGGAGGATGGCGTGGGCGTAGGGGTTGCCGGTGGAAGTAGCCTCCCAGCCGCGGTAGATGAAGGTGTGGCTGTGCTGGGCGGCATTGATGGAGTTCATCATGACAGACAGGTCCCCGCCGGTGGGGTTCTTCATGCCTACGGGCACGGAGATGCCGGAGCTGGTGAGCCGGTGCTGCTGGTCCTCCACGGACCGGGCCCCCACGGCCACATAGGCCAGCACATCGTCCAGATATTTGTAGTTCTCAGGGTAGAGCATTTCATCGGCGCAGGAGAAGCCTGTCTCCCGCAGGACCCGCATATGGAGCTCCCGGATGGCGATCAGGCCCTTCAGCATATCCGGGGCGGCGTTGGGGTCCGGCTGGTGGAGCATGCCCTTGTAGCCCGCTCCGGTGGTCCGTGGCTTGTTGGTATAGACCCGGGGGATGATCAGCAGCCGGCCCTTCACCTGCTCCTGGATGGGTACCAGCCGGGAAATGTAATCCAGCACGCTGTCCTCCCGGTCTGCCGAGCAGGGCCCGATGATGAGGGCCAGGCGGCTGTCCTGGCCGGAGAGGATGGCCTTCAGCTCCCGGTCCCGCCGGTCAAATACCTCCGCCATCTCCACGGTGACCGGGTACTCCTTCTTGAGGTCATAGGGGATGGTCAGCTTGCGTTTGAAATCCATATTCATGATCTTTGCGTCCTTTTCTCTGTAGTTGGGTCCAGTATAGCGTTTCCTGGGGGAAAAAGCAAGATAAATCAGAATTTGCCGGAGCCAAGCATCCCCCGCCGGGAGGTCGCCTTCCCCCACGGGGAAGGTGGACCGGGCGCAGCCCGGGACGGATGA
>URGL01000092.1 GCA_900547405.1 uncultured Eubacteriales bacterium
CGCCCCACACCCGTCAGGGCTTCGCCCTGCCACCCTCTCCCAGGAGAGGGTTTTTTACTTCCCGCTGTCGCCGTAGTTGCTCAGCACTCTGGCGGAGGGGTCTTTCACATCGCAGCCTTCCCAGGTCTTGTTGGGCATCCAGAAATCCACCACCATCTGGGCCTGGCCGGGATAGTACCGCTCGAAGAGCTCCCGGTACAGCAGGGACTCCTTGGTGAAGGGTCTGGCGTGGGTATAGCGGGCGGCTCTGTGCCGGAACTCCTCCTCGGTGTACCGGCTTTCGGCGTACTCCTTCAGGTCGTCTACCATGGAGTGGCCTACGGCATCGGAGAATGCGGCCTTCTCCCGCATGAGAATATCCTGGGGCAGATAGTCCCCCTCAAAGGCATGGCGCAGCAGATACTTGCCCTTGCCGTAGTGGTTGCGCTTCATCTCCGGGTCCAGAGCCATCACATACTCCACAAAGTCCAGATCTCCGAAGGGCACCCGGGCTTCCAGGGAGTTGACGCTGATGCAGCGGTCCGCCCGAAGCACATCGTACATATGGAGCTCCCGGATCCGCTTCTCCGCTTCCTTCTGGAATTCCTCGGCGGAGGGAGCGAAGTCCGTATATTTGTAGCCGAACAGCTCATCGGAAATTTCGCCGGTGAGCAGCACCCGCAGGTCCGTATGCTCATGGATATACTTACACACCAGATACATACCGATGGAGGCCCGGATGGTGGTGATGTCGTAGGTGCCCAGCAGCGCCACCACCTGGGGCAGGGCTTCCAGAACGTCCTGCTTGGTGATGATGACCTCCGTATGGTCCGCGCCGATGTAATCCGCCACCTCCCGGGCGTATTTCAGGTCGATGGCATCCAGGTCCATGCCGATGGAGAAGGTCCTGATGGGCTTTTTGCTGGCCCTCGCCGCCACGGCGCAGACCAGGCTGGAGTCCAGCCCGCCGGAGAGGAGGAAGCCCACAGGGGCATCGGCATCCAGCCGCTTTTCAATGCCCGCCACCAGCTTGTCATGGATCTTTTTGCAGGCGGTCTCCAGGCCGTCAGTGCAATGGGTCTTCGGGGTGGCCACATCCCGGTAGCAGACGAACTTTCCGTCCTTATAGTAGTGTCCCGGAGGGAAGGGCAGGATCCGGTCGCACAGGCCCACCAGGTTCTTGGGCTCGCTGGCAAAGATGGGAGCGCCGTCCCTGTCGTAGCCATAGTACAGAGGCCGGATGCCGATGGGGTCCCGGGCGGCAATGAGCTGCTGGCCGTCATACAGGACCAGGGCAAATTCCGCGTCCAGGTCCTGGAACATCTCCACGCCCTTCTCCTGATACAGGGGCAGCAGGATCTCGCAGTCGGAATCGCTCTGGAAGGTGTAGCCCTTTCGGATCAGCTCTTCTTTTATGGGCCGGAAGCCGTAAATTTCGCCGTTGCATACCACCGCTCCGTCCCCCCGGAGGAAGGGCTGCATGCCTGCCTCCGTCAGGCCCATGATGGACAGCCGGTGGAAGCCCAGAAAGCCCCCAGGCAGGGGCAGCATCCGGGTCTGGTCCGGCCCCCGGGACACGGTGCGGTCAAAATAAGGCCGAATGGATTCGGCAGTGAATTCTTTTCCAAGATAGCCGATAATGGAACACATATGGTTTCCTCCTTCTCTATGGACGCTTTGTCATTGCGAGCCAGTGCGCACACTGGTGTGGCAATCCCCCCGTCCTTCTGGGGGCTGATAATCATAAACCGGATTTTGTTACAAATCCGGTTTTGGAAACGCTATTCTTCCTTCCTTGGAAGCTGATGGTATATCCGATACGGTCCCCCAGGGGCGGCTATCAGCCGCCCGAAGGGCACCGAACGTGAGCGGTCATGCAGTTACCGAACGTCAAACAGGATCTGGCCGTAGCTGGGGTAGGGCCACTTTTCGCTGGGCATCATGGTCTCCATGGAGTCCACCGCAATGCGCAGCTCCCGCATATCGTCCAGGATGGTGGTCTTGAAGATGTCGGCCAGGGCGGCGGCATCGGGGGCGGCCTTGGTGCTCAGCAGGTCCTTCTCCAGCTTCCCGGCTGCCCGGTAAGCAGAGGCCTCCAGGGCGCTGAGCTTCCGGCCCAGGTCCTCCTCGTAGCTGCAATCCATATCGCTGAGGGAGGCCTTCTTGGCCTTGGCCCGCTGGGCCAGGGAGCCGGTGTAATCGGACACGGCGGGGAGGATATCCTTCCAGGTCATGTCCAGCATGGTGGTGGCCTCGATGTTGATGATCTTGGAGTAGTTCTCCAGCTTGACCTCGTGACGGGCGGTGAGCTCCGCCTCGGAGTAGACCTTGTGGGAAACGAACAGGTCCACGTTCTTCTTGTCCAGCATATGGGCCAGAGCGTCGGGGGTGGCCTTCAGGTTCAGCAGGCCCCGCTTCTCGGCTTCCGTCACCCAGGAGGCATCATAGCCGTCACCGTTGAAGACGATGCGCTTGTGGTCCGTAATGGTCTTGCGGATCAGCTCATGGAGGGCGGTCTCGAAGTCCTCTACGTTCTCCAGCCCATCGGCAAATTCCTTCAGCTCCTCCGCCACAATGGTGTTGAGCACGGTGTTGGTGCAGGAGATGGACTCGGCGGAGCCCAGCATCCGGAACTCAAACTTGTTGCCGGTAAAGGCGAAGGGGCTGGTCCGGTTCCGGTCCGTGGCATCTCTCTGGAACTTGGGCAGGGTGTGGACGCCGATGCGCATGACTTCCTTTTCCTTGCCGTCGTAAGGCGTTTCCTTTTCGATGGCCTCCAGGATCTCGCTCAGGTCGGAGCCCAGGAACATGGACACAATGGCGGGAGGGGCCTCGTTGGCACCCAGCCGGTGGTCGTTGCCGGCGGAGGCTACGGAGATCCGCAGCAGATCCTGGTACTCATCCACGGCCTTGATGACGGCGCAGAGGAACAGCAGGAACTGGGCGTTTTCATAGGGAGTCTCGCCGGGCTCCAGGAGGTTCACACCGGTGTCCGTAGAGATGGACCAGTTGTTGTGCTTGCCGCTGCCGTTGACACCGTCGAAGGGCTTCTCGTGGAGCAGGCACACCAGACCGTGGCGCTGGGCCACCTTGCGCATCATCTCCATAGTCAGCTGGTTGTGATCCGCGGCAATGTTGGTGGTGGTAAAGATGGGGGCCATTTCATGCTGGGCAGGGGCCACCTCGTTGTGCTCGGTCTTAGCCAGGACGCCCAATTTCCACAGCTCCTCATTCAGCTCCTTCATAAAGGCGGCGACTCTGGGCTTGATGGCGCCGAAGTAATGGTCATCCAGCTCCTGACCCTTGGGGGCCTTGGCACCGAAGAGGGTCCGGCCGGTGTAGATCAGGTCCTTGCGCCTGTCGAAGTCCGCCTTGTCGATGAGGAAGTACTCCTGCTCAGGGCCCACGGTGGTCTTGACGGAGGTCACATCCTCGTTGCCGAAGAGTTTCAGCACCCGCAGAGCCTGGCGGTTGATGGCCTCCATGGACCGCAGCAGAGCCGTCTTCTGGTCCAGGGCCTCTCCGCCATAGGAGCAGAACACCGTGGGGATGCACAGGACTCCGTCCTTGATAAAGGCATAGGAGGTGGCGTCCCAGGCGGTGTAGCCCCGGGCCTCAAAGGTAGCCCGCAGGCCGCCGGAGGGGAAGGAACTGGCATCCGGCTCGCCCTGGACCAGCTCCTTGCCGGAGAACTCCATAATGACCTTGCCCCCGGCCTTGGGGGAAATGAAGGAATCGTGCTTCTCGGCGGTAACGCCGGTCATGGGCTGGAACCAGTGGGTATAGTGGGTAGCGCCCTTTTCCACAGCCCAGTCCTTCATGGCGTTGGCCACCACGGTGGCTACATTCATATCCAGGTGCTTGCCCAGCTTGATGGTCCGCTGCAGGGCCTTATAGGTCTCCTTGGGAAGCCGGGCTTCCATTGTAGCGTCATCGAATACCATGGAAGAAAAGATATCGGTTACCATAAAAATTTCCCCTTCTCTAAGAAAATCGGAATGAAAAAAAGCGACAGGGAGCCGTCAGAAAAACTTCTGAACGACATCCTTGTCGCTTTGTTCCAATGGGAGCCGCCTGAAGGTCTGCCCCCTTGCTTTGCCAGAAATATACCACCGGGAATGCAATTTGTCAATCGTCAAATTGCATTTTGGGAGTTCAGCCAAATTCGGTTTCTCCGGGGCGGCTCCGGGCCGTCATTTTCCACAGTGCGAAGACAGCTGTCCCCATCTCAGGAAAAAGCCTCCCAAAATCCTGAGAAAAATCATTGACACAGCCCTAAAAAACGAGTATAATGCCCCCAGTGAACAAGGATGTTTGCTGAACCTGGGCGGGAGCCCTCGTCCGGTGAGCGTCCCTTTTTCTTTTTTATGACAGCAAGAAAGGAAACAGACACATGTTATACACCGAAGAGGATGTTTACTCCTATGTGGAGCAGGAGGATGTGAAGTTCATCCGCCTGGCATTCTGCGACATTTCCGGAAGACAGAAGAATATTTCCATCATGCCCCAGGAGCTCAAGCGCGCTTTCTCCCAGGGCATTTCCTTTGATGCCTCCGCCATCGGGGGCTTCGGCGGCGTGGTGGAGTCGGACCTGTTTCTCTTCCCCATCCCCTCTACCCTGTCCCTGATGCCCTGGCGGCCCAGCCGGGGGAAGGTGGTCAGGATGTTCTGCAGGATCCGCTATCCCGATGGGCGGCCCTTCCCCCTGGACTGCCGGGCCCTGCTGGGCCGGGCCATCCGAGAGGCTCAGGACCTGGGGCTTTCCGTGCAGATCGGAGCGGAATTCGAATTTTACCTCTTCAAAACCGATGTGGACGGCAACCCCACCACCCAGCCCTTCGACCACGCGGGCTACATGGACATGGCCCCGGAGGACAAGGGGGAGAACGTCCGCCGGGAGATCTGCCTGACTCTGGAGAGTATGGGGATCCTGCCCGAATGCTCCCACCACGAAGAGGGCCCGGGACAGAATGAGATCGATTTCCGCTATTCCGATGCCATGACGGCGGCAGACAACGCCCTGCTCTTCGCCTCCACCGTCCGGGCCGTGGCCGTCAGCAACGGCCTCTACGCCGACTTCTCCCCCAAACCCATTGCCGGGGAGGCGGGAAACGGCCTGCACATCAATATCTCCCTGCTGCAAAGCGGCGACCAACCCGTAACTCAGCATTTTATGGCAGGCATTCTGGACCATATCCGGGAAATGACCGCCTTCCTGAACCCCAGCGAGGCCTCCTACCGCCGCCTTGGGGAGAAGAAGGCCCCCAGATTCGTGACCTGGTCCCCGGAGAACCGGTCCCAGCTCATCCGCATCCCCGCCGCCCAGGGCCAGTACAAGCGGATGGAGCTCCGGTCCCCGGACCCGGGGGTGAACCCCTACCTTGCCTATGCCCTGGTGATCTTCGCCGGTCTGGACGGGGTGAAGCGGAAGCTCCTGCCCCCGGATCCGGTGAACGCCAACCTGTACACCGCCGGCCCGGAGGTCACAGCGGCTTTGCAGGTCCTGCCCCGGACCCTGGCGGAAGCCAGGCGGGTCGCCGCGGAAAGCGAGTTTATCCGGAACACCCTGCCGGAAAGCCTGTGGAAGCTATAAAAAGCCCTCTCCTGCCTGGAGAGGGTGGACCGGGCGCAGCC
>URGL01000093.1 GCA_900547405.1 uncultured Eubacteriales bacterium
GATCAGGCACTTGGGGCCGGAGCCAATCAGATCCTCCCGATGGGCGGCAATCAAAGCCTCCCGGACCAGGTAGTAGTTCTTGGGATTCCGGTATTGAATGAGGGCCCGCTGCATGGCCTTCTCGTGGGGATCCGTAGGGACGTAGACCTTTTCCATGGTCCTGGGGTCCAGACCGGTGTAGTACATGACGGTGGACAGGGTCGAAGGGGTGGGATAGAAGTCCTGAACCTGCTCCGGATTGTAGCCCATGTCCCGGATGTACTCCGCCAGCTCCACGGCCTCCTTCATGGTTGAGCCGGGATGGCTGGACATGAGATAGGGCACCAGGAACTGATTCATATGGTACTGCTTGTTCAGGGCGAAATATTTGGAGACAAACTGGTTGTACACGGCATTTCTGGGTTTGCCCATGCGGCAGAGCACCGCGTCGGACACATGCTCCGGGGCCACTTTCAGCTGTCCGGAGATGTGGTACTGAACCAACTCCCGAATGAAGGTATCTTTTTTGTCTGCCAGGAGATAATCAAACCGGATACCGCTGCGGACAAAGACCTTTTTCACCCCGGGGATCTTCCGGAGCTTTCGCAGCAAGGCCACATAGTCGCTGTGGTCGGCGTTTACGTTCTTGCAGGGAGTGGGGTAGAGGCACTGGCGGCCGCCGCAGGCACCCTTGGTCATCTGCTTTTCACAGGCCGGGTGGCGGAAATTGGCGGTGGGGCCGCCCACATCGTGGATATAGCCCTTGAAATCCGGATCCTTCACCATTTTCTCCGCTTCTTCCAGGATGTTTTCATGGCTTCGGACCTGGACGATACGACCCTGGTGGAAGGTCAGCGCGCAGAAGGAGCAGGCCCCGAAGCAGCCCCGGTTGCTGACCAGGCTGAACTTGACCTCCTCAATGGCAGGCACGCCCCCCAGTTTTTCATAGCTGGGGTGGTAGGCTCGGTTGTAGGGCAGGGCATAGACCGCGTCCATCTCTTCTGTGGTCAGAGGCTTTTGGGGCGGATTCTGGACCACGTATTCTTTGCCGTAGCGCTCTGCCAGCCGCTTGGCGGTGAAGGGGTCGCAGTTACCGTACTGGAGCTTGAAGGACTCGGCATAGGTCCTCTTGTTCTTCTGGATCTCCTCAAAAGAGGGGAGCACAATGGTTGGCAGACTCTCGTCCAGCTCTTTGGTCTTGAATACTGTGCCATCGATGTAGGTAATGTCCTTAACGTCCATTCCGGCATTCAGGGCCTCCGCTATCTCCACAATGCTCTTTTCGCCCATGCCATACATGAGAAGATCCGCTTGGGAGTCCAGGAGGATGGAGCGCTTCATGGTGTTGGACCAATAGTCATAGTGCCCCAGACGGCGGAGGCTGGCCTCGATGCCGCCGATGAGGATGGGTACATCCTTGTAGGTCTGGCGGATCAGGTTGCAGTAGACAATGGTGGCGTAGTCCGGCCGCTTGCCCATGATGCCGCCGGGGGTGAAGGAGTCGGTTTTTCGGCGGTGGCGGGTAACGGAGTAGTGGTTCACCATAGAGTCCATGTTGCCGCCGCTGACCAGAAAGCCCAGCCGGGGGCGGCCAAAGACATCGATGGACTTGGGATTTTTCCAGTCCGGCTGAGAGATGATGCACACGCTGTAGCCGTGATTTTCCAGGATCCTGCTGATGATGGCATGGCCGAAGGAAGGGTGGTCTACATAGGCGTCACCGATGACATATACGAAATCCGGCTGTGAAATGCCCCGGTCTTCCATTTCTGCGCGGGTAATGGGTAAAAATTCCATTTGTTCCTCCGTTAAATCCCCATGGACCTGACTTTGTCCATGAGCTTGTTATAAATGCGCGCCTGCATCCAGGGCTCGGAAACGGCGTTTGCAACTTCCTCTACAGGGAACCAGCGAACGCCGCTGTTTTCGTCGGGCTTGACATGAACCTGCGCAGATGGGTCTGCCTCCAACAGATAGGTCACATTCAGGTGCAGGTGGCTGGATACATAGGACCCCCGCTTGATATGGCCGTCTACCGTCAAAGTTTCCAAAGAGAAGATCTCCGGCGTCAGCAGACGGAGATCCATTAAGCCGCTTTCCTCGCCGGTCTCCCGCAGGGCGACACCGCAAAGATCCCGGTCCCCGTCGGCATGGCCGCCCATCCAGGACCAGGATTTGTAGATATTGTGGTACACCAACAGCACCTGCTTCCGGTCCGGGCTTACCACCCAGCTGGAAGCGGTCAGGTGGGCAACGGGATTCTCCCGGGTGTAGAGCTCCTGTCCGCTTTGCAGCAGGGTAAGAAATTGCTGCCTGTCTCGGGCTTCCTGCGGGTTTACGGGGGTGTACCGGTTCAGAGCGTTGAGAAGCTCCATTATTTTTTGGTCACCTTCTTCTTGGTGCCGTCGCTCTGGAGAATATAGGTGTTTTCCAGCTGGCTGACCAAATTGGCCTTGACGGAATCGATATAGATTTTCCGGAGCTTTGCCCGCTCCTCCTGCTCCTCGGGGGTCAGAGGGCCCTCTTTGGCTTTTTTTGCCAGAGCGTTGATCCTGGCAATGACTTCGTTCATGTTCATAGGAGATTCCTCACACATATTTCTGGATCGTTATGCTGATCCGGTCTTTTTTTGTTTTGCCGTTTACACGATATAGGCGCACCTTACCCAGACCCCGGACGGAGATCTTGGAGCCCTCGGATATGAGCTTGTCCGGCTTCTCACAGGGAAGACCGTCAATGGCCGCTTTGCCGGAGCGGATATAGTCCGCCGCCAAGGACCGGCCTATGCGAAAGCCGGAAGATATGACACTATCCAGGCGCAGAGAGGACAGGGTATCCCTGATCTCCTGAAATTCCGGCTCCGGAAGGGGCAGATTCTCCAGAGGTACCGGCTTCAGATGCAGCACCGTTCTGCCGGCGGAGCGGAGGTTATCCAAAATATAGGGGGCCATTTCCTGGGTGGTGAAAAACAGGCATCGGCCCTTTTCCACCAGAATATCCCCAACGGTTTCCCGCTGGATACCGGCGCCCATCAGAGCGCCCAGAATATCCCGGTGGGACAAATTGTCTTCCCGGAAAAAGGTGCCCTCCAGGCAGGTTACCGGGCTGTCTTCCGCGTAAAGCACCGATTCATCCAGATATTCCGGCAGATAGACAAGCATTTTCCGCTCGGCGTCCTCGTAGCCGCCGAAGGCATAAAGCCCCGGCTCGTCGCCGAACAGGTATCGGGCCATTTCCAGCTCCCGGGGGGAGAGATAGGCCGTCTCTCCGGGAATGTTCTTGCGGATGGCTCCCGTTATTTTGTCCCAGAGCTTGGCCAGCAAAAACCGGTCCTCCGGCGTTTTGGCGATTTTTTCAATGGCGCTTCGTTCCATTTTCGTATACTGCGTCCCCTTTAATCCATTTATCGGACATTATAGCACAGAAAAAGAAAGATGGGAAGAAGTTTTTCTTGTGCGTCGGGGGGAAATTGTGTATAATGGAAACCAAAATCGAAACCACAGGGAAAGGAACTGGAAAACCATGGTCATTGGCATTATCGGCGCGGGAGCATCCGGCATGGCGGCGGCCATACACGCGGCGCAGAAGGAGGAAACCGAAGTGCTGCTTCTGGAGCGGCAGGCACGGGTGGGGCGGAAGCTCCAGGCCACGGGAAACGGCCGGTGCAACCTATCCAATCTCCACGCTCTGGAGGGAGGCTACCACGGAGAAGAACCGGATTTTCCGGCCTTTGCCTTGAATGCGTTCCCGCCGGAGAAAACACGCGGCTGGTTTCGCTCTTTGGGGCTGCTGACCGTGGCGGAGCCCTCCGGGCGGGTGTATCCCTTCTCAGACCAGGCCAATTCTGTGGTAGATGTACTGCGATTTGCCCTGGACAGGCCCAATATCCGCCTGGCCGCCGGGGCGGAGGTCACCCGAGTGAAGCGATTCGGGGAAAGATTCCGGCTGGAAACAGGGGAGGAGACCTTTGTCTGTGACAAGCTCATTGTGGCCTGTGGAGGTCTGGCGGGGACCAGACTGGGGGGCGGCATGTCTGGCTACCAGATCCTCCGGTCTCTGGGCCATCACAGTACCAAGCTGCGGCCTACCCTGGTGCAGCTGAAAACGGACTGGCCCGCCGTTTCTTCCCTGAAGGGCGTCCGGGCGGAGTGCCGGGGGGAAATCCTCCGGGATGGGCAGCTTTGGGCGAAAAGCGCCGGAGAAATTCAGTTTACGGAGTACGGCCTCTCCGGGCCTATGATATTTGAGATGTCCCGGGACGTGTGCCGGGAGAAGGGCAACTGGGAATGCGTGCTGGATTTGCTGCCGGTGCTGTCCCAAGAGGAGCTTCAGGGTGCGTTGAAGGCCCGCAGGGCCACAAATCTGCCCAATGGGGAGATCCTGACCGGCATTCTCCACAACCGTCTGGGCAGGGTCCTGGTCCAGTCCTGCGGTCTGCCGCTGCTGGGCCGGGCGGCAGAGTTGACAGACGGGGAGATACAGGAACTGGCGGAGAAGGTAAAGGGGTTTTCCGTCCACCTGACGGAGCCAATGGGCATGGACAGCGCCCAGGTCACAGCGGGAGGCATTGTGACCGGGGAATTTGACCCCACCACCATGGAAAGCAAGCTGGTGCCCGGGCTCTATGCCTGCGGCGAGGTGCTGGACGTGGACGGGGACTGCGGCGGCTACAATCTGCAATGGGCCTGGAGTTCCGGAGCCTTGGCGGGAAACAGTGCGGGAGGAATCAAATGATACGTATTCGGGATATATCCCTGGCTCCGGAGCACGAGGCCGGAGCACTGCTTTACGAGGCAGCCAAAGCCCTGGGGGTCTCCGCTTCGGAAATTCAGAAGCTGACCATTGTCCGCCGGTCTATTGATGCCCGGAAAAAGCCGGAGGTCAAGGTGATCTATACGGTGGATGCGGCACTCAAGTCCAGCGAAAACAAGATCCTCAAAAGATGCCGGAGCAAGCGGGTGAGTGTGGCCCCTGTGAACGGCTACCGGGTGCCGAAGGCACAGCCTAAGGAGGACCGGCCGGTGGTGATCGGCTTTGGTCCCGCCGGGATGTTTGCCGCCTTGGTCCTGGCCCTGGCGGGGAGATGCCCCATCGTATTGGAGCGGGGAGAGGATGCGTTGACCCGGCACCAAAAGGTAGAGGCATTCTGGAAGACCGGCAAACTGGATCCCCATTCCAATGTGCAGTTTGGTGAGGGAGGTGCCGGGACTTTTTCCGACGGAAAGCTGAATACCGGGGTCAATAATCCGAGAATCGGATGGATATTGGAGCAATTTGTGGCGGCGGGGGCGAGGGAGGATATCCTTTTTGATGCCAAGCCCCACGTGGGCACGGATGTACTGCTGGAGGTGGTCCAGAATCTGCGCCGGCGGATCATCAGCCTGGGAGGGGAGGTTCGCTTTGGCTGCCAGGTGGAGGGGCTGGAGCTGGACGGGAACCGGCTCACCGGGGTGATCCTGACCTCCGGGGAGAAGGTTTCTTGCACCCAAGCGATCCTTGCCATCTGTCTCTTATACCCATCTCCGAGCCCACGAGACTCCTGAGCA
>URGL01000094.1 GCA_900547405.1 uncultured Eubacteriales bacterium
CCTGCCCTCTCCTGCTTGGAGAGGGTGCCGCCGCAGCGGCGGGTGTGGAGGGGACACCTACAATATGAAACCGGGCCCGGCTTTGGTCGATAGGGGTCCCCTCCACATCCGGCCTGCGGGCCACCTTCTCCAGGCAGGAGAAGGCAGGGGGGCGCATTTTCCTGGCACTCAGACAAAATGATGTTTTGAAAAAGGAGAGATACATACCATGTACTACAAAAACGCACGAATCTATTGTTCCGACTTTCGTTTCCACCAGGGCGCTTTCCAGGTAGAAAACGGTGTCTTCGGGGAGGTTTTGCCCCAGAATGTTCCCGAGGAGGCAGTGGATCTGGGTGGGGCCACGGTGATTCCCGGGTTGGTGGAGGTCCACAGCCATGGCGCATTGGACGCAGACTTTTCCGATGGGGACTATGACGGCCTTGTAAAAATGGCCCGGTTCTATGCCTCCCAGGGCATTACCTCCTTCGCCCCCGCCTCTATGACCCTGCCCTATGACGTTCTGGCCAAGGCCTACGAAAACGCCGCCCGGCTAAAGGCGAATCCTGTCGCCGGGGCCGGTGTGCTGCGGGGCATCAACATGGAGGGGCCCTACTTCTCCTACAAAAAGCGGGGAGCCCAGAACCCTGCCTACCTGAAGGACCCGGATTTTGAGGGCTTTCAGAAGCTGTGGGAGGACTGCGGCGGCCTGATCAAAATCGTGGATCTGGCCCCGGAGCTGCCTGGGGCGGTGGAGTTCACCGCCAGGGCCAAGGATCTGGCTACCGTGTCCGTGGCCCACACGGACTGCACCTACGACCAGGCCAAGGCCGTATTTGATGCCGGTGCCACCCATCTGACCCATATGTTCAACGCCATGCCCGGCATTCACCACCGGAACCCCGGCGTGATCCCCGCGGCGGCGGAAAACCCCAAGGTCCGGGCAGAGCTGATCTGCGATGGCATCCACGTCCACCCGGCAGCGGTCCGGCTGGTTTTTGCCGCCTTTGGAGCCGAGCGGATGATCCTCATTTCCGACTCCGGCCGCTGTGCCGGTCTGCCGGAGGGCTCCCATGTGATCCAGGGCGGCCTGGACTGCTGGCTGAAGGGCGGCGTGGCAAGGCTTGCCGACGACACCATCGCCAGCTCCGCCACAAACCTTTGGCACTGCCTCCAGAACGTCCTCTCCTGGGGCATCCCCGAGGAAACCGCCATCCGTGCCGCCAGCTACAACCCCGCCCAGGCCATCGGGGCGGACAAGGAGGTCGGCTCCATTGAAACCGGCAAGCGGGCAGACTTTGTGGTGTGCAGCAAGGATTATACGGAGAAGACCGTATATATCGGCGGGGTGAAGGTGTAAATCTTTCTTCCCTCATCCGTCCCGGGCTGCGCCCGGTCCACCTTCCCCGGAGGGGAAGGCTTGGGTGTACAGAATATCCCCGTGTTCCTGTTGTCCGGAACACGGGGAGCATCATTCGCACGTTCTTTTGCAAACAAAAATTGACAAATGTTCTATTCCCTGTTAGAATAGACTTAACCCCGCAAGGGGCCGGAAAGAGCATTACCATAATACGGATAAGGCGGTCTGCTACACTCCTGCAAAGGGGGTGAGCAATGTGCCAATTACGCTGACCATACATATTGGTTCTTACACCATCACGATCACCGTAAAGAGCAGAAACCGCCACTCGGTCAAGTGACGGTTTCTATGACAACGTAGAACTTTCATCTTGAGCAGACCGCTTATCGGTAATGCTCTTTTCACGTTCATTATACCACAGTCCGCCGAAAAGTCAAGGCGGGCTTTTTCTTTTAAGAATGCCTCAGCCGCAGCCGATGCAGCACCTCATGGACCAGGAGTCCGAAGCACACACCGGAGGTATCGATCCAGACGTCGATGAGGCTGGAGCCCCGGGCTTCGGCGAAAATCTGGATGGTCTCGTCTACGCAGGCGGCAAAAAGGCCGCAGAGCAGGGGCATGGTAAAGCGGTGGATGCCCTTCTGGCCCTGGGCGGTGAAAATGCCTCCCAGGAAGAAGCCCAGTGCCGTATACTCCGAGAAGTGGGCCAGCTTGCGCAGGACATACTCCCCTGCCGAGCCGAATACGGCAAAGAGCTTACCGATATACTGCATCAGGCCGCCGCTGAGTTCTCCGCTGATCTCCCCGGGGAGCATGGAATTGCCCCAGATGAATACCAGCATGGCCACTACCAGGGCGCAGTAGACCCCCATTCGGTGGTTTGTTTTTTTCAATCAGATCACTCCAAGATGTTCCAGCAGGATTTTTACCCCCAACAGGATCAGGATCACACCGCCCATGAGCTCAGCCTTCTTCTCGTACCGGCTGCCGAAGACATTGCCCACCCGGACACCGATAGCGGAGAGGACGAAGGTGGTAACACCGATCAGCAGCACTGCCAGGAAAATATTGCTGACCCCGGCCATGGCCAGGGAGATGCCCACGGCCAGAGCGTCGATGGAAGTAGCCACTGCCATAAGGAACATGGTCTTCACGGACAGATCCGCGTCGGCGGTCTCCTCTTCCCCGTTCAGGGCCTCCCGGAGCATATTGATGCCGATGATGGCAAGCAGCGCAAAGGCGATCCAGTGGTCGATGGCGGAAATAGCGTCGATAAACAGGCTGCCCAGGAAATATCCAATGAGGGGCATCAGGGCCTGAAAGCCGCCAAACCAGGCACCGCAGCAGAGCTGGGCCTTCCAGGCGGCCTTCTTCATCGCCAGGCCCTTGCAGATCGATACGGCGAAGGCGTCCATACTCAGGCCCACCGCCAGGATAAGCAGTTCGAGAATGCCCATGGTTTGTTCCTCCAGTATATGTCTTTTCTTGTTAAATCATACCGCCCAATAGCTGCACCAGCAGCACGGCGGCGGAAGAGCACAGCGCCACCACGATCAGGCTCTTGCCGATGTAGGACAGGATCACAGCCACCGCCAGGGCGGCAACGCCCGCCGCCAGGGACCCGGCATCGGAGAGAATGGCGGGAAAGGTCATAGCCGTCAGGCAGGCGTAGGGCACATAGTAGAGGAAGGAGCGGATAAACCGGCTCTTGATGGGCTTGCGGAAAATGGTCATGGGCAGCATCCGGATCAGGTAGGTGGTAATGGCCATAGCCGCGATATATGCGTAAATATTCATTTATGCTTCCTCCTTGACGGGAAACAGCAGGGCTGCCGCCGCCGCGGCCATCACCGTGGCAATGACAATGGCTACACCGGCGGAGATATTCCGCAGGCAGGGCACCCAGTCCAGCAGGCTGCTGCAAACAAGGGCCAGGAGCACGCAGAAGAGCACCGGCCGCTCCTTTTTCGCCGGAGGCACCACAATGGCGACAAACATGCCATAGAGCATGACCCCCAAAGCCGTTCGGATATTCTGCGGAAGCACAGACCCGGCCAGTGCTCCCAGCAGGGTGCCGCCGGTCCAGCCCACAAAGGGCAGGGTCCCCAGGCCCAGCAGATAGGGCACCGTCAGGGGTTCCTTCCGGGACATGGCCAAGGCAAAAATCTCGTCGGTATTCATAAACGCAATGAACAGCCGGGGAAGCAGCCCGATTTTCTCCCCCATTCGCTGGCTCAGGGCCAGACTCATCAGAGCGTAGCGGCTGTTGATAATGATCTGGGTCAGGATGACCTCCCACAGCCCCGCCGCCGCCAGAATCAGCGTCAGCCCGGCAAACTGGCCTGCGCTGGTCACATTGGTGGCCGAAATCAGCGCCGCGTCCAGCACCCGGATCCCCTGGCTGGCAGCCAGGGTGCCAAAGCCAAAACTCACGGACAGGTATCCCATTCCCACAGGAGTCCCCCGCCGGAGGCCCTGGGTAAATTCATTCCAATTCATGTGTGCTCTTCTCTCTCTTGTATTCTAAAAACGGTCAGTTTGCCTATTGTATCGCTGTTTACAAATCACGTCAAGGGGGATTATGTAAAAAAGTCGGAAAAGCCGCCGCAGTACAAACCCTGCGGCGGCAAATTGGAATTTGCTTAGAAGATGGGCACAACAGCGCCGGAGTAGGTGTTGTTGATGTAGTCCTTCACTTCCTGGCTGGTCAGCGCCTTCACGAGAGCCTGCGTCTTCTCGGTCTTCTCGTTGCCCTCCTTGACCACCAGCACGTTTGCGTAGGTCTGGGCGGAAACAGAGTTGGGGTCCTCGGTAGCCAGGGCATCGGTACCGGCGTTCAGGCCGGCGTTCAGAGCGTAATTGCCGTTGATAACAGCAAGGGCCACAGAGTCACGGACACCGGCGATCTGGGCAGCCTCCATCTCCACGATCTCCACCTTGGGGGTAGACTCGGTAATATCCAGAGCGGTGGCCTCCATGCCAACGCCTTCCTTCAGCTTCAGAATGCCATTGGCCTCCAGCAGCAGCAGGGCTCTTGCCCGGTTGGAGCCGTCGTTGGGGATGGCGATCTTGTCGCCGTCAGCCAGGTCCGCAATGGAGGACTTGGTACCGGCGTAGATGCCGAAGGGCTCGTAGTGGATGGCGGCAACGCTCACCAGGTGGGTGTTGTTCTCCTTGTTGAAGGTGTCCAGATAGGGCTGATGCTGGAAGTAGTTGGCATCGCACTCGCCGTCCTCTACCACGTTGTTGGGGACGACGTAGTCGGCATACTCGGTGACCTTCAGGGTCCAGCCGTCCTTGGCCAGGACCTCACCGGCAACCTTCAGGATCTCGGCGTGGGGCGTGGGGGAAGCGGCTACCGTGATGGTCTTGTCAGCGGAGTCCTTCTTGCTGCCGCAGCCGGCGAGGGCACCCAGGCACAGAGCCAGGGTCAAAACAATTGCAATGGTCTTTTTCATTTTCTTTTTCTCCTTATTACATAGGATTTATTTCAACGGCTCAAACCGCAGAAATCTCTTTCCCTTCCCCTGGGGGCAGGCCGACTGAGGGATCGCCTTGCTGTAGGCTTGGTCCGCCCCACACCCGTCAGGGCTTTGCCCTGCCACCCTCTCCCAGGAGAGGGTTTTT
>URGL01000095.1 GCA_900547405.1 uncultured Eubacteriales bacterium
ACAATGGGGCAGATGCCGCCGGTGACGTTCAGATAGCACTGGGCGCAGGCGCCGCAGGTCTTCTGGGTCAGGGCCATGCCATGGTGACCTACATAATTCAGAGAATTGGTCGCGGTGAAGACAGGCAGCGATTCCATCTCTGCCACAGTCTGCACGCCCAGGCCGCAGGAAACCACCACCACATTCTCCGTCCCCTCGGGAATGAGGCCAGCCAGCTTCTTCTCCGTCTGCACCTTGTTGCAGAGGAAATCCAGCTTGACTGAGCCAGTGATGTGCTTGCCCTGGGCCTCAGCGAGGGCGGTAAATTCACCGCACTCCGGCTCTTCGGTTGTGTTGAACTCTTTGAAGCACTTGTTGCAGGCCACTACGAAGAAGTTGTCCTTCCCCGCGAGCAAGCCTTCCAACTCTTCTTTGCTCTTTAACACATACTTGGTATAATCCACCAAATATCACCTTCTTATCCTTTTTGTTACTCGTTTCGCTCCCAAACGAATATACCCGGATTATATCACAAGTGCGATATAAAAGTCCAGATGATATATAGCTTTTTTTACCAATATTTTGATAGCGAAATTTTGGAGGCAGAAAATGAGCCCGCTGGGGCAATACCAGCGGGCTCACCATAGGAAGGGATGTATCTTATTTACTTGGCGGCAATGGCGTCGGCGGCCAGCTTGCCGGAGGTCAGGGCCCAAGCGTTGTTGGCGCCGGAGGGAGAGTCGTCACCCATGACCTGGCCGCAGTTCTCACCGGCGGCGTACAGGCCGGAGATGGGCTCGCCAGCCTCATTCAGCACCTGCATGGAGGTGTTGATCACCAGGCCGCCCATGGTGGTGGCGAACCGGGGCTTCTGCTCCACGATGTAGTAGGGGCCCTCGCCGATGGCCTTGGTCAGGTAGGTAGCGGCTCTGCCGAAATCATCGTCGGAGCCCTTGGCCACGAAGCCGTTGTACTTCTCAACGGTGGCCTTCAGGTTGTCGGCATTGATACCGGCAGCGGCGGCAGCCTCCTCCAGGGTCTCGCCGTGGGCGAAGACAGGAGTGGTGGTGCCGTTGGCCTCCAGGTACTTCTCGATGTCGGCATCAGAGATACCGGCGGGAGCCAGCTTGGCCTTCCAGGCCTCAAAGGTCTCGGCATCCAGCAGCAGATAGAGCTCGCCGCCCTCCTGCTTCAGCTCCTCCTCCAGGATGGTCCGGTTGCTGGCCTTCTCGTTGACCACCCGGTTGCCGTCCTTATTCACCAGGATGGCGCTCATGGTCCAGCCCACGATGTTACCGGCAATGGTGGACTTGGCCATGCCCTCGGAAACCTCAATGCCGTTGGGGTAACGCTTGCCGTACTCCATGTTGGCAGTCTGGGCACCGACAGCCTGGGCCATCTGGATGCCCTCGCCGGTGGAGGAAGCGGGGCCGTAGTACAGAGCGGACTTCATCTCATCGGTGAGCATGTCCTTGTTCGCTCCGTAGCCGCCAGTAGCCAGGACAACGTCCCCGGCGGTGAGTGTATAGTCAGCATCGGAAGAGGCAGCCTTCACGCCGGTCACAGTGCCGTTATCGGCAATCAGGGACTCGGCCTTGGTATTCAGCAGCACCTGAACACCGGCCTCCTCCACAGCCTTGCGCATAGCCTCGGCAAAGCCCGCGCCGCCGCCGGTGTAGGCCAGCTCCCGGTTGTGGCTGTACTCGCCCAGCTGGTGCAGGCCCTCTTCGAAGGTAATGCCGCAGCTGGCAACCAGCCAGTCGGTAGTAGCGCCCACGTTCTCGGCGAACAGGGTCAGGATCTCTTTGTTGTTCTTGTTGGCACCGTTGGTCTCAAAGTCGGCAACCATAGACTCCACGGAGTCGTCAGCCACGCCGTTGTCGATCTGCAGCTGGGAGCCCATGACCACCTGGTTGCCGCCGGACACGGAGATGGCACCGCCCAGGAAGCCGGACTTCTCCACCAGGATGACGCTCTTGCCCAGCTGGGCCAGACGGGTAGCGGCAGCCATACCGGCTCCGCCGCCGCCCACCACGATCACATCGGCGGACAGCTCCTTGGTTTCCTTCTCACCGGCCGGGGCGGCAGCGTTCTTCAGAGCCTCCACGTCACCACCGGCCTGGGCCACAGCGTCGGCCACGGCCTTCAGGATGGCATCGCTGGTGATGGTGGCACCGGAGACGGTGTCCACGGCCAGGCTCTGGTTTTCCACAATGGCGGCGGGAATGTTTTCAATGGCACCGTCGCTGATCCCGGCGGTCTCGGAATGCTCCACGACCTTCACGGAATCGATGGCGTTGGCGGAGAAGGTGACCTCCACCTTTACGTCGCCGTTCTTACCGGCGGCAGTCCCGGTATAGGTGCCGGGGGTGTAGATGCCTGCTTCCTCACTGGCAGCGGTGGCGGCGGCAGTGGTCTCCTGGGCGGTGTTTCCGCCGCAGGCAGCCAGCCCCAGAACCATCACAAAGGCCAGAAGCAGGGACAAAGTACGTTTCATGTTGCGTTTCTCCTTTTTTTGTTTTTCCAGAGGGGTTTCCCAGGTTTTACCGGGGAATGGCCCACTTCCAGACCGAAATAATATATACTTGATTTCTGTCCGATTCAAGATTATACTGTTTATCATTCCATAGCAATTGGCTATCTATAGGAGAAACGCAAATTGAACACCAAGCAAGTCGAATACTTTTTAGAGCTGACCCAGGCCCTCAACTACCGCCAGGCCTCGGAAAAGCTGGGGATCACCCAGCCCACGCTCTCCAAGGCCATGCAGCACCTGGAAAATGATCTGGGCTTCTCCCTCTTCTATAAGCAGGGCCGGAGCATCCGGCTGACCCGGCAGGGAGAGCTGTTCCTCCCCTATGCCCGGGAGGCGCTTCTGCAGCTGGACCAGGGGGTCCGGACCGCTCTGGAGCAGCGTCAGGTGCTGCGGCTGGGCTGCATCGGGGCGATCCAGGCCGATGTCCTCCCGGCCTTTCTCAAGATTTTCGAGCGGTCCTTTCCCGGGGCCTATGTGCGCATCCACAACAGCGTGTCCTACACCCTTCAGGATATGCTGGAGGAGGACCAGCTGGACCTGGTTCTCTGCTCTCCCTCAGGCCGGTACTCGGACCTGGTCTTCTACGATTTTCTGGAGCAGCCCCTCTATGTCTGCCTCTACCCCGGCCACCCTCTGTCCGGCAGGAGCGCCATAACCCCGGAGGACCTCCAGGGCCAGGACATGGTGGGCCACACCAAGGACGGCTTTTTCTTTGGCCTCTACCAGGCCTCTATTGCGGGACTCCGGAATCCTCCCAAAATCGTAGCCGAAGCCGACGAGGACAACACGGTTCTCTCCCTGGTCCGAAGCAAAATGGGCATCTGCATTGTGGCTATGAATCCCACCCTGGACCTGAATGGGCTCATCACCGTTCCCTTCCGCCAGGACAAGGTCCACCGGATGGTGGCCATCGGGTGCAAACGAGAGCGGGCAGAGGCCCTGCGGGTGAAGAAGATGGTTGCCGCCCTGAAGAAGAAGCTGTAAAAGAAAAGGAGGCAAAACTGCCATGAATCTGAAACAATTCCTACCTCTCTGCCTGTCCGCCCTGGTGCTCTGCGGCTGCGGGAAAAATACGGTGCCCCCACCCGAAACCGTGGAAACCATCCGGGAGGCCACCCAGGGCACCACGGAAGAACCCCTGGTGGCTCCCGACTCCAACGAGGCCCAGCTGGACCTGATCTGGGAAAGCAAGGACACCTGGAAGGTCCTGGACGAAAGTGACGGCTGGTGCTACGCTGTCACGGACCTGGACGGCAACGGCCAGCTGGAAATTCTCTCCTCGGAGTGCCACGGCAGCGGCCACTTCATCACCTTCCGGGCCTGGGAGGTCAGCGAGGATGGGGCCTCTTTGGTACCCATTGCGGAAGAGGATTACGGCTCCACCGTTGCCATGTTCTACACCGCCGCCAACGCGGATCTGGCACCGGAGGCTGTCCCCTGCTACCATGACACCCAGACCGGGATCTACTATTACATCCAGTCCAATACCATCAAGGTCTCCGCCTCCCAGTACTGCGAGACAACCACCGCCGTGTATCTGCTGGGCAATCGGATGGAGCGGGAGATCCTGGGCTACGCGGTGACGGACTACGAGCCTTCCGAAACTGTCACCTATCAGGATGCCGAGGAGCAGACCATTTCCGAAGAGGCCTATGCCTCCCTCCCCGCCACCCGCTTTGCGGGGACGGAAGCCAGAACCGCCTACATCGGCTGGCTGCCGGATCTGCACCAGGAAGACCTGACCCCCCAGCTGCTGCAAACCAGCTGGGAAGGCTCATGTACGGTAAAGTAACACACAAGAATTTGATAGACAGCAGCTCCCCTATTCCTAGAGGGACTTTTCTAACAGCCCCTTGTGGTTGGTGTACACATTTTTGAGAGAAAAGTTATCCACAGCCTTGATGGGTAAGAAAAAGCAGACCCTTTCCATTTCGGGAAATGATATGTACCCAGTTTTCTGGACACCGTTATGAATTGAACAATTAGTTTCACATCATGGATGCTTCTCTGAATTTTACGGGAGGCATCCATTTTGTTTTGGCTTGAATTCTTCTGTTGTTATAGTAATCAATATAGTCCGAGATTGCTTTTGAGAAGACCTCAAAAGAAGTGTATTCTTTCTCACACCCATAAAGCATCTCATTTTTGAGTCTTCCAAAGAATGTTTCCATAATGCAATTATCGTAGCAATTCCCTTTTCTGGACATGGATTGAATGATCTTATGTTCTCGAAGTTCACTTCGATAGGTAGCGTGCTGGTATTGCCA
>URGL01000096.1 GCA_900547405.1 uncultured Eubacteriales bacterium
CCCTCCACACCCGCCGATAAGCGGGCGGCACCCTCTCCAAGCAGGAGAGGGCAGGAGCTGCTCGTACTGGGCTGCCGGAAAATCTACGGGCTTTCCCATTCATCTTGGCCCGATTCTTTGGGAGGGCTGGGTTCCCCTCATCCGTCAGGGCCTATGGCCCTGCCACCTTCCCCGTGGGGGAAGGCGACCTCCGGCGGGGGCTGCTCGACTCCGCCAAATTCTTATGTTCCCCCCATTGCTTCAACCCCCGGAAGCGCAGCGCTTCCGGGGGGACTGATCGCTACATCTCCTGCCGGCCCTCCAGGGCACGGGACAGGGTGACTTCGTCGGCGTATTCCAGCTGGCTGCCCACAGGCACGCCGTAGGCCAGCCGGGTGACCTTGACCTCCATAGGCCGCAGGAGCCGGGAAATATACATGGCCGTGGCCTCGCCCTCGGTATCCGGGTTGGTGGCCATAATGACCTCCTTGATATCCTCCTGGCCGATGCGGTTCAGCAGCTCCCGGATCTTGATATCGTCCTGGGTGACCCGGTTCAGGGGGGAGATCACGCCGTGGAGCACGTGGTAAACCCCCCGGTACTCCCGGGAGCGCTCCAGGGCAACGACATCCTTGGGCTCTGCCACCACGCAGACGGTGGAGTGGTCCCGGGTGTCATCGGCACAGATGGGGCACAGGGGCTGGTCCGTCAGATTCTGGCAGCAGGGGCAGGTGTGCACCGTCCGCTTGGCCTCCAGAATGGCATCGGCAAAGGTCTGGGCCTCCTCCATTGGCATTTCCAGCACATAGAAGGCAAGCCGCTGGGCGGTCTTCCCCCCTACGCCGGGGAGTCTGGCAAACTGATCTGCCAGGTTTTGCAAAGAGGCAGGAAAAAACTGCATGGCCGCTCCTTAGAACAGGCCGCCCAGGTTCAGGCCGCCGGTGAGCTTGGACATATTGTTGGCAGCCTCGCTGTCGGCAGTGCGCATAGCCTCGTTGACGGCGGCGATGATCATATCCTGGAGCATCTCCACATCATCGGGGTCCACCGCCTCGGGGTTCACCTTCAGCTCTACCAGCTCGTGCTTGCCGTTGACCACGGCGGATACCATGCCGCCGCCAGACTGGGCGGAGAAGGTTCTGTTCTCCTGCTCCTCCTGCATCCGCAGCATCTCCTGCTGCATCTTCTGAGCCTGCTTGATCATAGCGGCCTGATTCATGCCGCCCATACCGCCGGGCATACCCCGGAATCCACCCTTTGCCATAAGAAAAAATCTCCTTTACTGATTTCGTATTTTCACAATATCCTGGTGGGCTCTGCCAAAATTCATCAGCTGCTCCATTTTGGGGGAGCCCGTCTTTTTGGTAATGTCTACGATCACCGCTGTGACGGTCCTCTGAAGCCTTGCCGAGGCCTTCAGGGAGATCACATCCAATATCTCCGGCTTGCTCAGGGTCTCCGCGGCAAAGCTGTTGGCGCAGCGGATCTCCAGCCGGTCCCCTGCCAGTACGCCCCGAATGGGGGAGGCGGGGGTTGCCACAAAGAACCCGGAGGCCGGGGGCTTCAGCTCCGAACGGACATCCCCCACCAGCTCCACCCAGAAGCTGTCCGGTGCCTCCAGCTTTGGAGGCTCCTCCTCCTGGGCCGGAGGCGCATCCTCATCGTCAGGGATGGGAGGCCGGTCCTCGTCCTCCGGCTCCTCCTGCCTGGGCTGCTGTCTGGAGGGCGCCGCTACGGCGATCCGGCCGCTCTTGATCTGGTCCTCCAGCCGGGTAAGCCGGGCGTTCATGGCCTTTGCGTCCAGGCTCAGCTCCGGGCGGCAGAGCTCTACAATGCACAGCTCCGCGTCCATCCGCCGTCCCGCACTGCGGTTAAAGGAGGCTACCGTCTCCTGAACCAGGCCCATCATCCGCACCAGTTCCCCGGTGGATAGAATTTTGTTCAGCTCCAGCACCTCGCTGTCCGGCGCCACGCCGGAGAGCATGGTCAGCCCCGCCTGGGGGGCGGTCTTCATCACCAGCAGATCCCGCAGCAGGCTCTCCAGCTCATCCAGCAGAGCGCCAATGTCCTTGCCCTGGCTATAGAGCTGGTTAAAAAGGCTCAGGGCCTTGGCCGTATCCTGCTGGGCGCAGTAGGAGAGCAGCGTGCCGCATTTCTGCTCCCCGGCTATCCCCAAGCACTCATAAACCTTTTCCGCCGTCACCTCTCCGGTGGTGGCAGAGGCGCACTGGTCCAGGAGGCTCAGGCCGTCACGCATGGCCCCGTCCGCCAGCCGGGCCAGCACCCGGGCCGCCCCATCGTCCAGGTCGATGCTCTCCTGATAGGCCACATACTGGAGCCGGGCGGCAATGTCCTCCTGGCTGATGCGCCGGAAGGAAAACCGCTGGCACCGGGAGAGAATGGTGGCCGGGACCTTGTGAAGCTCGGTGGTTGCCAGAATAAAGAGCAAATGCTCCGGCGGCTCTTCGATGATCTTCAAAAGGGCATTGAAGGCGGAGAGGGACAGCATGTGCACCTCGTCCACGATATACACCCGCTTCCGGACCTGAGAGGGGGTATACACCGCGTCATCCCGCAGGTCCCGGACGTTGTCCACGCCATTGTTGGAGGCGGCATCAATTTCCAGCACATCCATACAGCTGCCGGAATCGATGGCCCGGCAGGCCTCGCACCGGTTGCAGGGGTTGCCCCCCTCCGGATGCAGGCAGTTCACAGCCTTGGCCAGGATTTTGGCGCAGCTGGTCTTGCCGGTGCCCCGGGAGCCGGTGAAGAGATAGGCGTGGCTCAGCTTCCCGGAGACGATCTGGGTTTTCAGGGTCTGGGTCACCGCCAGCTGGCCTGACACATCGTCAAAGGTCTGGGGGCGGTATTTCCGATATAGGGCCTGATAGGCTGACATGAAACTGCCTCCTCTTTCCTCCGAATGCCGGAAGGTTTTCCGGCCAAAGATTAGAATCGGCCCATAACAAGATCGCACACCTACATTTGAATGAGTAATAGGCTCCGCCCACGGTCAGCCGACTCAAAAGCGGCAACCCCGCGGCACACGAAACATTCCGCTTAATGCTGCTTGGTTCCCCACCTGACATGGTTCACGGGGCTTCGTTGCGCAAGACCGCTCTCTCAACACCGCGTTACCGGTGCGGAAACATATATACTCACCCGGGTATAGGAATTCATCCCTGCTACAGCGGATTGCAGGTACAGGGCACCGCTAACTCCCCGACTAGTGCGACCTTGTTACAGACCGATTCCGTCAGAACAAGGTGTGGGCCGCCCCAAAAGGGGCACCCATGTAAAATTTTTACGTTAGTTCAGCTTGCTTTCGATGAAATCGGCCAGCTCCTGGAAGGTGGTGATCTTCTGATCCTCCATATCCAGCTCCACACCCAGCTCGCTCTCCAGATCCATAATCATCTCTACAATGTCCAGAGAATCGATGCCCAGGCTCTCAAAGGTGCTGTCGGGCTTGATCTCGGAAGCGTCCAGCTCCAACTGTTTGGCAGCGTAATTGACAAGCTTATCGTACATGAGAATGCTCCCTTCGTGAAATCTCTTTTTCAAAGGTACCGGGGATATTCTAGTACAGAAGGTGCGTTTTGTCAATGCCTCTTTTTTTCCGACGCGCTTTTCCCGGCAGCCCAGGCCGTGGCCCAGGCGATCTGCAGGTTGAAGCCGCCGGTATAGGCGTCGCAGTCAATAACCTCTCCGGCGAAAAAAAGCCCGGAAAGAACCTTACTTTCCATGGTTTTCGGGTCAATTTCCGAAACCTTGACGCCGCCGGAGGTGACGATCGCCTCCGCCACAGGCCGCTTGCCGGTGATGTCGATGGGGAAGGCTTTCAGCAGCTCCACCAGCTGCCGCCTTTTCGGCTTCGGAAAGCTGTTGGCCTGGAGATCGTAGGAAATGTCCAGCCGGTCCAGCACCACAGGGATCATGGACCGGGGAAGCAGATCCGTCAGCGCGTTCTCCATGGTCCGGTTCTGGTACATATCCAGATCCCGCAGGATCCTTGCGTCCAGCTTGCCCTCATCCAGGGCGGGCTTCAGATCGATGAGGAGCCGACACCCCTCCCCCTTCAGGTGGCAACTGGCGGAGAGCACCGTAGGGCCGGAAAGGCCGAAATGGGTAAACAGCAGCTCTCCAAAGTCCTTGTACAGGACCTTTCCCTTGGCATTCACCAGCCTTACCCCCACATTGCGCAGGGACAGCCCCTGCATCCGCTGGCAGTCCTGCCCGGCGGTCTCCAGGGGCACCAGACTTCCCTGGGGTTCCATAACGGTGTGGCCCAGGGCCTTGGCGAAGGCGTAGCCGTCTCCCGTGGAGCCGGTGGCGGGATAGCTGGCTCCCCCGGTGGCCAGAATCACCGCCAGGGCCTGAAAAATGCCCTCGTCGGTCTTCACGCCGGAGACACTGCCCTCCTGGGTCAGGATCTCCGTGACCCGGGCCGTCTTCACCATAGCGCCGGAGGTCCGGAGGGCCCTTTGGAGGCTATCCAATATGGACCGGGCGCTGTCGGACTGGGGAAACACCCGGTTCCCCCGCTCGGTTTTCAGGGGGCATCCGTTTTCTTCAAAGAAGGCCTTGGTTTTCTCCGGCGGAAAGGCCGTCAGGGCGCTGTAGAGGAAGCGGCCGTTCCGGGGGGTGTTTTGCAAGACCTCCTGGGCTGTGCAGTCATTGGTGACGTTGCAGCGGCCCTTGCCGGTGATGAGGAGCTTCTTCCCCAGCCGGTCATTTTTTTCCAGCAGCAGGACCTTTGC
>URGL01000097.1 GCA_900547405.1 uncultured Eubacteriales bacterium
CTTCGTCGGCAGCGTCAGATGTGTATAAGAGACAGCTACCACGGAGTCCACCGTATTGTAAAGCATCTGGAAAATATTGCCCAGCATCAGCGGCAGGCAAAAAAGGACCACCTGCCTGACAATGGGGCCGCTGGTCATGTCCCGGGTCGTTGTTTTTTTTCGTTGTTCTCTTTCCATAAATCCTCCCGACAATGCAAAAGAAAGCAAAGGATAACAGATAACAGAGAATTTCTTCTCCATTCTCTATCATCCTTTGCCTAACGTTCTGGCGGAGAGTCAGGGATTTGAACCCTGGCGACGCTATTCACGCCCTACGAGATTTCGAGTCACGCCTCTTCGACCACTTGAGTAACTCTCCACATAGACACGTGAGAATTATACCAGGATTTTACACAAAAATCAAGTACCTGAAAAACTTATCCGTCTTTCCGAAAAAAAGCCACCGCCACGGCTCCGGGGCCAACATGAGTACCAATAATGCTGCACAGCAGGGTCTTGGGAATAGAGTCCAGTTCCTCCGCCCAAAGGCCCCGGCTGTCCTCTACATACTTGTCGAGCAGCGCGGAATTCAGGCCCGTATAACCAAGGAGCACCGGCAGGGAAAAATCCACGCCGCCGGACTGGTTGATCTTCTCCACCAGCAGGTTGTTGCCGTTCCGGGAGCCCCGGGCCTTGCCGATGAGGGCCACCACCCCATCCTGGACCGTTACCACAGGCTTGATATTCAGAACGCCTCCGGCGAAGGCTACGGTTTTGGAGATGCGGCCTCCCTTTTTCAGATATTCCAGGGTATCCAGCAGGGCGATCACGGTTACATTCGCCTTTTTCTTCTCCAGCTTCTGCGCAATTTCCCGGGCGCTGATCCCCCCGTCGGCGCAGTCTACGGCGTACTGGGCCAGCACACCGGTGCCAATAGCCACGGACTGGCTGTCCACCACATAGATGTTGTCATAGCTCTCCGCGGCAATGCAGGCGCTCTGATAGGTGCCGGAGAGCTTGGAGGACAGACAGATAACCACGGCGCTGTCCCCATTGGCCGCCACCTCCCGAAACACCTGATCAAAGCTTGCCGGGGTGGCCTGGCTGGTGGTGGGGAGCTCATCGGACTCAACCAGACGGCGATAGAACTCCTCCTTGTGAATGGTCACTCCGTCGTAATACTCCTCCTCCCCAAAGCGCAGGGTCAGGGGTACCACCTGGATCCGGTTGAGATAGGCTTCTGCCACATCCGTAGAGGAATCTACAATAATACGAACGTTCATTTCGTTTTTCTCCTTTGATTTTGATTCTGACATAGTTTTTCCAAGTTTTCACATATGGCTTCTAAGGCATGATACATGGCCAGCCGCTCTTCTTCGTTTAAATTTGCGCTGGCGGCCTCCACAATGCCCTCGATCCGGCGGGCTATCTCTTCCCCGGCGGTCTGTCCCTTCTCGGTGAGCACCAGGGAGGACCGATACTTTTTGGCCCCCGTGATCCGGCAGCTGAGATAACCGGAATTTTCCAGGTACTCCAGTGATCGTGAGATGGCCGCCTTGTCTTCCTCGCACCGGTCGCAAAGCTCTGCCGCCGTCATAGGGCCGAAACGGTAGAGATAGTAGAGGCAGGATACATGGGGCCCTTTCAGGTCCAGCAGCTCCATTTGCTCGGCTTTCAGCCGCTTGATACACCGGCTGATCCGTCCGATCAGCACAGTGAAGGTTTCGAAGCGTTGTTCCATAGCGCTGTCTCCTTATGTTGTAAAATCAACAAGTGCAGTATACAAGATGATTGTTGATTTGTCAACAAAAAATTTCCCACCGCAATGCGGTGGGATAAATCCGTATCAGACCGTAACTTTTCGTTTCCCGATGCATCGGAACAGGAAAAACACCACAGCCAGTCCCAGCAGGATGGCCGCGCCGGGATGGATAGCCTTTGTTTCCGTCTCCACCGGGGCCTCCGTCCCTTCCGTTTCCGCCAAAGCTTCTACCTCCGGCTCCGGATCCCGGATGGTAAGCAGCAGATCTGTGACATGGATCCAGGTCCCGTCCTCTTGCTTCACGTCTACACTGGCAGGGACGGTGGAGACCCCCAAGGAGCTGTCAAAGCCGCCGGGGACCGTAACGGCAATATCCGCCTCCCCGGCAGTTTGGGGAATCAGCACATCCTGGGGTGTATAGCCTTCCAGAGAGCAATCCTCGTCCATACCCTGAGCCACCATTTTCCGCTCCATCAGCTTTTGGGACAGCCGGACCCGGCGGTAGTTTGCAAATCCGTAGTCCAGCAGAGCCAGGGTATCGGTGTACTTGTCTTCCAGCATGGGGGACTTCAAAGTCACCGCAATCAGGGTGGTATCCCCCCGCTTCACTGCCGTGACCAGGGTCCCCAGAGCGCTGCTGGTCCAGCCGGTCTTGCTCATAAGCAGACCCGGGCAGTCAAAGGTGCCATCGATGAACTGATTTTTGGACACCAGAGGCCGGGCCGCAGACAGGTTGGTGGCGGGCATTTCATAGCTCTTGGCTCCGAAATAGGTGAGAAATCCCTCCTGCTTCAATGCCTCCGCCGTAATGAGCGCCATATCCCGGGCAGTGGTGTAATGATCCTGATTCGGCATCCCGTTGGGGTTTACAAAGTGGGAGTTATAAGCCCCCAGCTTCTCCGCCTCCTCGTTCATGAGCTTGGCGAAGTCCTCCACTGAGCCGGAGACCGTCTCCGCGATTGCCACCGCAGCATCGTTGGCGGAGACCAGCGCCAATGCGTAGAGGGCATCCTTCATCGTAAACGCCTCCCCCGGTTCCAAAGCAATGTGGGAGGAGGTCCGGGGCACCTGGCTTACACCCGCCTGGGTCATGGTGACCTTGTCCGTCTCTTTGGCATACTTCAGTGCCAAAAGCCCTGTCAGGACCTTGGTAATGCTGGCGGGATACATGGTGCTGTCCATATTCTTTCCGTAGAGGATCTGCCCCGATTCCGCGTCCATCAGCACCGCCGCCTCGGAGGCAAGTGCAATCTCCTGGGCAGCCCCAGGCACCGGGAGCAGACAGGCGAACGCCACAACGGACAGAAGAAAACACATCACTCGACGGAACTTAGACACTGCAGTACCCTCCTTTTTCTAAAATACCTACATATTCTAGCGGATTTTTCTTCTCTTGTCAAATAGTTGTCATAACTTACCAAAGGTGGTATACTATTATCAGAGTCTAGTTCTCTCAGGAGGCACACCGCCATGATCACCGTTGCTATTATCTCACCCTATCGGTTTTTGGAAACCATCAACAAGGTCATCACCGACCACGATTTCGATTGTTCCTTCCGCTCCTATACCTACGACAGCCTATCCGACATCGATGAGATCTACTCCAGTTGTCTGGAAGAGTGCGACATCATCCTCTTCTCCGGCGAACTTGGCTACCACTACATGCACCGGCACTACCCCAACTGCCCCATTCCCTGCGCCTTTACGGTGTACGGCACGGCAGACGTATTGAGCATTCTCCTGACCTTCCATCTGCGCCACCCGGATGTGCCACTAAGTCGGCTGTACCTGGACTTTGTGACCCCGCAAAATAACTATCTGAACCTGCCCGAGTACCTGCCGGAAGATCAGCTGCCCTTCTTTTTTGAGGAGGAGGTCTATGATTACGCCAACATCACCCAGCGGGGAAACGAATTGTGGCAGGCGGGAAAGATCGACTATGTTCTCAGCCGAAGCATCAACAACCTGAAGCAATGGGACCGTTTGGGCATCCCCTATGAGCCCATCAACCCCACAGAGAAAATGATTGTCGGCAGTATTGAGGAAGCTCTGAACCGGGAGCGGCTGAAAACCCTCCAGGACAGCAATGTGGTCACGTTCATTGTCCACTTACCCGGAGACAGCAGCGTCTCCGAAGAGGAGCGGGAGTACCGCACCGCCACGCTCTATAAATTCCTGGTGGATTTCCGAAAGGAGCGGAGCTTATCCTTCAGCATCGACCACAGCTTTGATCGATTCGTGGCCCGGGCCACTCTGCCCAACGAGGCCTACCGGCAGGTGAATTTCCAGAAGATCATGGCCATTCTGCGCAGGAGCCTGGCGTTCCCCTTCTCCGTCGGCATCGGTGTCCACCCCAGTGAGCAAATCAGCCAATACCACGCCGAGCGAGCTCTGCTGGAGAGCACACGGTATGGACTGAACGAGGGCTTTTTGGTCAGCGGTGACCCGGAGGTGCTGACCGGCCCCCTGAGCCACGGCCAGAGTCTGCGCTACAGCTACCAGGACGGCAGCTCCATGCAGTTTGCCCGTAGGCTGGGTGTTGACAACACCAACCTGCTCCGGCTGGCGGCTCTCTACCGGAACAACCCGGACACCATCCTCACCGCCGCGGACCTGGGCCCCATCCTGGGTATCACCCAGCGCAGCACCCGGCGCATTTTGCAGCGGCTGTTTGAGCTGGGGCTTATCCGAGTCCTGCCGGAGTCCGGCTCTGCAGGCCGGGGCAGGCCGGTGCATCGCTATGTTTTTGTAAAAGAAGCTATGGACCATAGTTTGGCCTAAAGAAGGAGGATGCTACTGTGTCACAGGTAACAAAGCGCGCCCTGGAACAGTCATTGAAAAATCTGCTGCTGAAAAAGCCGCTGACCAAAATTACCATTAATGACATTGCCGAGGACTGCGGCATCAACCGCATGACCTTTTATTACCATTTTAAGGATATTTATGATCTTGTGGAATGGTCTTGCCTGGAAGATGCCACAAGAGCGC
>URGL01000098.1 GCA_900547405.1 uncultured Eubacteriales bacterium
AGAGAGCTGCCAGGAAACCGTGCCGCAGGCTATTATTGCATTTCTGGAAAGCACAGATTTTGAAGACGCGCTACGCACGGCGGTGTCCCTCGGCGGTGACAGCGACACCCTCGCCGCCATCACCGGCAGCATCGCTGAGGCATTCTACGGCGTGCCGGAGGAACTGCGGCACGAGTGCCGCAAACGTCTGACGCCGGAGCTGGCGGAGATCCTGCGCCAGTGGAAAAGCGCGCTTTACAACGAAAAAATCTGTGGTAGAATTTGAAATAGAGAACAGAATAAGGAGGGGCTTCCGTGGCAATTTTGAACTTTTCCGATGTGCTTAAAAATGTGGGGCTTGAGCCGAAGCGGGTAAAACTGATCCGGCATTCGCTGGGTGACAAGGCATTCAAGAAATGCTATGACAAGAACATGGTGGAGGAGTACACCCGCGTACAGAGTGAAACCTTTAGCAACGGGTATGATTATTGGTGCGTATTTATCAGCGACAAGAGTACGACGGCAAAGTTTTTCGCCTGCTACAAGGTAAGCGGCGGCGTTATTGATACGCAGGACACGAAGCCAAAGGGATTCCCACTGGAGGATTGGTTCCAGGGGCAGCGAATGTTTTACAATCTGGAGCACATTGACCTGCTGAAGGAATACGAAGGCAGGCTCTTGATCGAATGGGGTAAAAGCGCGCTTGCCTGGGCGCAGAAAGGCACCAATGAAAAGCCTATTGTGGCCATTCGGGACAAGAAGATTTTTTCCGGCTACGAAAACGCAATCCTTACCTATGAAGAGCTTCGGGAGATCGTGCAGGATCCCACGGCATACGAATCGTGGCACACGGCGCTTTCCACCGTCAACGCGGTCTACCTCATTGTTGACCGGGAAAACGGACGGAAGTATGTTGGCTCCGCTTATGGCAAGGGAGGCTTATTGGGGCGCTGGACACACTATGTGAAGTCGCTGCACGGCGACAACAAGCTGATGAAGGAGTTGCTCTGCGACTACCCGGATAGGTATACGCACTTCCAGTTCTCGATTTTGCAGCTCCTGCCAAAGGCCGTGACGCCCGATGAAGTGATCCAAACGGAGACCCTTTGGAAGAAAAAGCTGCTGACCTATGAGCCTCTCGGCATGAACGCGAACTAATCTTCCTTGCAGTATCCTCTGGATAATACATAGCTCTCACTTTCCTTTGGAAAAGCGACTGTTTCAGCCCGCTTTTCAAGTAGGGCGGCAAAGTCCTGCCGGAAAGCTTCCGGGCGGAGGAAGAGGAATCAAGCAATTGAAAAACGCCCGCCTTGACATTTTGGCGGGCTGTGGTATAATAAACATGAAAAGAGCATTGCCGATAAGCGGTCTGCTCAGAGAGTTAAATTTCTATATGGATAGAAACCGTCACTTGGCAGAGTGGCGGTTTCTTTTGTCTCCGCTGAGCGAAGTAAAATACTTATTCAACCACCGTCACAAACTCCGTCCCCAGTGCTTTCAGCACCGGCACCAGCTCTTCGCTGATCCGCTCCCCGCACATGATGAGGGGCACAGCCGGGGGGCAGCCGACGGAGGCGGCGGCCAGGATCCTTCCGGCGGCCCGGTCCACGGGGATGGTGACTTTCCGGGAGAAGGCGGCGGCCCGGGGGGACAGGACCGGCTCCGGCCGGCACAGGGGCAGGATCTTTTCCCGGCTCTCCCGCCGGGGGATGGCCTCCAGGGCGGCGCGGAGGGCGGCAAAGTCCTGCCGGGTGTTTTCCGGGGTGAACATGAACACAATGTGGCTTTCATCCTGAAATTCGCAGTAAATGTTCTGTTTTTCCAGGATACTGCCCAATTCTTCCCCGGAATAGCCCCACAGGTCTGTCCGGATGGTCAGCTTCAGCAGCTCGTCTCCCGCCAGGGTGAAGCCCCGGGCCAGGAGGCTGCCTTTCAGCGCGGCAATGTTGGGGGCCAGAGCCAGCAGGCCCTGGGGCAGGGTTTCCAGATAAGGATTTGCCCGGTCCAGGGACTGTAGGATCAGGTAGGAGGGGCTGGTGGAGCCGAAGAGGGCCATGGCATCCTTGACCCTTTGTCTCATGGCCTCCTGCCGGAAGTGGAGGTAGGCCCCGCCGGTGAGCACCGGCAATGTCTTGTGGGCGGAATCGCAGCACAGGGCGGCGCCGAAGTCCATGGGGTGGCGGCTTTGGGGCAGAAATTTCAGGTAGGCCCCGTGGGCGTTATCCACCAGCAGAGGGACACCGTAGCGCTGGCACACAGCGCCGATGGCATCCAGGTCCAGCTGATTCCCCAGGTAATCCGGGCTGGTCAGGTACAGGGCGAAGGGCTTCTCCGGCTCCTCCTGAATGGCCCGCTCCACCTGCTCCGCCGTTACAGGGCAGCTCAGGTAGTCCTTTCCGGCCCAAAGCCACTTGATAGGGAAATCCAGCAAAATGGCCGTATTCAGGAAGCTTTTGTGGGCATTCCGACCGGCAAGGCACCGCCCCCGGCAGCCGCCTTCCGTATAGGCCAGATACAGCATGGCCCGGATGCACAGGCTGGAGCCCTCACAGGAGTACACCGTAGGGCAGCCGAAAAGCCGGGAGGCATTCTCCTCGCTTTCCAGAATGATCCCCGAGGGGTGAAACAGGTCGTCAGCCCCGGAGATCTCCGTAATATCCCGGTCCTCAAACCCCAAAAAAGAAACGCCCTTATGCCCCGGCATGTGGAACCGTGCCGGGGCCTTCTGGACGTATTCGTTTACATAATCACATATGGGCGTGTTCATTTGCCGAGCTTTTCCGCCACCTGGACCATAATGGCACACTCCATCCGCTTGCGGAAGAGCTTGCAGCCATATTCATACACACCCTTTACGGAGCCGGTGGCATGGTAGGCGTTGGCGGCGCAGCCGCCGGAGCAGTAGAGTCGGGCCCAGCAGTCCTGGCAGTCCGGCCGGGCGTAGACGTTGCAGGAGGCGAACTCACTCTGGATGGCGGTGTTTGTGACCCCATCCCAGATGTTGCCCAGCTTGAACTTCTCCTCCCCCACGAACTGATGGCAGGGGTACAGGTCCCCCCAGGGGGTGACGGCCATGTATTCCGTTCCGCTGCCGCAGCCGGAGATCCGCTTATAGATGCAGGGGCCTCCCGTCAGGTCGATCATGTAGTGGTAGAAGGTAAAGGGCCGCCCCTGCTCATACCGCTCCAGCTGGAGCTTGGCCAGGTCCTCATACTGCTGCAGGACAATGGGCAGATCCTCCTCTGTCAGCTCGGAGGGGTCCCCCTTGGCGGTGACCACCGGCTCCATGCTCAGCTCCGTAAAGCCCAGGTCCAGCATGGCCTTGATGTCATTCAGGAAATCCGGGTTGTGGTGGGTGAAGGTGCCCCGCATATAGTAGTCCTTGTTCCCCCGCTGGCGGACCAGCTCCTGGAACTTGGGCACGATCTGATCGTAGCTGCCCCGGCCGGCGTAGTCTACCCGGAACCGGTCGTGGACCTCCTTCCGGCCGTCCAGGCTCAGGACCACGTTGCTCATTTCCTTGTTGCAGAAATCGATGACGTCCTGATCGACAAGCATACCGTTGGTGGTCAGGGTGAAGCGGAAATTCTTCCCCGCCTCCTTCTCGATGCTCCGGGCGTAGGCCACCAAGTCCTTCACCACATCGAAGTTCATCAGGGGTTCCCCGCCGAAGAAGTCCACCTCCAGATTCTTCCGGGTGCCGGAGTGGGCAATGAGGAAGTCCAGAGCCTGCTTGCCCACCTCGTAGGACATAATGGCCCGCTCTCCGTGATACTTGCCCTGGGAGGCGAAGCAGTAGGAGCAATTCAGGTTGCAGGTGTGGGCGATGTGCAGGCACAGGGCCTTGACGACTCCGGAGGTCCGGGCCTTCAGCTCCCCTGCCATGGGGGCAAAGGTATCCGGAGCGAACAGCTTCCCGGCGCTCTTCAGGGCGGTGATGTCATCGTAGCACTCTTCCAATTCACTTTTCTCGATCTGAGGGTACTTGGCGGCGATCTGCGCCACAGCCTCTTCCCGGGTGTGGTCCTCGTAAAGGCCGATGAGGTCGTAGGCCGCCTCGTCCACCACGTGCACCGACCCGGAGCACACATCCAGGACGATGTTGTAGCCGTTTAGTTGATATCTGTGGATCATGTTGTTCCTTTCTTGCCCCCCAGGGGCAGACCTTCCCCTGGGGGAAGGTGGCTCGGCGCAGCCGAGACGGAAGAGGGGCGGCACCAGGCCGGACCGACCTACCGCCCCACACCCGTCCCGGGCTGCGCCCGGTCCACCCTCTCCCAGGAG
>URGL01000099.1 GCA_900547405.1 uncultured Eubacteriales bacterium
TATCATGGATAATAGAAAAAGCCCAGCATTAACTGGACTTTTTCGACACTCTGAAGGCCCTGAGGCTGTGCGCCTCAGGGCCTTTTCGAAGAAAGAAGGGGATCGAAATCAGTTTTCCAGGGTGGCGGCATCCACCAACTCGGGGTGGAGCTCGCCTTCGCTCTTGGCGACGACTACGGCAGCGGCAGCGTCACCGACGATGTTGGGGATGACCCGGGCCATGTTCAGGATACGGTCGATACCGGCAAGCAGACCGATGGTCTCCAGGGGCAGACCCACGGCGTTCAGAACAATGGTCAGCATGACCAGACCGGAGCCGGGGATACCGGCGGTGCCAATGGAGGCCAGGACAGCGGTGACCATGACCATGATCTGTTCGGTGATGGTCAGGTTGATGCCGAATACCTGGGCAGCGAAGACCACAGCCACGGCTTCGTAGATAGCGGTGCCGTTCATATTCATGACCGCTCCGAAGGGGATGACGAAGTCGGCAATCTTATCGGAGACACCCAGCTTCTTGGTGCACTTCAGGTTCAGAGGAATGGTAGCTACGCTGGAGCAGGTAGCGAAGACGAAGAGCATGGCCTCCTTCATGGTGGAGAAGAACTTCTTGGGACTGATACCGGCGTAGATGCCGCACATCAGACCGCCCTGAACAAAGACGGTAAACAGGAAGCAGGTCACATAGCAGGCGGCGATGGTCTTCACAAAGGGCAGCATTACGTCCAGGCCGTATTTGCCTACGATGTCCGCCATCAGGCCGAAAACGCCGTAGGGGGTGAATTTCAGGACAATGTTGGTGATTTCCTTCCAGGCATCGGTCCAGGCCCGGAAGAAATTCAGCACGGGAGCGCCCTTTTCGCCCAAGGCGATGAGCGCAAAGCCCAGCAGCAGAGAGAAGAAGATGATCTGCAGCAGGTTCTGAGTAGACAGAGCGTTAAAGGGGTTGGTGGGGATGATGTTCATCAGGGTATCCACCACGCTGGGCACGTCTTTGGCATCGTAACTGACCTCGCTGGGGATGGTGAAGCCCGCGCCAATCTGGAATAGGTTGGAGGCAACAAGGCCAATGGCAACGGCAATGGCAGTACTGCCCAGGAAAATGGCAATGGTCTTGCCGCCGATCTTGCCCAGGGTCTTAAAGTCCTTTACGTCCGCGGCGGCGCAGATCAGCAGGCCCAAAACCAGCGGCGCCACCACCATGGTCAGAAGTCTTGTGAGAATGGTGCCCAGGAAGGCCAGGCTGGAGGCCTTGGTCCCCAACAGGAGGCCGGCAATGATGCCCAGTACAAAACCAATCATGATCTTGGTAAAGAGGCTGAGATCCGTCCATTTTTTCAGTAGTTTTTTCATGATAATGCTCCCTTCTATTTCCTATTGGATTATACGAACCGGCAGACGTGGTCCACTGCGATATCGGAGAAGCCGTAGGCCTCAGCCTTGGTCAGCTTTCCATTGCAGATGTTCTGAATTTCATCCAGCATCTCCCGGCCCATCTGCTGATAGGTCTTCTCACCCCGGACAATGGGGCTCAGGTCGATATCCATATTGTCTTCCATCCGCTGGTAGGTCCGGCCGTTGGCGGTGACCTTCAGCACGGGGGCAATGGCGTTGCCGGTGCAGGTGCCCCGGCCGGTGGTGAAGATGACCAGCTGGCAGCCGGAGGCCACCATGGAGGTGACGGAGGAGATGTCATAGCCCGCGGTATCCATGACCACAGCGCCGTGTCTGCTGGGCCGGACCGCCTGCTCCAGGACCTCTACGATTGGCCGGGTGCCGCCCTTGCGGATGCAGCCCAGGCTCTTTTCGTCCAGAGTGCTCAGGCCTCCCGCCTTGTTGCCCGGGGTAGGCTGACCGGCACGGCAGTCCTGACCGGCGGCCTTCAGATGGGCCTCATAGTCCTTGCAGACCTGGATCACCTGATTGTGAATTTCAGAGGTAGCTGCCCGTTTGGCCAGCACGTGCTCGCCGCCGATCCACTCGATGGATTCGGACATGACGGTGGTTGCGCCCAGGTCCACCAGAAGGTCGCTGAGCTCGCCGGTGGCGGGATTGCTGCCAATGCCGGAGGTTGCGTCGGAGCCGCCGCACTCAATGCCCATATACAGCTCAGAAATATCGAAGAGCTCCTTCTGCTGAAGCCCTGCCTGAGCAGCCATTTCCCGGGCGGCCCGCACGCCCTTTTCAATGGTCTTCAAGGTGCCGCCCTCGTCCTGGATGCCGAAGGACACCACGGGTTTGGAAGTCATTGCCTGAATTTTTTCTTTCAGCTTGGCATGGGGAACAGTTTCACAGCCCAGGCCAATGATGACGACGCCCCACACATTGGGGTTGCAGGCAAAGCCGGTGAGGACCTTCTGGCTCATATCTGTATTGGCCTGAACATCGGAGCAGCCGGTGTTGAATACGATGTTCACAGCCCCCTTGACCTGGCTGGCAATGATCCGGGCGGATTCGCTGCCACAGGCGCAGGTGGGCAAAATCAGGATGTGGTTACGGATACCGGGACGGCCCTCCGCTCTGCGGTAGCCCCAGAACTTCATGCCGGACTCGGTCTTTACCGTCTCCGGCAGAGCCTCGCCCTTAGCCTCTACCATCTCGCTGTCATAGTCTCTGGGGACACTGAACAGATTGTGATGGGCGACCCAGCGGCCCTTGGCAATGTCACAGCTGACCACGCCAAGGCTTTCGCCGTATTTGATGACGTGGCTGCCCTCGGCAATGTCCACAAGGGCGATCTTGTGGCAGTAGGGGATGTCCTCCTGAGCAGTCAGGCTGCAAACCTGCTCCCCATTGCGGTAGGTGACGGTCTGACCGGCGGGGACATCGGTGATCACGGTGACCACGTTGTCCTTGGGGTCCATTAGCAACGCGTTGATTTCCATGGTGTTCCTCCTTGGTTTCTTTCTCGTTTCTTGCAAGAAAATCCTATCACCTGAAGCAAAATAAGTTAATTCGATGGAGATTATATATTGATAACAAAAATATTATAGTGTATAATGGAACAGGAAAAAATTGTGAATAACGCACAATAGGAGGTACCTATGCGGCAGGAAATGGAATACGTCTGGCAGGTATACCAGGAAAAGAGCTTCTCCAAGGCGGCGGATAAGCTGTTTGTCAGTCAACCGGCCATGAGCATGGCGATCCGTCGGCTGGAGGACCAGCTGGGCATGCCTATTTTTGACCGGAGCACCCGGCCGCTGTCCCTGACCGCGGCGGGAGATGCCTATCTGGACTACATCCGTCAGACCCAATTTTTGGCAGAGGAAATGGAGCAGCGGATGGAGGATATCCGCAATGTGAACACCGGCACCATCCGTCTGGGGGGTTCCCACTACCTGAATGCCTATATCCTCCCAGATATCCTGACAGGCTTCTTAAAGGAATACCCCAATATCCAGGTGGAACTGGTGGAGAACAGTTCCGCTGTCCTCTCCAGGATGCTTGCGGATCGGCAGCTGGACCTGACCTTCAACTGCAACTCCCGGTTTATGATGGATTTTGAGCGGTATCCCGCCTTTCAGGACAATATGCTGCTGGCGGTCCCGGAACGATTTCCCATCAACGGCACCATTTCCGGCGGCCTCACCGCCCGAGAGGTGGCGGCGGGCTGCCACCTGCTGCCGGAGCATCCGGCGGTATCTCTGACCGCCTTCCAGCACACGGATTTCCTGCTGCTCAATGCCGGAAACAACCTTCACGACCGGGCCATGGAGCTCTTCCGGGAGGCGGGCTTCCACCCGAGGGTCCGGCTGGAGCTGGCCCAGCTGGTCACCGCCTACCGTCTGGCCGCCGCCGGACTGGGGGCGGCATTCATCAGTGACCGCCTGGTAAACGAAACGGAGGACCAGCTGCTTTACTACAAGCTGGACCCCCGGCAATCCAAGCGGACCTTCTATATGCTGCTGCCCAACCGCCGGTATACCAGCGTCGCGGTAAGGCGGTTTATCGAGTATTTTGAAGCGGCAATTGGATGACGCAAAAAAGGGGCTGTCTCACCAGGAGACAGCCCCACAGAGTGTCGACAAACCCCAGTTCTGCGTCAAGCAAAACTGGGGTTTGTTCTGAA
>URGL01000100.1 GCA_900547405.1 uncultured Eubacteriales bacterium
GTACCGCCCCACACCCGTCAGGGCTTCGCCCTGCCACCCTCTCCCAGGAGAGGGTGTTTGACGCACCATTTTGAGAGTGCGTGCATATCCTGTAAGAGTCTTTCTTTCAGGAGGTACGCTATGCCCATTGTGAAAACGGATGTGCCCATGACCTACCGGCTGGCCCGGGATACAGTGGAGGAAATCACCTGCGCCTACCCCGTCTGCCGCAAGCGGGTCCTGACTGCCACGGCCTTTGGCCGGGAGATCGAGGCTCTGAGCATCGGCAGCGGAGACCGGACGGTGCTCTTCACCGCCGCCCACCACGCCAACGAGTGGATCACCGCCACGGTGCTTCTGAAATTCGCCGAGGAGCTGTCCAAGGCGATCATGGAAAAGGGCGCCCTCTACGGCATTCCCGGCAGGCTCTTTGAGGAGAACTGCCAGATTTTCCTGGTGCCCATGGTAAACCCGGACGGGGTAGACCTGGTCACCGGTGCCATCCCCCCAGGGAGCCTCCAGTGGGAGCAGGCCGCCCGGCTTTCGGCCAACTACCCGGAGATCCCCTTCCCCAGCGGCTGGAAAGCGAATCTCCTGGGGGTAGACCTGAACCTACAGTACCCCGCCGGGTGGCTCCAGGCAAGGGAAATCAAATTCTCTCAGGGCTACACCCGCCCCGGCCCCCGGGATTACGTAGGCCGGGCTCCTCTGACCCAGAAGGAGACCCAGGCTCTGGCAGACTTCACCCGTTACCTGGACCCGGCCCTGATCCTGGCCCTCCATACCCAGGGAGAAACGATCTACTGGAAATACGACGATATCCAGGTCCCCGGTGCCCAGACCCTGGGGGAGGAATTTGCCAGGCTTTCGGGCTATGCCCTGGAGGATACCCCTTACGCCTCCGGCTTTGCCGGATACAAGGACTGGTTCATCAAGACCTGGCGGCGGCCCGGCTTCACCATCGAGGCCGGAAAAGGGGAAAATCCCCTGCCCCTGAGCCAATTCGAGCCCATCTACAATGCCTGCCTGGGGATACTCACCACGGCGGCTTTGGGCCTGCCGGAAAGTCCCTGACCCTCTCCTGACAGGTGTGGGAGGAACCCCCTGCAAATCAAAAACGGGCCCAGTTATGTGGCAAAGTGTTACCGTTCGCGTAGGGGGCGATGCCCACATCGCCCCGAGATCTTACGGACGGTAAATGTAGGTCTCCATGAAAAAACTACCGTTCTGTCATCGAACTTCGCGGGCCGATGTGGGCATCGGCCCCTACGCGAAGGCCAAGGTTTTGCCATTCAACTAAGCCCGATTTATACCGTCAGGTGTCCCCTCCACACCCGCCGATAAGCGGGCGGCACCTTCCCCCAGGGGAAGGTAAGGATTTTTCTACAAAGGAGTTGTTTATCATGCCCTGTACCACCATTCTCGTTGGCCGCATGGCCAGCAACGACGGCTCTACCATCATCGCCCGGAACGACGATGCCGGATCCTTCCACTACACCCCGAAAAAGGTGACTGTGGTTCCGGCCCGGAAGGAGCCTACCGTCTACAAAAGCGTCCTCTCCGGAGTGGAAATCCCCATGCCGGGAGATGCCATGTCCCACACCGCCGCCCCCAACGCCGTAGAGGGCAAGGGCATCTGGGCAGCCAGCGGCATCAACGAAGCCAACGTATCCATGACCGCCACAGAGACCATTACCTCCAACCCCCGGGTGCTTGGGGCGGATCCCCTGGCAGCGGGGGGCATCGGCGAGGAGGACATTGTCCTTCTGGTGCTGCCCTATATCCGCAGCGCCCGGCAGGGGGTCCTGCGGCTGGGCTCCCTGCTGGAGGAATACGGCACCTACGAGATGAATGGCATTGCCTTCCAGGACGAACAGGAGATCTGGTGGCTGGAGACCATCGGCGGCCACCACTGGATGGCCCGGCGGGTGCCGGACGAGGGTGTGGTGGTCATGCCCAACCAGCTTGGCATCGATGGGCTGGATCTGACGGACACCCAGGGGAAAAACAATCTTTTCTCCAAGGATCTGCCGGAGTTCATTGCCGAAAATGCTCTGGACCTTACGATGGACGGCCCCTTTGACCCCCGGCTGGCTTTCGGCTCCCACGAGGACTCGGACCATGTGTACAATACCCCCCGGGGCTGGTATATGCTCCGGTATCTCCTGCCCCACAGCTTCACCTGGGAGGGCCCCGACGCGGATTACCGCCCTGAGGACGACGATCTTCCCTGGTGCGTCCGCCCGGAGCGAAAGGTCACTGTGGAAGACATAAAATATCTCCTGTCCTCCCACTACCAGGGCACCCCCTACGATCCCTACGGCAGCTACGGAGACCAGAGCCTTCGGGGCAAGTACCGGCCCATTGGCATCAACCGGACAGACCTGCTGTCCATCAACTGCATCCGGCCCGGAAAGCCTGCCGACTGCGCCGCCGTCCAGTGGCTCTGCTTCGGCTCCAACGCCTTTAACGTGGCCCTGCCCATCTATTCTCAGGTGCCCCAGGTCCCGGAGTACCTGAGCTGCACCGGCCCCCACGCCGATACCGGCAGCTTCTACTGGGTCAGCCGTCTCATCGCCGCCCTGGCCGACGGCTCCTATAAGGGCAGCCTCATCCACATTGAGCGCTACCAGCTCTCCGCTGCCGCGGAAGCCCGGCGTATTCTGAACCATTATGATGGGCTTCTGGGTGCCCAGGAGGATCCTGACAAGCGGCTGGCTCTGCGGCTCCAGGCCAATCAGGAGCTGGCGGACACCATCCGGCGTCTCAGCCAGGAGGTTCTTGACAAGGTCCTCTACGAGCGGAGCAATGTCATGAAGAACGCCTACGCCCGGTCCGACGCCTGAAGAAAGGAACCAGAAACAGAATATGGTCGTCTTTTTCGATCTCGACGGCACCGTCGTCGATACCAAAACCCTTTATATTCCCCCCTCCGCCATTCGGACTGTCCAGGCCCTCCGGGAGAGGGGGCACATCCCCGTGGTGAACACCGGGCGGCCTTACGCCCACATTGACCCCCGCATCCGGGAACTTCCCTTCTCCGGCTGGATCTGCGGCTGCGGCATGGAGATCCTCTTCAACGGCTCCTGGCTCTACCGCCGCCGTCCGGAGGAAGCCCTCCAGGCTTTTGTCCGGCAGAAGGTAGCCGAGTTTGGCATTCTCCCCCTCTACGAGTGCGCCGACGGCGCTCTGGTCTACGACCCGGAGCGGCTGGCCCACCCCAAGCAGAAGCTGGAGCTGGAACAGATGAAGAGCAAGGGCTTTCCCATCCGCACCGTCAGCGAGCACCCGGACTTTATGAAGTTTGTCACCTGGTGCCTGGACCAGGAGGCCGCGGAAAAGTTCCACCAGGCCATGGAGCCCTATTTCGAGGTCATCACCCGGGGCAAGGACGGCTTCACGGAGTTTGTATTAAAAGGCTCCAGCAAAGCCGGCGGCATGCTGGAGCTGCTGAAAGCCCTGGATATTCCCCAGTCCGAAACCCTGGCCATCGGTGACAGCACCAACGACCTGCCCATGTTCCAAACCGCCGCCCACAGCGTCTGCATGGGCAGCGGCATGGAGGAGGCCAAGCAGGCCGCCGAATACGTCACCGTCCCCCTGCTGGAGGACGGTGTGGAAAAGGCTATGGAGCATTATGGGTTGATCTGAAAGGCTCCGTCCCCCCCTCTCCTGCCCTCTCCTGCTTGGAGAGGGTGCCGCCGCAGCGGCGGGTGTGGAGGGGAC
>URGL01000101.1 GCA_900547405.1 uncultured Eubacteriales bacterium
TCCCGAACATTTTGTAAACAATCAGGTCTTGACAGTGGGCATCGCCCCCTACGCGTATGTGAAGATTTCTGCATTTGACATACTCTTTTTTTGTCTCCAGGGGTCCCCTCCACATCCGGCCCTGCGGGGCCACCTTCTCCAAGCAGGAGAAGGCAAGGAGCTGCTCGATTTTGGCACTTTGAAGACTTTCGGGGATTGTGACCAAAGGAAATCCCCTTGTGGGACCACGACAGTCTGCGTACCGCCCCACACCCGTCCCGGGCTTTGCCCGGTCCACCCTCTCCCAGGAGAGGTTTTTTTTACTTTACTGCTTCTGCACCATCACGACACTACCCACCGGGACGGAATCCCAGTCCCGGATTTCCAGGGTGATCTTGTCAAAGTCGGCGTTTTTCAGGTCTTCCAGCCAGATGTTGCCGGAGCGGGTTTGGTAAGGTCCTTACACCTATATAGTACCAAAAGAAGCAGCGAGAAACAAAAAATTCCGGAAAAATTTTCCCGGCACCGCTTGGCTGGTGCCGGGAATTCGCAACCTATTTACGCTTCCTTCTGTCGCCGCTCCAGCTTCCGGAAGACCGCCAGGAAGGCGGCCAGCTGGATGACGAAGGTAATGACCCAGGACAGAGGGTAGGACATATACAGCACCCTCTGGGTGTGGAACTGAGGGATCTGGAAGATGGTGTAGATCCACAGGATCCGGATACCGCAGATGCCGAGAACGGACAGCAGCATGGAGATGAAGGAGGCCCCCAGGCCCCGGAGAACACCGGTGATCACATCCTGGATGGCAAAGAGGCAGTAGGGCAGCACCGTGATATACATCCGGGCAATGCCGATGGAAATGGCCTCCTGAGAGTCGGTGATATACAGCGACAGCAGCTGGGGCGCAAAGGCGCACATGAGAACACCGGTCACAATGCCGAAGATCACGGCATAGATCTCACACAGCCAGGTGGTTTTCTTTACCCGGTCATAGCGCATAGCACCGCTGTTCTGGCCTACGAAGTTCACCGCCGTCTGGTGGAAGCTGTTGACGATGACGTACTCGAAGCCCTCCAGGTTGGCTACCGCCGCATTGCCGGAAACGGCAATGGAGCCGAAGCCGTTGACCGCGGACTGGATGACCACATTGGACAGGGAGAACATGGAGCTTTGAATGCCTGCAGGAACGCCGATACGGAGCATCTTCTCAATGGGCTTTCTGTGAAAATGGAGTTTTTTCAGGTCCAGCTTGCAGGCATCGGTCCGGCGAGTCATAACGTACAGAATGGCTACAGCAGACAGCGCCTCTGAAATGGTGGTCGCCCAGGCCACGCCGTCCACGTTCATGCCAAAGCCATGGACAAAGACCACATTGAGGATCACATTCAGTACCCCAGCCGCCGTCAGGATCACCAGGGGACTCTCGGTGTCCCCCGCTGCCCGGACCATGGAAGCGGCAAAGTTGTAGAGCATATTGAAGGTAATGCCCAGAAAGTAAATGCGCATATAGAGGGCAGCCAGAGGCAGCACATCCTCCGGGGTAGACATAGCCTCCAGAATGGCCTCGGAAAAGGCCACGCCAAAAACGGTCAAAAACACACCGCTGACCGCCGCCAGCGGCACCGCCGTATGGACCGTCTCCCGAACTGCTCCATCCTCCCGGCTGCCGATGCCGTGGGCTACGGACACACCCGCGCCTACGGACAGTCCGATGAACAGATTGACGATCAGATTGGTAATGGCACCGGTGGACCCCACCGCCGCCACAGACACGCTGCCGCAGTACCGCCCAACCACCACCAGATCCGCCGCGTTAAAGAGAAGCTGCAGGACGCTGGTCAGCATAATGGGAATGGAATACGTCATAATGGGCCAGACCAGGGAGCCGTTGAGCATATCAATCTCTTTTCTTTTCATTTCTTCCTCCCAATGATAATTTCCTGATTTTTTTCAAAACGGAGGTATTATACATCTGCTCTCTACAAATGTCAAAATATAGGCCTATAGAAAAAAGAGCGCCGAAGGGCGCTCTTTTTGTTAGAATTTTCCGCCTCGTCCGGAACGTGTTACCGATTCGCCGGAGTGACCGGAGCTGCCGGAATGGTCTTGCTCTTTTTGCCGGGGGGTTCTGGAAACTGTTCTTCTCAGGAAGTGGTCAGACTGGCGGGTCAAACGCATACTCCCAGGGACGATGTAATCATCAGCCTGGGTCTTGATACCGGCGGAGTGCATTGGCGCAACCAATACCACAGCGGTGACACCCGCTGCAAACAGACCAGGCAGGAAAAAGAGAATAGAGAATCCGGCCTTTGAGCTGCTTTCGTTCCCTCCAACAGGGCTTTCCTCTAAGGCGGCAGCCAGATATTCCTGGCAAACATTCAGATACTCATTGAAAGCACCATAGTAGTCTCTATCCTTTAAGTAAGGAAACACCTGGTTTTCCAGCTGTGTCTGCCCACTTTCGGTAAATGCATAATTGCCCCAGCTTCCGTTGAACAGGAAGTGGTATTCTCGGTCTGCCATACTCACAAGGAACACGGCACCGTCTCGGTCCTCCCCCCAGCCCAAGTCATACTTATCGAAGATATCTGCGCAGGCCTCTTCCACACTGGACTTATCACTGTACTTCCCATAATCCTCCACCGCAATGATGTAGATACTGATGGAGTACTCCTCACTGAGCTCATTTGCCCGGCTGAGAAGGGCGCTCTTCTGGTCCGCCGTCAGCAGGCTTGCCGTGTCGCTGACGTGGCCCAATTTCGCCTGACTGTCTCCTTCTTCCGCCGCCATAGCCGGAAGGGCCATGGCAACCAGCAGCACCAAGGCCAGGAGCACGAGAGAAAAACGTCTTGTTTTCATAGTCGTCCACCTCCTCAAATAAACAGCCAGCCCAGCAGCGCCGTGCCCACAGCGAAGGCACCGCCAATGAAGGCCCACAGCCGCTTCTTATCGATGGGCAGATCTCCGATGAGCTTGCCGGTCTGACCGTTCATGGCAAAGAGGAAGTTCTTCCCCTGCCACTGGGTGGACAGGAGCCACACAGGCATCAGGGCGTACTTGACGTCTCCCGGCTTCACACGCAGATTCTTTCGGGCAGTGACACAGGTCTCGTAGCCCAGGACCGTATTGCGGACGGCGTTTTCGGCGCTGTTTTCGCAGCGGACCCGAGCCCGTCGGCTGCTCTCGTCCTTGGACACGTCATACTTTTCTGCCAGGAAGCCCGGCAGATAGGACATGGCAAAGGGCTTCAGGCCGCCATAGTCGTAGGGCTCGATGGCATCCATATGGCCATCCGGCATTTTGGTGGCCCCATCCACCGGCACCTTTTCAAAGGACAGGCTGCCCTGGCGGTGGACCAGGAAATGATCTGTCTCCGTAATGTACTCGTCCGGGGTGGTGTGGGTATGAGAGCGGGTAGCGTTGAAGGTCATATCTGCCTCAACATTGGCATCGTAAAGCCAGAAGGGCACATACACCCCCTTGATCTCCTCCACATGACTATCCGTCAGGAAGGACCTAGGGAGGATGGGCCGGTGGCTGTAGTGCTTCTTCAGCGCTTCCATGGCCTCCTCCTTGGTCTTCATGAAGGGGATCACATAGTCCGGCTTTTTCGCTCCCGAAAGATTTCCGGGGATCACCGTGGGGTTGCCGCAGTAGGGGCAGGAGGTGGCTGCAGTGGTTTCATCGCAGATGAGCTCCGCGC
>URGL01000102.1 GCA_900547405.1 uncultured Eubacteriales bacterium
TGTAAACAATCCTCCCGAACATTTTGTAAACAATCAGGTCTTGACAGTGGGCATCCGCCCCTACGCGGGTGGAAAGATGCGAAAGCCCCCTGTGCCCTTCGGCACAGGGGGGAAACCATACTCAGCAGTAGAAATCCCGGATCTTTTTTGCCCGGCTGGGGTGCCGCAGCTTCCGGATGGCCTTGTTTTCGATCTGGCGGATCCGCTCTCTCGTCACGCCGAAGATCTGGCCCACCTCTTCCAGAGTGTGGGTCCGGCCGTCGTACATACCGAAGCGCATCCGCAGTACGTCGGCTTCCCGCTCGGTGAGGGTGCCCAGGATCTCCTTCAGGGCCTCGGCCAGGAGGGCGTTGGAGGTGGCATCGGCGGGGCCGGGAGTCCGCTCGTCTTCCACGAAGGAGCCGATGGAGGTATCCTCCTCGTCACCTACGGGGGTATCCAGGCTCAGGGTGTCGGCGGCGGTGCGGTTGGCCTCGATGATCTTTTCCACAGGCAGGCCCAGCTCCGCGGCGATCTCCTCCATGGTGGGCTCCCGGCCCAGCTCCTGGACCAGCTTCCGGTTGCAGCGGGTGGCCTTGTTGATGACCTCTACCATGTGCACCGGCACCCGGATGGTCCGGGCCTGGTCGGCAATGGCCCGGGTGATGGCCTGCCGGATCCACCAGGTGGCATATGTAGAGAATTTGTTTCCCTTTGTCCAGTCAAACTTATCTACGGCCCGGATCAGCCCCGTGTTGCCCTCCTGGATCAGGTCCAGGATGTGCAGGCCCCGGCCGGAATACTTCTTGGCGATGGATACCACCAGCCGCAGGTTGGCCTCCGTCAGCTTGTTTTTGGCCTCCTGGTCCCCCTCGGAGACCCGCTTGGCCAGCTCCACCTCTTCCTCGGCGGACAGGAGCTTCACCTGGCCGATCTCCTTCAGGTACATCCGGACGGGATCGTCCAGGCTGTATTCGGCAGCCAGGTCCACAGGGTCGATGAGCTCTTCTTCTTCAATATTTCTCAGGTCCAGCCCATCGTCCAGGTTGTCCCCCAGGCCGTCCCCCAAACCATCCAGGGAGTCGTCGATATCCAGCTCCGTGGTCACGATCTGGATGTTCATGGCCTCGAACCGGTCGTAGATCTCTTCAATTTTTTCCGGAGAGAGCTGCATTTTCTCAAGGATGGCGCTGAGCTCCGTGTCCTTGATCATGCCCTCTTTTTTACCCTTCAGGATCAGGGCCTGCATGGCGGCCTGCAGATCCTCGCTGCCCTTGGCGGGCTTCTTCACTGTACTCATAGCTTCTCCCTCTTCGTTATCTGGCTGTCAAATTTCTTTGCTTAAAGACTATACCCCGATTTGTCTGTTTCGGCAAGGGTTTTTCCGTAAATAATTCTCTTTTCGGGGGTATTGTCTGTTTTTTCTCAGGTTCTTTTGGAGTTTTTCCCATTTTTCGTGAAAATATACGGTTGCCTTTTTGGAAATGATTCGCTATAATGGGTAAAATGCTATTTGTATGCCCAGATATCAGGAGGAGGCAGCCACAATGACCGATCTTTCTCACATTCGAAATTTTTCCATCATTGCCCACATCGACCACGGAAAGTCCACCCTGGCGGACCGGCTGATGGAGCAGTGCCGGGCGGTAGACCTGCGGCAGAAGGCCGAGCAGCTTCTGGACTCTATGGACCTGGAGCGGGAGCGGGGCATCACCATCAAGGCCACTGCCGTCCAGCTGAACTACACCGCCGACAATGGGGAAACCTATGACCTGAACCTCATCGACACTCCGGGCCATGTGGACTTCAACTATGAGGTCTCCCGGAGCCTTGCCGCCTGCGAGGGAGCCGTGCTGGTGGTGGATGCCAGCCAGGGGGTGGAGGCCCAGACCCTGGCCAATACCTATCTGGCCATCGACGCGGGGCTGGAGGTGCTGCCGGTGATCAATAAGATCGATCTGCCCTCTGCCCGCCCGGCGGAGGTGAAGGCCGAGGTGGAGGACATCATCGGCATTCCCGCGGAGGACGCTCCGGAGATCTCCGCCAAAAACGGCATCAACATCCATTCGGTGCTGGAAATGATCGTGAAGGATATCCCCGCCCCCAAGGGGGACCGGGAGGCCCCCCTCCAGGCCCTGATCTTCGACAGCCAGTATGACGCTTACCGGGGAGTCATCGTCTACACCCGGATCAAGGAGGGCACCGTCCGGGCCGGAATGGACATCCGGATGATGGCCACGGGAGCCACCTACAAGGTGGTGGAGGTGGGCACCATGCATCCTATGGGCCTGAACCCCAAGGAGTCTCTGGGAGCCGGAGAGGTGGGCTACATCACCGCCTCCATCAAAACCGTGTCCGATACCCGGGTAGGCGACACCGTCACCGGCCTGGCCAACCCGGCCTCCAAGCCTCTGCCCGGCTACCGGAAGGTCCAGCCCATGGTCTATTCCGGCGTGTACCCGGCAGACGGGGCCAAATACGGGGACCTGCGGGACGCCCTGGAAAAGCTGAAATTAAACGACGCCTCCATGAGCTACGAGCCGGAAAGCTCCATTGCTCTGGGCTTCGGCTTCCGCTGCGGCTTCCTGGGACTGCTGCATATGGAGATCATCCAGGAGCGGCTGGAGCGGGAATACAACCTGGACCTCATCACCACCGCCCCCAACGTTGTCTACCGGGTGACCAAGACTGACGGCACCGTGCTGATGGTGGACAATCCCCTGGACTACCCGGACCCCATGGAGATCGAGCTGGCGGAGGAGCCCTTCGTCAAGGCCAATCTCATTGCCCCCCAGGAGTATGTGGGCAGCATTATGGACCTGTGCCAGAACCGCCGGGGCGAATTCAAGAATATGGAGTATCTGGATGCCAACCGGGTGGAGCTCCACTACGAAATGCCCCTGAACGAGATCATCTACGACTTCTTCGATGCCCTGAAATCCCGGACCCGGGGCTACGGCAGCCTGGACTACACCATGATCGGCTACCGGCCCAGCCGCCTGGTGAAGTTGGACATCCTCTTGAACGGCGACGTGGTGGATGCCCTGAGCTTCATCCTCTTTGCCGACAACGCCTATCCCAGAGCCCGGAAGATCTGCGAAAAGCTGAAGGACAACATCCCCAGAGCCCAGTTCGAGATCCCGGTCCAGGCCGCCATCGGCGGCAAGATCATCGCCCGGGAGACCATCAAGGCCCTGCGCAAGGACGTGCTGGCCAAGTGCTACGGCGGCGACATCACCAGAAAGAAGAAGCTGCTGGAAAAGCAGAAGGAAGGCAAGAAGCGCATGCGCACCTTCGGCACCGTGTCCGTGCCCAGTGAAGCCTTCATGGCCGTCCTGAAACTGGACGACGAATAAGCCAAAGCCCTCTCCTGCTTGGAGAGGGTGGCAGGGCCAAAGGCCCTGACGGGAGTGGGGCGGTATAGAGTCCGACCCTCATCCCCCGCCGGGAGGCAGCCTTCCCCCACGGGGAAGGTGGCAGGGCGAAGCCCTGACGGATGAGGGGAAAAAACCTCTCCCATTCAACAAAGCCCGGTTTTACTCGATAGGGGTCCCCTCCACACCCGCCGCCTGCGGGCGGCACCCTCTCCAAGCAGGAGAGGG
>URGL01000103.1 GCA_900547405.1 uncultured Eubacteriales bacterium
CCCCTGCCCTCTGTGCTTTCCGAGGGTGCCGCCGCGGCGGCGGGTGTGGAGGGGACCCCTAAAACATTCAGCGGTGGTAGGAGACGGGATCGTCTCTCCCACCGCGTAGGGGCCGATGCCCACATCGGCCCGTGAAGTTCGATGACAGAACGGTGGGTTTTCCCATAACAACCTACATTTACCGTCCGTAAGGTCCCGGGGCGATGTGGGCATCGCCCCCTACGCGAAGGGTAAATTTTAGGGGTCCCGCCCCACACCCGTCCCGGGCTGCGCCCGGTCCACCCTCTCCCAGGAGAGGGTAGGTCCCCTCATCCGTCAGGGCTTACGCCCTGCCACCTTAAGCGTAGGGGAAGGCTTCCTCCGGCGGGGGCTTTTATTCTCCCCGCTGGATGCGTTCCGCCAGATCCGTCAGATACATCCAGCGTTCGGTTTTTTCTTCCAGTTTTTCTTCCAACTCCTGCTGCTCCTGCATGAGCTGCTGGAGCTTTTCGTAATCCGCTCCGTCCCGGTCCTGGGCTCTCTTGTTTTCTTCCAGCCTGGCCTCCAGGGCGGCGATGTCTTCATCGATGGTTTCGTACTCCCGCTGCTCCTTGAAGGAGAATTTCAGCTTTTTGGGCTTGGGCCGGGGGGCCTCCGCCGCCTTGACCTTTTTCTCCTTGGGGGCGGTGAGGGAGGCCAGGTAATCCGTATAGCCACCGGGGTACTGGCGAAGGGTGCCTCCCGGCTCCAGGGCGAAAATCCGTTTACATAACTTATCCAGGAAGTACCGGTCGTGGCTCACGGCGATGATGGCCCCAGGGAAGGTAGTCAGGTACTCCTCCAATACCGTCATGGTGGGGATGTCCAGATCGTTTGTGGGCTCGTCCAGCAGCAGCACATTGGGGGCCGAAGCCAGAATGCCCAGCAGGAACAGCCGCCGCCGCTCTCCGCCGGAGAGCTTGCCGATGAGCCGGTGCTGCATGGGGCCGGAGAACAGGAACTTGTCCATCAGCTTGGAGGCCGTCAGGGTCCCCTCCGGCGTCTCGATCCGGTCTCCCTGCTCCTTGACATAGTCCAGGGCCGTCATGTTGGGGTTCATCTCTGAGCCATGCTGGGAGAAATAGCCCAGCTTCACCGTATCCCCCAGGGTCACGGTGCCGGTGTCCGGGGTGATGTATCCGGCAATGAGGTTCAGCAGGGTGGATTTTCCTGCCCCGTTGCCGCCGACAATGCCCACCCGGTCGTCTCTCTGCAAGAGAAAGTCAAAGTCCCTGAGGACCCACTTCCCATCAAAGGCCTTGCCCACACCGGTGAGCTCCACGGTCTTCCGGCCCAGGCGTGAGGACAGGGCCTGGATGGGCCCCAGGCTCTGCTCCAATTCCGGGGGCTGGGCGGCCTTCAGCTTCTCATAGCGCTCCAGCCGCTCCCGGCTTTTGGTGCCCCGGGCGCAGGGGCCCTGGAGGACCCACTGGAGCTCCCGCCGGAGGGTGGACTGGCGCTTCCGCTCGCTGGCGGCTTCCATCTCCTCCCGCCGGGCCCGGCCCTCCAGGTAGGCGGAGTAGCCTCCCTCGTAGAGGTAGAGCTTGCCGAAGCTCAGCTCCGCCGTCCGGTCCGCCACCCGCTCCAGAAAATACCGGTCGTGGGTCACCAGGAGAATGCCGCCGGAAAATTTTTGCAGGTAGGTTTCCAGCCAGCCGATCATCTCTGCGTCCAGGTGGTTGGTGGGCTCGTCCAGTAGCAGCAGGTCCGCCGGGTGGACCAGGGCGGAGGCCAGGGCCACCCGCTTTCGCTGGCCGCCGGAGAGGGCACCCATTTTCTGCTCCAGGTCCGGAATGCCCAGCCGGGTCAGGATCTCCACCGCCTCATACCGGGCGATCTGCCGGGCGGTGGGGTCCAGCCCCGCCTCTACCTGGTCAATGACCGTCTTCTCCGGGTCAAAGGGGGGATCCTGGGGCAGGTAGCCCAGGCGCACATTGGGGTCATAGCTGACCTTTCCCCCGTCCGGGGATTCCCTCCCCGCGGCTGTGCGGAGAAAGGTGGATTTGCCGCAGCCGTTGACGCCGACGACTCCCACCCGGTCTCCTTCCTTCATGAAAAAGTCGATGTTATCCAGCAGCGTCCGGTCCCCATAGGTTTTCCGGACGCCTACCATATCCAAAAGCATGGCTTGCTCCTTTTGTTTATTTTTCATCCCGTATCATATCACTTTTCCGGACAAAAAGGAAGAGGAAAATCCCCATCTGTTTCCTCTACTCCCGGTAGAATCCCTGGGAAACCGGCGGTAGAGCCGTAGAATCCGGAAAGTATCCCCATATTTTTTGGATTTTTCTTGCCTATTGGTCTTCCCTTCGATATAATAAAGAAAAAAGAAAAGAAACGCCCGAAGAGCCCGGGTCTTTCCCCGGCCCCTTCGGACCTTTCTGAATTTCGGAGGTAGCTTATGTCTTTTGTCGTATTCGCGGACGGCACCGCCAACCTGCCCGCATCCTGCCAGGAGGGCGTGACCATGCTGCCCTGCAGCTATTTTGTAGAAGGGGTGGAGCAGGAATATCTGGGCGATGTGGACAACTTCGACGGCCACGCCTACTATCAGCAGCTGGCATCCGGCTGCAAAATCACCACCAGCCTGCTGAACACCGGCCTGTTCCTCTCCCATTTCCGCCCTGTGCTGGAGCAGGGCCAGGACCTGGTCTACGTTGCCATGGCCTCCGGCATCAGCGGCACCTATCAGGCGGCCCTGCTTGCCAAGCAGGAGCTGGAGGAAGAATTCCCGGACCGGTGCGTCTGCATCATCGATTCCAAGGGCTGCGGCTTCGGCAACGGCATGCTGGTGCTCCGGGCGGCAGAGCTGAGCCGCCAGGGTCTGTCCGCCAGGGAGGCCGGGCAGATCCTGGAGGAAGAAGTGCCCCACATATGCCAGTACTTCACCGTAAATGACCTGAACTTCCTGAAGCGCTCCGGCCGGGTCAGCGGCGCTACCGCCGCCATTGGCACGGTGCTGAACATCAAGCCCATCCTCTACGGCAGCGCCGACGGCCACATCGTAGCCTGCGGCAAGGTCCGGGGCCGGAAGAAGGCCATCGACACCCTGGTAGAGACCTACGCCAAGAAGCAGGTGGATGCCGCCCACCACCTGGTGGCCATCTCCCACGGGGACTGTCTGGCCGATGCCCAGCTCCTGGCCGAAAAGGTCAGAGCCGTCGCCGCCCCCAAGGACATCCTCATCGTCCCCCACGAGCCCTTCTCCGGCGCCCACGTAGGCCCCGGCATGCTGGCCCTGTTCTTCTACGGCAGCGAACGGTAATTGAGTTCCCTGGCGGAGGCAACCCTCCCCCGCCGGAGGTCGCCCTCTCCCCCGCCGGGAGGATGCCCTCTGTGCTTTCCGAGGGTGGCACGCCGTAGGCGTGACGGGTGTGGAGGGGACACCTAAAAGAGAAAACCGGGCTAGGTTGAAAGGAACCATGCAGCGTTCCTATTCAACCTAGCCCGGTCTATTTCTCCAGGGGTCCCCTCCACATCCGCCGCTGCGGCGGCACCTTCTCCAAGCAGGAGAAGGCAGGG
>URGL01000104.1 GCA_900547405.1 uncultured Eubacteriales bacterium
GCGGCGGTGGAGAAGATCTGGCTCTTCTTCACGGGGATGGTGGTGTTGCGGTCGATCAGCTTGGTGAACACGCCGCCCATGGTCTCAATGCCCAGAGACAGGGGGGTAACATCCAGCAGCAGGATGTCCTGCACATCGCCGGTGAGCACACCGCCCTGAATGGCAGCGCCAACGGCCACACACTCATCGGGGTTGATGCCCTTGAAGCCTTCGGAGCCGGTGATCTTCTTCACGGCTTCCTGAACGGCGGGGATACGGGTGGAACCGCCAACCAGCAGGACCTTGTGCAGGTCGGAGGCATTGAGGCCCGCGTCGGACATAGCCTGACGGACAGGCTTCATGGTGCGCTCCACCAGGTCAGCAGTCAGCTCGTTGAACTTTGCCCGGGTCAGGGTCACGTCCAGGTGCTTAGGACCGGTGGCATCGGCGGTGATATAAGGCAGGTTCACGTTGGTGGTGGTCATGCCGGACAGCTCGATCTTGGCCTTCTCGGCGGCCTCCTTCAGACGCTGCATAGCAACCTTATCGCCGGACAGGTCGATGCCCTCGGCCTTCTTGAACTCGGAAACCAGGTAATCCATGATCCGCTGGTCGAAGTCGTCGCCGCCCAGGTGGGTATCACCGGCGGTAGCCAGGACCTCGATAACACCGTCGCCAATGTCCAGGATGGACACATCGAAGGTGCCGCCGCCCAGGTCATAAACCATGATCTTCTGCTCGGACTCCTTGTCCAGACCGTAAGCCAGAGCGGCTGCGGTGGGCTCGTTGATGATCCGCTTCACATCCAGACCGGCGATCTTACCGGCATCTTTGGTGGCCTGACGCTGGGCATCAGAGAAGTAAGCGGGAACTGTGATGACAGCCTCGGTAACGCTCTGGCCCAGATAAGCCTCGGCATCTGCCTTCAGCTTCTGCAGGATCATGGCGCTGATCTCCTGGGGGGTGTAGCTCTTGCCGTTGAGGGTCACGTGGTAATCCTCACCCATGTGACGCTTGATGGAAGATACGGTGCGCTCAGCGTTGGTGACAGCCTGACGCTTTGCCACCTGGCCCACCATACGCTCGCCGGTCTTGGAGAAGGCCACCACAGAGGGAGTGGTCCGGTTGCCTTCGGCGTTGGGGATGACGACGGGTTCGCCGCCTTCCAGAACGGCAACACAGGAATTCGTTGTACCAAGGTCAATACCAATAATCTTACTCATAATGTTTTCCTCCTATATAAATGCAAAGAATATACTTTTTGAAATCCTTCGGTCCCGGGAGGGACCGGGGGATGACCAGGCCAGTCCGCGGACCGGCTCGTCATGACGCTGCGCGTCAGTTCGCAACCTGAACCATTGCGAAGCGGACGACCTTATCGCCCACCTTGAAGCCCTTCTGGAATACCTGGGCGATCACATTTTCTCCCAGGGATTCGTCCTCCGTGTGCATCACGGCATTGTGAAGGTTGGGGTCGAAGCTGTCGCCGGGGGCTCCAAAGATCTCCACGCCCAGGCCGGTAAAGATCTTTACCAGCTCATTCATGGTGAGCTCCACGCCCTTTTTGTAGGCGGCATCCTCGGTGGGCTGGTTCAGAGCCCGCTCCAGATTGTCATATATGGGAAGCAGCTTTACAACGGCATCGGCCTTTCCGTTTCCGTAGGAGGCCTCCTTTTCCTTGACGGTGCGCTTGCGGAAGTTATCAAACTCCGCAGCCAGCCGCAGGTAGCTGTCGTGCTCCGCGTTGTACTTTTCCTCAAAGGGATTTTTTTCTTCCTTTGGTTCCGCCGGTGTTTCCGGGGTCTGCTCAGGGGCGGGAGTCTCCTGTTCGGGGGTCACCGTTTCCTCCTGGGTGGTCTCGGGCTGCTTTTTTTCTTCCTTCTTGGCCACTTCTATACCTCCTTATTGCTTTCAGCTGGATCCCCTGCCTGGGGCAGCTGCTTGGTTTCCGGTTTCGCGAAGGCCTTGCTCAGGCTTTCGGCGAAGTAACTCAGCCGGGCCGTGACCTTTGCGTAGTCCATTCTCGTGGGGCCTACCACGCCGATCATGCCCTGCATACCGTCGCCGATGTCGAACTTGGTCATCACCACGCTGGTGTCCTTCAGCTCCTGAGCCACATTTTCAGGGCCAACCAGGACCTTGGTCCCGTTTTCGCTCTGCATGATGGCGGGGAGGTTCGAAAGGGCGTCTTCATCGATGGATTCCAGCACCTTCTGGGCCTTGTCTACATCCTTGTACTCCGGAAGGCCCAGGAGCCTTGCCTGCCCGGCCACCGCCACATTGGTGCTGGCCTGATGGCGAAGCACATCCGTGGTAAAGTCCACGATCACAGGCACCAGACTGGCTGCCGCTCCCGCGGAACGCATGACCTTGTCCAGCAGTGCCGAAGTGAAGTCCTCGGCTCCCAGATCGGTCATAGCGCTGTTGAGCACCGCTCCCAGGAGCTTCAGGTCTCCTTCCTGCACGGAAAGGGGCAGCTTGATGAGCTTGTTGAACACCTCATCGCTGCTGAGCATCACAACCAATATGAAGCTCCCCTGTCCGGCCTGAATGAGATCGTACCGGGTGACCGTAGCGCCTCCGCTGCGGGAGGCGGCGGAGATGGCGGGAAGATCGGTGGCCTGGGATACCAGCTTTGCTACCTTTTCCACCAGCTTATCCACCCGCTGGACCTTTTCTTCAATGGCATTGTTAATGGACTTGGTTTCGTCCACGCTGAGACGGTAATCCATCATCAGCTCATCCACATACAGCCGATACCCGGCAGCGGAGGGGATCCGGCCGGCGCTGGTGTGGGGCTGCTCCAAATATCCCATGGCTGTCAGGTCAGCCATTTCGTTTCGGATGGTGGCGGAGGAATAATTCATGTCCGGCAACTCTGTAATGGCCTTGGAACCCACCGGCTCCGCAGTCCGGATATACAGGTCTACCACACTGCGCAGGACCTTTTTCTTTCGGTCTGTCAGCTCCATGATCTTTTCCTCCTTTAGCACTCCGTCTTCCTGAGTGCTAAGCAAACTATACTACAGAGTGCCAAAAATGTCAAGGGCGGAATATGAACACTTTTTGAATTTTATTTTCCATATTCTCCGCTTCGCCGAGGGAAAAAGAAAACCCTCTCCTGGGAGAGGGTGGCAGGGCGAAGCCCTGACGGG
>URGL01000105.1 GCA_900547405.1 uncultured Eubacteriales bacterium
GAAAAAGGGGGTGTGCGGAGGGGTGTGGGAATGTGGTAAACCTGAAAGGTTTTCCATCATTTCCATGCCCCGGAGCGAGGGGGAAAAGGGGAGGTGACTTTCTCTTTAAGCCGCCGTAGGCGGCGCTCTTTGGCTCCCCTTTTCCCCCTTCCCGCCCGCAGGCGTTTCCCCGCCGCAGCGGATTTTCTTTTTTGCTTCTTTTTTCTTTTATGGACTGGAGGTGTTTTCATGCCTATGGATCAGCAGACTGCTTTGGAGCGGCAACAGGCACTTTATCGGGAGAAAAATGCCCATCTTCGTCAATATCTGGAGCCGGTGGAGCCGTATGAGTTTTACCGGGAGATTTTCCCGGAGGGATCGTTTGAACGCAAAGGGCATTTTGAGGATGCCAAGGGAAACGGTATCGCTCTGGTTGTACCTCAGAAGTCAAAAGTGGTGCAGGAGAACGGCGTTGCACTGGAGATCAAGGGCGATGGTAAAGCCAACCGTCATGTGATCACGGACGAGCTGAGGGAACTGGAGGACATTAAAGGCACGGAATTTACAATCATGTCCCCTATCTCATATTTTGGGCGGCAGCGCCGTGGGAAGAATGCCAGGTATCTCTATGCGATGGTCTTTGACCTTGATGGCGTAGGGATGCCTCAGCTCCGGGACACGCTGCATCAGATGAACAAGGACATTATTCCCAGGGCTACCTTCGTGGTAAACAGCGGAACCGGCCTGCATCTGTATTATGTGCTGACGGAGCCGATTCCTATGTACCCGCAGAATCAGAAGATTTTGAAGGAACTGAAATACGCTCTTACCCGGCAGATCTGGAACAGGTTTACTTCGTCCATCAAGGAGCCGCAAATGCAGGGTATTTTACAGGGATTCCGTGTGGTTGGCACCAGCTCTAAGCTGGGGAAGGACTATCCTGTGGTGGCTTATCGTTATGGCGGTGCGGTGGCGCTGGAGAAGCTGCTGGACTATATCCCGGACAGCAATGGAGAGCAGCAGCGCATACAGGCACTCATGCGAAAGAGCCGCCTGTCTCTGGCCGAGGCAAAAGAGAAGTATCCGGACTGGTATGATCGCCGGGTGGTGAAGAAGGAGCGCCGGGGGCGCTGGACGGTGAAGCGGGATCTTTATGACTGGTGGCTGCACCGCATTGCAGATGAAATCAAGGTAGGACACCGTTTTTATGGCATTATGACCTTAGCCATCTATGCTAAGAAATGTAACATAGACGAAGCGGAGCTGCGCCGAGACGCTTTTGACCTGCTCAAGCCTTACGATGATATGAGTGAGGAGGACATCAACCGCTTCACAAAGGACGATATTGTGTGCGCTCTGGAGATGTTCAACGAGGACTATGTAACCTTTCCGAGAGACGACATTTCCAAGCTCTCTGGGATGACTATGCCGGTTAACAAGAGAAATTGGCGTAAACAGGCAGAGCATTTAGGTAGAGCGAGGGTTGTACAAGCGTTTGATGACCCGGATGGGAAATGGAGAAATAAGGACGGGCGACCAAAGGCTCAAAAGAAGGTCTATGAATGGCGGCAGCAGCATCCAGCCGGTCGCAAAGCGGACTGTCATCGAGATACTGGCCTTGATCCTAAGACGATCCGAAAATGGTGGGACAGCGAGCCGCCTGCGGTGAGGCAGGAGGACGGACACATGGTGGCACGGGTACGGCCGTCACAGGCGTTGAGTGATCTGCTGGTGGAGGCATTAGGCCAGGGTGAGGATTAGGGGTGGTTTCCGGCTCTGGAACGGTCCAGGAGGGCTTTTCCGGCGGTTTGAGGGTAAAACATACCACCCCCACTCTATTGCGCCCGGAAAGCCTTGTAAATCAAGGGTTTTACCACCTGTAAATGTCTACATATCGGTGTGACGCATTTGCAGAATGGCAAAGAAAAATACTTGTATTTTTCTTTGTTTTTGCATATAATATGAGTAGGAAAGGAGTGTTGGATATGGCACACACGGTCAATGTGAATTTTAAGTTGGATGAAGATGTGAAAAAAAGGATGGAACGAGCCTGTGCCGAGATGGGCCTTTCCATGAGCGCCGCGTTTACGATGTTTGCAAAAAAGGTCGGCAGGGAGTACCGTATTCCGTTTGAGATTTCGGCTGATCCGTTCTACTCGGAAAGGAACCTCCGCTACCTGGAAAGCGTTATGCAGGATGTGAAGGATGGTAAGGCTCACTTTGCCGAGCATGACCTGATTGAGGTGGACTGATGAAGCTGTTGTGGGAGGATCGGGCGTGGAGTGACTATTTGTATTGGCAGACACAGGATAAAAAGACGCTGAAACGGATCAACGCGCTGATAAAGGATATTCTGAGAAGCCCCTACCAGGGGATCGGCAAGCCGGAGCCGCTGCGGGAGAACCTGAGCGGCTGGTGGAGCCGCCGCATTGATGAAACCAATCGCATTGTTTACTATGAGCAAGGAGAGATTGTCTATATTATCTCCTGCTTGGGCCACTATGACGATTGAGAAAGGAAGGGCCGGTTATGAGCTGGGGTAAAGAGAGGATCGCACAGCTTCAGCTTCCCGATCCGGCAGACGATGATCCGCACCCTCGTCTGCTCCTGGAGGGGGACGGGGTACACGCCGGGCAGGGCTTTACGGCCTTGTTCCCTGACGGGTGGCACGACATTACTCTGGAAGTGTCCTGGGAGCCGACAGGCCCCGGCTGCTGGTACATATCCACGCCGGGATTTGAGGGCGTGTGTCCTATTGGCTTGTTCGTGAAGGTATGAAAACGATCCGGCAGATAGCCGACGAGATAGGCGTATCAAAGCAGGCGGTTTATAAGCGGTACAAGGGTAAGCTGCATACGGTTTGCGCTCCGTATGCGCATACGGTACAGGGGGTCTTGTATCTATCGGAGCA
>URGL01000106.1 GCA_900547405.1 uncultured Eubacteriales bacterium
GGTGTTAAATAGTTCGTCTTAACGTTATTCAATTTACAAGGTACAGACTGCTTTCTGCTGAAAGCCTCTAAATACTATCACAGCTCCGAAGATTTGTCAAGCACTTTTTTACATGTTTTTCAAATTTTCGACACATTTCTGTGCTGCCCGGTGACAGCCTGTGTATGTTATCACAGCCATTCTGATTTGTCAAGGACTTTTTTCCGAAAATGCAAAAATCCGGAGCCCGAAGGCTCCGGATGGAAGATCCTTTACTGCGCGTCATCGATGAGGCCGTAGCCGCCGTCGTTGCGCTTATAGACAATGGCAAAGCTGCCGCCGTTGTCCTGGTCCCGGAAGGCGAAGAAGGAATGGTTCAGCAGCTCCATCTGGAGCACGGCCTCCTCCCTGGTCATGGGACGCATATAGAAGTGCTTCTGCTTGGTGATGACGATCTCCCCCTCTTCCGGCTCCGGGGCGAAGGAGGTCTCCTCTACCGTGCGGGTAAAGGCATCCTGCCGCAGGCGGCGGGCCAAGCGGGTCTTGTTCTTGCGGATCTGGCCTTCGATGGTGCCGATGGCGGCATCGATGGAGGCGAACATATCGGAGGTGCTTTCGCTGGCACGGAACCAGGTGCCTGCTCCGTGAACGGTCAGCTCTGCCTTATTCCGATTCTTCTCTACAGAAAATACGATGAGTGCCTCCGCGTCGTCCTCAAAATACCGGGCCAGCTTCATAACCTTTTTCTCGGCATAGGCGTGGACATTCTCGGGCAGCTTCACTTTCTTTTCGCTGTACTGAAACTTCATAATCGGCAGCTCCTTTCGTATCCACCGGTCTTCCGGTGTAGTAATACTATACCACGGTTCGGCGGATTCGACAAGGTCACCCCTCGGTTTTCTCCTCCTCATCCAGCAGTTCTGCCATGGTCAGGCTGTACAGGTTCTCGGCCTTCTGCTCGAAGAGCTTGCTGAGCCGAAGGGCCTGGCGCTGATTGGGGGCCACCAGCTCCAGAGTCATCAGGTTGCCCACCTCATCGTCCAGGGCCATGATGACGGAGAAGTCTCCGCTCTCCCGGGGGATCACCTGGGTCTTGATGTAGCTGGACCGGCGGACCTGGCGGTTGAACCGGGACACGGCGTTTTCGGCCTTGCATTTGACGGTGTAGGCAATGGAGTCCTCCGTCAGGGCGCAGTCTGCCCGGCCCTTGTCGGTGATCTCGTAGGTATCGTTTTCCAATTCCTTCAGGTGACCGCTGGAGACCATTTCCGGGATGGCGGTGCAGACGTCGAAATAGCTGAGGCAGTCATCCTGATAACACAGTTCATAGATCTGCTGAACATTCACGGGGTAGCTCACCTTGGACATGACGAACAGGATCAGCACCTTCACGTCCAGCATATCATGAATAAAACCCAATCTCTGCATATACTTCACCTCTTGTAACCATTATACGAAATCCAGAGAAAAAATCAAGTGGTTTATGCACCTTCCCCCAAAGAGGCGCATATTCTGGGCCAAAAGGAGGAATGCGTATGCCCTTACTCTGTTGCCTTGTGACCCCCCCCGCCGCTGCGGCTGCCTGCCAGGAGCTGGAAGCGGCGGGCTTCTCCCTCTGCCGGGAGCCGTCCCCTGAGGTTTCCGGCCTGATGCTGGATGTGCCCACTCCCCAGGCTGTGGAGATCCCCTGGGATCGGCTCCCGGAGGGCTGCCGGGTCTTCGGCGGGAATCTGACCGGGGTTCCGGAAGGGTTCCGGACCCACGACCTGCTCAAGGACCCCATTTACGCCGCCCGGAACGCCGACATCACCGCCCGCTGCGCCCTCCGCCTGGCCGGGGGACGGCTGGAGGAGACTCTGGCGGGGCTGCCTGTGCTGATCCTGGGCTGGGGCCGGATCGGGAAGTGCCTGGCCCGTCACCTGAGAAGCCTTGGGGCGGAGGTCTGTGTTTTCGCCCGGAATCCCAAGGACCGGGGGCTGCTGGCCGCCCTGGGCTACAGGGCCCTGGACCGGGCGGAAATGCTGGCGGCGCTCCCAGACGTCAAACTGGTCTTCAACACCGCCCCGGAGCTTATTCTTTCGGAAGCGGACACCCAATTCTGCGGGGCACTGCTGGTGGACCTGGCCTCCCGCCGGGGCATGGAGGACCCCAGGGCCATCTGGGCAAGGGGTCTGCCCGGGAAGCTGGCTCCCCTCTCCTCCGGCAGGCTCATGGCCCAGACCGTCTGTCGGCTGTGGAAGGAGGGGGCGGCATGACCATCGGCTTTGCCCTGTGCGGCTCCTTCTGTACATACGCCCAGGTGTTCCCGGTCATGGAGCAGCTGGCAAAGGAATACCGCCTTGTCCCCATTTTCTCCGCCGCCTCAGCCGGCACGGACAGCCGGTTCGGAACAAGCGCCGATTTTATGCAACAGGCGGAAGATATCTGCCAGTGTCCGCCACTGACGGATATTCCCCAAGTGGAGCCCATTGGGCCCAAAAAGCGCCTGGATCTGCTGCTCATTGCCCCCTGCACCGGCAACACCCTGGCCAAGCTGGCCCACGGCATTGCCGACGGCCCCGTGACCATGGCAGCCAAGAGTCACCTGAGAAACGGGAGGCCGGTGGTCATCGCCCTGTCCACCAACGACGGACTATCCGGCGCAGCGGAGAACATCGGCCGGCTGCTGGGGCGGAAGCACTATTATTTCGTCCCCTTCCGGCAGGACGACTGGGAGAAGAAGCCCTGGTCCCTGGTGGCGGAGTTCGGGACGATCCCGGAGACGATAAAAGCCGCCCTCCAGGGGCGGCAGATCCAGCCGGTGCTGCTCCCCGCCCTCTCCTGCTTGGAGAGGGTGCCGCCCGCAGGCGGCGGGTGTGGAGGGGACC
>URGL01000107.1 GCA_900547405.1 uncultured Eubacteriales bacterium
GGGTCGATGCCAAGGAGTACATGGGCTTCTTCTACGATGAGTATCTGGAAAAGCCGGTCTTTGACGAAAAGTTTGACAAAGCCCTGATCGCTGATGTGCTGGACCGGTTCCTGGATGGCTTCGATATGGCCGACGACTCCACCGCCTGGTTCAACAAGGTCAAGGCCATCACTGAGGCCATCGGCTTCACCACCGATATGAAGGCCTACAAGCAAAGCCCCGAGGCCTTCCCCGGCACCGTGGCGGATGTGTCCACCTTCCTGCGGCTGGCCGTCACCGGCAAGACCAACTCCCCGGACCTGTACACCGTTATGCATCTTCTGGGCCACGACCGGACTGTGGAACGTATCCATAGCGCACTGGCACTTTTGCGGGGCTAAAAATCCGGATTTTTCCGCATATTTCCACATATTTGTGGATTCTATGTAAATTCCTGCCAAGGTGCCCATGTTTTGATTGACATTTCCCGTCAAATTGACTATAATATGAGTATCAAATAGAACATTGGAGGCGATGTTATGGAAAAGAAGATCATTACCATCAGCCGTGAGTTTGGTGCCGGCGGACGGACTGTTGGCCACATAGTGGCCGATAAGCTGGGGATCCCTTTCTATGACGGCAAACTCGTAGAAGATATCGCAAAGGAATCTGGCTTTGCGCCCAAATTTGTAGAAGAGCACAGTGAGCACTCCCCCTCCGGGAGCGTCTTCTCCTATGCCTTTGCCCCCCAGGGCGTCCCTGGCATTATGAACGGCCTGTCCACTGCGGACTACCTGTGGAATGCCCAGTGCAACGTGATCCTGGAGCTGGCGGAGAAGGGCCCCTGCGTCATCGTAGGCCGAAACGCCGACTACATCCTGAAGGACCGTCCCGATGCCCTGCATGTGTATCTGTCCGCCGACAGCGCCTTCCGGGCCAAGCGGATCGTAGAGCTCTACGGCGAGCGGGAGGGCAAATCCCCCGAGGCCCGGCTCAACGAGAAGGATAAGCGCCGCCGGGTCAACTATCAGCACTATACCGGCCGCACCTGGGGCCTGTCCCAGAACTACGACATCTGCCTGCGGACCAGCACCATCGGTATGGAGGAAAGCGCAAAAATCATCATCGATACGGTGATGAAGTCCCGGGAAAAGTAAGAAAAGGCCGCACCGGTTTGTCGCCGGTGCGGCCTTTTTTACGCCTTCCCCTCCGGGGAAGGTGGCTCGGCGAAGCCGAGACGGATGAGGGGAACCCAGCTGCAAGCAAGATACCAGCCCCGATAAATGGGCAAGGACACCTCATCCACCGCTGCGGCGGTCCCCCTTCCCCATAGGGGGAAGGCGATGGGCTGCTATATCTTCGCTGCTTCCTTTTCCTCGTCAATATGAATACTCACCCCATTGACCTCCACATTCTCATCCGCACAGATCATAATGTATTTCACGCCGCCAATGGTTCGGGTCTCAATCAGGTCACTTCTTGTAGGATCCACCTTAATGGACACGTCCGGGGTCTTGACTTCAAACCGCTTGGTATCGATGATGTTCTTGGGGTGCAGGTCCGCCTCGAAACCGAAGGTCTCGTCGTAGTCCACGCTCCATTTGGCCAGATGCTCCTCAGAAACACCGCAGGAGGCCAGAGTCTCCTTCACATCTGCCTTTGCAATCAGCAGCGGCTCCGCCACCTTGGCTTCCTTATGAAGCTCGATGCGTTCGCAGAGCTGATCGTGGACGGTCTGGACCACATCCAGATTACAGTCCTCCCCCAAAGCAGTGGTCAGCAGGGCCTCGAAGCACTTTTTCTGCTCCGCCGCGGGCATAGGCACAGGGGTATTGAAAAGGGCTTCAATAAGGGCATCCTGGCTCACCTTGATGTCATGGGTATAGTACAGCGCATTGTAGATATTGGTGGACCGATTATCAAAGGCCGGGAACAGAAATCCCAGCACCGGGGCGGACACGGGCTGATTCATAGCTCCATCGTGGAAGAGTTTCTCCTCCGGCACATAGTGGAGGTTGGCCTTGGTCTGCTTCACCGGGCAGATGGCGCAGATGAGGTAGGTATATACCTCTTCGGACTTGTCGGCATCAGAAATGTCGTCTTTTCCCTTAAAGGGCACATCGTAGCTGTCGCAGCCCATGAGGATCAGGTAGTTTCCCTCCAGAGTCACGGTATCGATGATCTTCTGGAAGAAGCCGTGGAGCAGCTCGTCGTCGGAGAGCTTGCATTCCCGCAGATCCATCAGCAGCTTGTGCTCCGGCGCCCCCTGGGCCACCTGGGCAGTCTTGAAGGACAGATCGATGAGGTTCTTGCCGACAGAGCCGGACAGCACCCGCTTGAACAGGGCAAAATACTTGTCTCCCTCGTTTTCCGGCATCATGCCGGTGCTCTGGCTGAACTCTGTAATGATCTCCCTGTTGTCATTGACAAAGCAGCCGTAGATTTTTGTAATATTACTGCGGTCCCGCCGCAGATGGCGGCGGATCTCGCCGATTTCCTTATCGTTCATGGTACTACCTCCGTGCAGAAAAATCCGAAAAAAAGAAGGTCATCGACTGATGACCTTCTCTTGGTCCGAGTGACTGGATTCGAACCAGCGGCCTCTTGAACCCCATTCAAGCGCGCTACCAAACTGCGCTACACCCGGAAATGGATTGCCGCTGAAGCC
>URGL01000108.1 GCA_900547405.1 uncultured Eubacteriales bacterium
GGGGCGGTACCAAGTTGGACTCCGTCCCGCCCCACCCCCGCCGCTGCGGCGGCACCCTCTCCCAGGAGAGGGTCAGGGGTTTTTCTGAAATCGTTTTCTCCATGTTCCCGTCACCCAGGCTGCCAGACGGAAGCGGGCATCGTAGACGGTATCGAACAGGCGCTGGATGGTGAAAAACACGGTGGGTGTCATAAGCAGCAGCGTCCCCATGACCAGCCGCACCTCTGCGGACCAGGTGCGAAGGTCCAGGATATCCCCCAGCAGGGTAAAGCACACCACCATTCCCGCCGCCATGGCAAACCAGAGGCACTTGCGGAACAGGTTGAAGGGCTTACAGACCTGGAACAGCACCAGAAGGCCTACAAAGGACAGTATGGACGCGCAGACGGTGGAGACCTCCTCCTTGGGAAGGCCGAACACCGCCATAAAGGCCTGACAGATGAGGACTACGAAGACATTGGTCAGGCCTCCGGGGAAGGCCCGCCGGAGCACCGTGGGAAGGAATTTTCCCTTGATTCGGTCGTATTTCGGCTCAAAGGTCAGCACAAAGGAGGGAACGCCGATGGCCAGAGAGGAGATCACCGTCAGGTGGATGGGCTCCAGAGGATAGGGCCAGGCGGTAAACAGGGTGATGAGAGAGAGGAAGAAGGAGAAAATGTTTTTCACCAGAAACAGGCTGGCGGACCGCTGGATATTGTTGATGACCCTTCTTCCCTCGGCCACCACCCCAGGCATGGCGGAGAAATCCGAGTCCAGCAGCACCAGGCTGCTTAAACTGCTGGCGGCCTCGGCGCCGGAGGCCATGGCGATGGAGCAGTTGGCCTGCTTCATGGCCAGCAGATCGTTGACGCCGTCGCCGGTCATGGCTACCACGTGCTTCTTCTTTTGCAGGGCGGCCACCAGGTCCTTTTTCTGCTGGGGGGTCACCCGGCCGAAGACGGTGTAGTGAAGGGCCGCCTCCCGGATCTTTTCCGGAGTGTCCAGGGTGGCGGCATCGATGTAGCATTCGCTGCCGGGAATCCCGGCCTGCTGGGCGATCTGGCTGACGGTGGCGGGATTGTCGCCGGAAATGACCTTTACGGTGACACCCTGCCGGGCAAAATAGGCGAAGGTCTCCTTGGCGTTGGGCCGGAGCTTGCCGGTGAGCAGCACCAGGGCCAGAGGAGTCACCAGGGAGGCATCCAGCTTCCCCGCCTCCAGAGGGGACGCGTAGGCTGCCAGCAGCAGCATCCGGTAGCCCTGGGAGGCCCAGTCCCCAATGCCGTAGCTGTCCGGCCGGTCTTGCAGGAGGAACTCCGGCGCGCCTACCACGAAGCTGCCGCGCTCCTCAAATTCGCAGCCGTACCATTTGGTCTCCGGGGAGAAGGGGACGCGCTTGGAGCAGACCAGGCTGCTGCTTCCGGAGAACAGCTCCTTCATGGCCTTGGCCGTGGCGTTGTCCGGCTCCGTGGTGCCGTACATGGCGGTCAGCAGGTCTTCCAGCTCCTCAGGGGGTAGAGAATCTCCCAGGGGGATCACATTGTCCACCACCATATCCGGCTCCGTAATGGTGCCGGTTTTGTCTACGCAGAGCACGTCCACCCGGGCCAGGGTCTCGATGCTGTTCATGTCCTGGACCAGGACCCGCTGGCGGCTCAGCTTCTGGGCGGACACCGCCAGGGCAACGCTGGTCAGCAGATACAGCCCCTCAGGGATCATGCCGATGAGGGCGGCCACGGTGCCCTCGGTGCTCTCCTGAAGGCCCAGGTTCAGAACCTTGTATTCCTGATGGAAGAGGATGACCCCCACAGGCACCAGGGCAATGCCCAGAAACAGGATCAGCCGGTCCAGGGCGCGGATCATCTCGGATTTCTTCCCCCGGGGGTTGGCCTTGGCCTCCCGGCTCAGCTTTGCCGCGCCGGAGTCCGCCCCCACGGCGGTAAGCTCCACCCGGCCCCGGCCGGAGAGGACCAGGCTGCCGGAATGGATCCGGTCCCCCGGGACCTTATCCACGCTGTCCTCCTCGCCGGTGAGGAGGGACTCGTTGACATGGAGCTCTCCGGCGCGCAGGATCCCGTCGGCGCAGATCTGGTCCCCCTGGCCGAACTCGGCCATGTCGTCCCGGACGATGCGCTCCGGGTCTACAGACAGGGCGGCCCCGTCCCGGATGACCTTCACCGGCCGCCGGGCCACCAGGGACAGCTTCTCCACCGCCCGCTTGGCCCGGATCTCCTGGACAATGCCGATGACGGTGTTGATGATCACGACCCCCAGAAATCCCATGTTCTTCGGGGAGGACCGGCCAATCAGCAGCAGGACCGCCAGAAAAATGAAAATAAAATTAAAGAATGTCAGGCAGTGACGGAGAATGATCTCCCGTTCGCTGAGTCCGGCTCCCTGGGCGGTGCCCCCGTGGAGGCCGGCATCCAGCCGGTCCTGGACCTGCTGGGCGCTGAGCCCCCGCTCCGGGTCAACGTGGAGGGGTTCGATGGTATCCATAAAAATATCTCTCCTTTTCTTACCTTCCCCTGGGGGAAGGTGCCGCCTTGGCGGCGGATGAGGGGCGGGATGCAGAACCGACCTGGTACCGCCCCACACCCGTCAGGGCTTCGCCCTGCCACCCTCTCCCAGGA
>URGL01000109.1 GCA_900547405.1 uncultured Eubacteriales bacterium
CTCCACACCCGTCAGGGCTTCGCCCTGCCACCCTCTCCAAGCAGGAGAGGGCTTTATTCCCCCGCCGGAGGAAGCCCCCGCCGGGAGGAAACCTTCCCCTCCGGGGAAGGTGGCACGGCCAGAGGCCGTGACGGATGAGGGGGCTTTTTGTTATTTCAGCGCGTCCAGTTCCTTTGCATCGAAGCCGTTGTAGCCCCGCTCCCGGAGGAGGGCCTGGACTTCCGTCACGGTGGGCAGGCTGGGGATGGCACCCATCCGGGACACGGTGATGGCGGCGGTGTGGCTGGCGAAGGCCAGAGCCTCTCCCTCCGGCAGACCGGCGGTGAGGCCGGTGCAGAAGGCGGCCACGAAGGAGTCACCGGCGGCGGTGGTGTCGGCCACGTGGGGCATCTTCACCACATTGGTGTGGCTGACGGAATCCCGGGAGGCGGCCACGGAGCCGTTCTCACCCATGGTGATGATCAGCTTGCTGACACCCCGGTCCTCAAACCAACCGGCTACGGTCTTCACGTCCTCCATGTTGATGCCATTGGAGACATCGATCTCGTGGCCGGACATGAGAGCGGCCTCATGCTCGTTGGGGGACAGGTAGGTCACATTGGCCAGCAGCTCGTCGGACAGAGGGGCTGCTGGGGCGGGGTTCAGCATCACGGGGACTCCCGCGGCCTTGGCCCACTTGGCCACGGTCTCAACAATGTCCATAGGCAGCTCCAGCTGCATGATGACAATGTCATACTGGCCGATGGCGTCCTTCAGCCAGGCGATGTGCTCCTGCTTCATGGTGAAGTTAGCACCGGGGCAGACGGTGATCCGGTTTTTGGCGTTGTGCTCGGTGATCTCAAGGGTGATGTGGCCCACGCCGGAGGATTCCTCCGGGTCCACGGTCACATGGGACACGTCCACACCGGCATCCTTGGCCGCATTCTTGAGAATGGTGCCGAAGGAGTCCGCGCCGACGCGGCCCACCATGGTCACGTCTGCGCCCAGACGGGCACACTGTACGGCCTGGTTGGCACCCTTACCGCCGGGGGCGGTCTGGAACTTCATGCCGACCACGGTCTCGCCCTCCTTGGGGGCCCGGCTGGTGGAGGCGATCAGGTCCATCATAAAGCTGCCGACAACGAGGATCTTGGGTTTTTTCAGCATAAGAAACGCTCCTTTTTATTGCTTGCAGTGGGCCCCAGGGTTTTCTGTTACAGGAGGCCGATCTGCTTTCTGACGTACTGCTCGCAGGCCCGCATGCTCTCTACTTCGCCCATGGCGTTCTTGTCCAGCTTGGCCCGGTCGTTGCTGCGGGCGAAGGTGGACATGGGCACGGCGTACTTGTTCTGATAGTACTTGGCGCTGCAGGGGTAGACACGCATTTCGATCATGGCGGCGGTGGTCAGGAAATCCGCCACCAGACGGGCCTTTTCATAGTCGGTGTCCTTGTGGTCGAAGGCCCACTTATACAGGTCGGGATGGAAGTTGGCCATAACGCCGCTGTAGCCCGCGGCGCCGTGGACGCAGCTGTCAAACCAGGACTGGGCGTTGGCGTTGAAAATTTTCAGGGGGGTACCGGCAACGGCGGCCTGACGCTGGCGGACCAGCTCATAGTCGCAGCAGGTGTCCTTCAGGAAGACCATGCGGCCCTCCTCACCGGCGTGGCGCAGGAACTCGGTGGAGACCAGGCGCTTCCAGGGCATGGGGCACTCGTAGATACCGAAGTCGATTTCGGGGTAGCGGTCGAAGATCTCCTGGGCGTTGGCCTCAAACACGGCCTCACCCTCGTTCTTCTGATCCAGACGGTTGGAGACCAGCACGTAAGCGCCGATGCCCTTGATCTGCATCATATCCTCGATCTCCTTGAACTGGGTGGCCTTGTCGTCGGCGGTGTGGCCGGAGGCCACAACCTGGATCCGGCCATCTACCGCGTCAGCGGTGGCCTTGGCGATATCCAGCTTCTCCTGAGGGGTCAGGAACGCCATTTCGCTGGACTGGCACATGGCGAAAATACCGGCGCAGCCTTTCTCTACATACCAGTCCACCAGGCCCTTGATGGCCTTGTAGTCCGGCTTGTTGTCTTCGGTCCAGGGGGTGATCATAACCGGCCAGATACCGGGATTGATAGAAAATGCCATTATAAAAATCTCCTTTCATTTATGACCCTGCCCTCTCCTGCTTGGAGAGGGTGCCGCCGCAGCGGCGGGTGTGGAGGGGA
>URGL01000110.1 GCA_900547405.1 uncultured Eubacteriales bacterium
GGGGTCCCCTCCACACCCGCCGCTGCGGCGGCACCCTCTCCAGGCAGGAGAGGGCAGGGGACCCCTCATCCGGCCCTGCGGGGCCACCTTCCCCGTAGGGGAAGGCTTCCTCCGGCGGGGGTATTCCTTACCTTCCCCTACGGGGAAGGCTTGGGAACCAAAATTCGGGCTTTACACATTTCCTCCCATCTGGTATAATATTCTCCATAAAAACCCGGTGTGGGAGGATCGCGCTATGAAGTGCCCTTTCTGTGGAGATCAGGAAAGTAAGGTCATCGATTCCAGGCATTCGGAGGATGGCCTCAGCATCCGCCGCCGGCGGGAGTGCGCCCGGTGCCAGCACCGGTTCACCACCTACGAGGTGGTGGAGACACTGCCCATCCTGGTGGTGAAGCGGAATGGTTCCCGACAGAATTTTGATAAGAATAAGATCGTCAACAGCATGATCCGGGCTTTCGATAAGCGAAAGGCGGACATTGTGGAGCTGGAGCGCATTGCCAACGAGATCGAGCAGGCGGTGCGGGATTCCCTGGTCCGGGAGGTCACCACCGAGCGGCTGGGAGAGATGGTCATGGAGCGCCTGAAGCCCGTAGACGAGGTGGCCTATATCCGCTTCGCCTCCATCTATCACCAGTTCCAGGACGCCAGCAGCTTTATGAAGGAGATCAGCAAATTCCTGGAGGAAAAATAATGTTAACTACCACAGCCACCGCCGCGACGGAAGCGGCCCTGGATTTCGACGCCATCAAAAAGATCCTGGACGGGGTGGACCCGGCGGAGATGCTGCCCCAGATAGACACCATCTTCTCAAAGATCCAGCTGCTCTGCCGGATCTGCGTGATGGCAGGGCCGGTGATCCTGCTGATCCTGGGCCTGTGCTATCTGTTCCTGGCCCCCAAAGAGGCCAACTATTACTTTGGCTACCGCTGCTTTTTCGGCATGGGCAGCGTCCACGCCTGGCGCTTCACCCAGCGCATCGCCGGCATGGTCCTGGGGGGCCTGGGGCTGATCCTGACCCTGGTCATGTTCTTCATCAGCCTGGGCTTTGGCTCCATGGAGATCTCCGCCATGGCCTGGCTCACCGTCAAGTGCCTCATCTGGCAGGCGGTGCTGGTGATCCTGGCCACCCTGGGCATCAACGGCCTGGCCATGTTCTGGTTCAACCGAAGAGGAGAACTGCGGCGGCGGGTAAAGAGAAGGGAATAAGCGCGAATGCGGCTGCGGAGAGGAACATCTCCGCAGCCGCACTTTATACATAAGATTTATGACCCGGTGCTATAATAACCTCAGCAAATCGAGCAATCGCCAAAGAAAGGATAGATTAGAACTATGAGATCACGATGGGAAATCACTTTTATGATATGTGTTCTGCTTATTGCCGCCGTACTTGCAGGCTGCGGCGCAGCCGGGCAGCGACCGGCATTGGAAAGGATCGAGTACACGAACCTGAACGACAGTGGATCAAGGGAGCTTTTGCAGGAGCTGCTCTCCGATGCTGGTGTGTCAGTTGGGCGTATTCAGGGCTTTTTCCGCCGTGTGGACCACTTTCATGACAGCGTGAAGCAGGAATGGCTTACGGATGGCTTTGAGGAAGCAGGGCTGCTGTATACGAAATATGACCCTTATACCATGCAGGACGAATGGACGGCGAAAAACGGGACGTTTCCGGGCTATAACTGCCGGATCACCGCCATGAGCCTGTTTGGGGACTTCCTCTCCGTGAGCGCAGACTCTCAAATCAATGCCGGTGAAGATGTGCTGTTTGTGGACGAGGAAGCGCTGAAAACAGATCCCGATGCGCTGGGCGGAAGCAGCCTTGCAGATTTCCGCGCACTGTATTCCTCCATGAAGGCGGAGGATACTACGGAGATCAAGCGTCATGTACAAACCGTACAAGAGGAATGGGCTTCCCGCGGCGTTACCTTTCGGGAGAATGAAAGAATCCGCCTCATCACGGTATTCTTCCATGATAAGCCGACCGAGGAGGAATCCCTGCTGTTTGTCGGGCATGTCGGCGTACTTTTGACGGCGGAGGACGAAACGCTGTATTTTGTAGAAAAGGTTGCCTTTCAGGAGCCCTACCGGATGCTGCGCTTTGCCGACCGAACGGCACTGAGCGATTACCTTATGGGGA
>URGL01000111.1 GCA_900547405.1 uncultured Eubacteriales bacterium
ACGAGATGCTCAGGAGTCTCGTGGGCTCGGAGATGTGTATAAGAGACAGCGGTAAGGGTCCAGCTGCCGTCATCGTAGCGGGTCAGAACTGCATGGTTTCGGGATACGGTGGACAGGGCTATGGTAATGTCGCTGCTTTTGCTCCGGCCAATGACGTTTTCCCAGTGGGTCACCGCCACCTGGCTGCCGTCTGTAAACTTCAGCCAGGCCCAGATTTCCGGCTCTCGCCGGAAGGAGATCAGGGGTCTTGCGCAGTGCACCAGCAGCCAGGCCGCCAGGGCCGGCACAATATACCGGGAAACCGCCGTAAAAACATCGGCATAAGTACCCCTGGACTGGGCAATCAGGTCCAGAATCGTTTGTAATGAGGTCATTGCGTTCGTCCTTCCTATATGGAGGATGGGCCATCTCTAGAATCCAGGCAGCCCTTGCGGAATTTTTTTCGGACATTCTACCACATTTTCATTGAAAATGCAAATTTTCCTTTTCCGCCTGGCTTTTTCTGTGCTATACTATGAAAAAAGGAACTGTGAGGTGCCTGTTTATGCCGAAATCCGACAATCAGAAGCTGAAAATTCTGTACATTCTGGATCACCTGCAAAAGAATTCCAATTCTTCCCATCCCGTCAAAGCGGCGGAGCTCGCCGCCATGCTGAAAACCCACGGCATCCAAGCGGAACGGAAATCCATCTACTCAGACATCCGCGCCCTGCAGGACTACGGCGTGGACATCATCACCGCCCCCGGGAAAAAGGGCGGCTACTATGTAGCCTCCCGCATCTTCGAAACGCCGGAGCTGAAGCTGCTGATCAATGCCGTTCAGTCCAGCCGGTTCCTGACAGAGAAAAAGTCCCGAGAGCTGATTGAAAAGCTCTGCACCCTATGCAACGAGGATGAGGCCCGGCTCATGCGGCAGGACCTGTGGGTCTCCGGCCGGGTAAAGAGCATGAACGAGTCCATCTATTATAATGTAGACACCATCCAGGATGCCATTGACCAGGGCAGGCAAATCACCTTCCGCTACTTCGACTGGGGACTGGACGGCACCCGGGTCTACCGGGACAAGGACTATACCGCCAGCCCCTACGGCCTGTGTCAGGACAACGAGAACTGCTACCTGCTGGCCCATTCTCCCCGCCACGGCATCACCAGCTACCGGGTGGACCGGATGGCACAGATCCAGATCCTGGAAGCCCCCCGGGTCCCCTGCCCCGAGCTCACCGGCAAGAATCTATACGACTACGCCGCCCGGCGGTTCCATATGTTCGCCGGAGAAGAAGTGGCCGTCAAGCTCCGCTTCCACCGGAGCCTGACCAACGTGGTCATGGACCGCTTCGGCCAGAATACCATGCTCTTCCCCGACGGCGATGATCACTTCGTCTTCACCGTCAATGTGGACGAATCCCCCATGTTTCTCAGCTGGATCCTCGGCTTTGGTAATAAAGCGGAAATTCTCTACCCCACCCGGATCAAAGAGGCCTGCAAGGCCCTTTGCCGTGAGGTGCTGGAGCAGTACGGCGGTGAACATTAAGCTTCCAGCTCTGCCCGCAATTTCTCCAGCGCCCGCTTCTCGATCCTGGAAACATAGCTCCGGCTGATCCCCGTTCGTTCCGCCACCTGCCGCTGCCGCAGAGGCTCCTCCCCCTCCAGCCCATACCGCAGCCGGATCACCTGCCGCTCCTGCTCCGTCAGGCACTTCTCCACCGCCCTGCGCACCAGCGCCTCCGCCTCCCGGGCCGTCAGCTCCTCCAACAGATCCCGGTCCTCGCTGATCACATCCATCAACTCCAGCGGCGCTCCATCGGCCCCTGTGTCAATGTAGTCCGACAAGGAGACATCCTGGGCACTCTTTCGCTGGGCGCGGAAGTACATGAGGATCTCATTCTCTACGCACCGTGCCGCATAGGTCGCCAGCCTGGCCCCTTTGGATGGGTCGAAGGTGGTAACCCCCTTCATCAGCCCGATGGTCCCAATAGAGATGAGGTCCTCCTGGTCAGCGGTTTGGGCGTAGTATTTTTTCATCACATGGGCCACCAGCCGCAGATTCCGTTCCACCAGGATGTTTCTGGCTT
>URGL01000112.1 GCA_900547405.1 uncultured Eubacteriales bacterium
CCCCTGGGGGAAGGTGCCGCCGCAGCGGCGGAAGAGGGGCGGTACCAGGTCGGACACTGTACCGCCCCACACCCGTCACGCCTACGGCGTGCCACCCTCTCCCAGGAGAGGGTAGGGGGTCCTCGCCTGGACCGGGCCTATGAGAATGTATACAGAATCTGCCTGCGTGATGGGGTGAACCACTGGTAAAACTCCCACTGCTATGGTATAATTCAGAAAAACCATGGCAGGGGGAGTTATTTATGCAGGAAGAACACACAGCAGAAATTCAGAAATTTGAAGAGCGTTCCATACGCACGGCCTGGGATGAGGAGCGGGAAGAATGGTATTTTTCCGTGGTCGATGTGATTGCGGTGCTGACGGAAAGCACAAATCCAACAGACTATCTCAAAAAAATGAGAAAGCGGGATGAACTGCTGTCATCCTACCTGGGGACAAATTGTCCCCAGGTAGAAATGGTTGGTACTACAGGGAAGAAACGGAAAGTACTTGCGGCAACCGCGGAGCAGGTGCTTCGGATCATTCAATCTATCCCTTCCCCCAAAGCAGAGCCTTTCAAGCTCTGGCTTGCCCAGGTCGGCCGGGAGCGGATCGAAGAAACCATCGACCCGGAACAGGCCATTGACCGAGCCTTGGAGACCTATCTGAAAAAAGGATATTCCGTAGATTGGGTACACCAGCGGCTGCTGTCCATTCGGGTGCGGAATGAGCTCACCGCTGAGTGGCAGACCCGTGGGGTGGAGCAGGGCAGGGAATACGCCATCCTGACCGACGAGATCACGAAAGCCTGGTCTGGCATGACCACCAGACAGTATAAAAACTTAAAGGGTTTGAAAAAAGAGAATCTTCGGGACAATATGTCTACAACCGAGATCATTCTGAATATGCTGGCAGAGACCTCAACCCGGGACATTTCCGCGGCAGAGAAGCCAAACGGATTTACCGAAAGTGTCGAAATCGCCCGGCAGGGTGGAGAGGTTGCCGGGATTGCCAGAAAAGCGCTGGAGCAGCGCACTGGCGCATCCGTCATTACTCCTAAAAATGCCGCTCAGCTAAACAGCGTCGTGACAAAGACAATTGAGACCATTACAGAACAGAAAAAGAAAAAATAACATCAGAGAGAGGAATATTTTATGAGTCGTGTTCTAATTTTGCAAGGCAGTCCCCGCCGCCGGGGTAACACTGCGGCTTTGGCCGATTCCTTTGCCCAAGGTGCCAAGGCCGCGGGTCACACCGTGACGGAGATTTTTCTCCGGGACAAACAGATTGGCGATTGTCTCGGCTGCTGCGCCTGCCAGAAAAACAGGGGCCAGTGCATCCAGGAGGATGACATGAAGCAGGTTTACGCTGCCATGCTGGGCAGCGACGTCATTGTCCTGGCAAATCCCATCTACTTCTACACCTGGACCGCCACCATGAAGCGGGCCCTGGACCGTTCCTTCGCCATTGAGGAGGCCCTGACGCACAAGACCTTCTATCTTTTCTCTACCGGAGCCGCCAGTCAGGAAAGCTACATGGCCCATATGTTGGAGAGCTTCCGCCTCTACGTCGATTGCTTCGCCGACAGCAGGATCGGCGGATACCTCTTTGGCTGCAACACCCGGGACCCGGGAGATATCCAAGGTCAGCCTGTGCTGGACCGGGCCTTTGAGATGGGAAAACGCATATAAGCAAACGAGCCCCCCAGGCTGTGAAAATGCACAGGGGGTTTTGCGCCCTCTCCTGCTTGGAGAGGGCAGGGGAAAGAACTGCTTTCATCCTACCTGGGGACAAACAGAGTATCATTACTAAAAAGTGTGCAGATGCACGGAAATAGGGAGTGCAATTGGGAATGAAGTATTTCTTACTGAATGCGAATAGCCTGGAATTTTAAGCCGATTTGAATCAGAATCGCACCTAAGAGAGAGAAATATCCTATGAGTCGTGTTCTAATTTTGCAAGGCAGCCCCCGCCGGAGGTCGCCTTCCCCCACGGGGAAGGTGGCACGCCGTAAGGCGTGA